>NZ_JCADBQ010000010.1:0-217529 GCF_059359355.1 Micromonospora sp. ZG13
CGACCAAGACGCCCACCGCCTCGCGAAAGGCTCCCGCGGCGGCCGGCCACCCGCCTTCAGCCCTGACGTCTACCGCCAGCGTCACGCCGTGGAGTGCGGCATCAACCAGCTCAAGCAACACCGCGCCATGGCCACCCGCTACGACAAACTAGCCGTGCGCTACGAGGCCACCCTGACCATCGCGGCCATCAACCAGTACCTCCGGGACATATGAAACACGGGCTAAGGCCGAAGGTCTGCGCGCTACGCATCTCGATCAATCGGATCGCCACCTGCAGCAGGTGGTTCAGGTAGGGCTCGCGTACCCGCCGGTCGTCACGGTGCACCTCGGCGGCCAGGCCGAGGGCGTCGGTGAGCCGCCCCAGGGCGGCCTCGTCGAACGCGTGCAGCTTCAGCCGGAACCGGCCAGCAGGCCGGGCCGGCGGTCACGCGCCGGAGACGCGCTTGACCAGGCGTACGGTGGTGCCGTCGGCGCTGCCGTCCACGGTGGCCTCGTCCATCAGCCGGGTCATGATCAGCTGACCTCGGCCGCGCTCTCCGTCGTCGGGGGTCGCCTCCCGCCAGCCGCCGGTGTCGGTGACCACCATCTCCAGCCGGTCGGCGCGCAGCCGCCCCCGTACGGTGACGGACACGTCCGGGGCGAACCGGTAGCCGTGCTCGATCGCGTTGGCGCACGCCTCGCCGGCCGCGATCAGCGCCGCGTCGACGTCGGCCTCGCCGATGCCGAGGCCGGTGAGCCACTCCCGCAGCGCCTCGCGGGTCGGCGCGAGCTGCCCCGGGTCGGCAGTCAGCGTCGCGTCGAAGGCCGCCGGCTCGCGGTGCCGGTAGACCAGCACCGCCACGTCGTCGTTGCGGGTGTCGGGCAGCAGGTCCCGGACCATCCGGTCGGCCAGTGCCCCCTCGGGCAGCTCGCGGCCCTGGGTGAGCGCGGCGACGGCCCGGGAGATGCCGGCGTCGATCAGTTCCCGGCGGCGCTCGATGAGCCCGTCGGTGTAGAGCAGCAGCGTCGACCCGGGCCGCAGTCGCGCCCCGGCCTCCGGCCGGCCGGGCACCGCGACGCTGGCCAGCGGCACCGAACCGGCGCGGGTCAGCAGCTCGGCGGAGCCGTCCGGGTGCACCAGGATGCCCGGCGGGTGGCCCGCCGACGAGTAGCGGAGCAGGCCCAGCGAGCGGTCGATGATGGCGCAGAAGACGGTGGTGCAGGCGCCGCCGGGCACCATGCGGGCGAAGTCGTCCAGCGCGCTGAGCACCTCGGCGGGGCTCTTGGCCTGCAGGAGCAGGGCGCGTGAGGCGCTGCGCAGCTGACCCATCACGGTGGCGGCGGGCAGGCCCCGCCCCACCACGTCGCCCACCACCACGCCGACGAGGTCGCCGGGAAGCTGCACCACGTCGTACCAGTCTCCGCCGACCTCGAGCGGCGCCACCGCCGGCTGGTAGCGGGTCGCGAACCCGGTCGGCAGGTCGACCGGGCCGAGCATCGCCCGCTGCATGGCCAGGGCGACCGTCCGCTGGGTCTCGAAGGCCCGCGCGCGGACCAGCGCCTGGGCCAGCGCGGCGCAGAGCTGCCGCACCAGCGGCCGGTCCACCGTCGGTACCGACCGGGGCGGATCCAGTTCCAGCCACACCCCGCCGGGTGCCCCGCCCGGCTCGATGCGGGCCCCGATCGCGGTGACCCGACCCGCGTCGTCGACGGCCAGCTGCGGGTCGCCGTCCGCGGGCAGCCCGTCGAGGGCCCGCTGCACCTGCCGGGTCAGCGTCAGTCCCTGGGTCACCACCAGCGGCGTGCCGGCGGCGTCGGCGCAGACCGCCAGGCCGCGCGTGCCGTCCAGCAGGGTGCACAGCTCGGAGAGGCCGGCGTCGAGCACCTCGGCCACGTCGGTGGCGCGGGCGAGCCGGCCGGAGAGCGCGGCCAGGGCGGACTGTCGCGCGGCGGCCCGGACCTCGGCGGTCACCTCACGCAGCGTGGCGACGTAGAGGCGGCGGCCGGTTCGCGGCTCGCGCAGCGAGTTGTAGACCGCCTCGGCCCAGATCCGCTGCCCGTCGGCGTGCCGCAGCGGCACGGTGACCCGCCCCCGGTCGGAGTCCCGCGCGGCACGCAGCACGTCGAGCAGCAGCAGTCGGTCGGCGGGCGCGGCGTCGGCCTCCGGCCACCAGGCGTGCGGCGGCGCGACCGGTGTCGCCAGCCGGTCGGCGCCGACCAGGCGGCAGAACGCCTCGTTCGCCTCGATCAGCGCCCCGTCGGCGTCGACCACGGCGAACGCGTCCTGCAACGACTCGATGAGCGCCGCCCGCCAGGTCGCCTCCTCGTTGCGTAACCGGGCCAGCTCCAGGTGCGCGCCCACCCGGGCCAGCAGTTCCTCGGAGGAGAACGGCTTGGCCAGGTAGTCGTCGGCCCCGGTCCGCAGTCCCTCCACCGCCGCCTCCTCGCCGGCGCGGGCGGAGAGCACGATGATCGGCAACCCGGCCGTACGCCGGTCGGCGCGCAGCGCCCGGACCAGCCCGAAACCGTCGAGGCGGGGCATCATCACGTCGGTCAGCACCAGGTCCGGCACCCGATCGGCGATGCGGTCGAGCGCCTCCCGGCCGTCGGCCGCGACGACGACCCGGTGGTGGGGCGCGAGCAGGCTCGCCAGGAAGGCGCGCAGGTCGGCGTTGTCGTCGACCACCAGCACCGTGGCGGCGTCCCGGGCGTCGTCGTCGGCCCGGTCCGTGGGGGCGGGCGCGGCCTCCGGCAGCCAGCGCAGGGCCTCGGCGACGTACGCCTCGTGTGCCGGCTCGTGGGCCCGCTCGCGGCGCGTGGCGGTGGCGGTGGCGGTGGCCCGGCCGTACGGCAGGCGGATGGTGAACGTCGAGCCCTCGCCCTCGACCGAGCGCACGCTGACCTCGCCGCCGTGCAGACTGGCCATCTCCTGCACCAGCGCCAACCCGATGCCGGTGCCCTCCTGCGACCGGCCGCCGGCGCCGCGTACGCGGTGGAAGCGGCGGAACAGCAGCGGCTGCTGGTCGGCGGGGACACCGACGCCGGTGTCGTCGACGGACAGCGTGACGCGTTCGCCGTCGCCGCGCAGCCGCAGGCGCACTGTGCCGGCCAGGGTGTACTTCAGGGCGTTGGAGAGCAGGTTGACGACCACCTTCTCCCACATGTCGCGGTCCACGTACGCGGTGCGCGGCAGCGCCTCGACGTCGACCCGGTAGGTCAGCCCGGCCTCGCGCATGGCGTACGCGAAGGACTCGGCGACGCCGGCGGTGAGCGCCGGAAGGTCGGTCTCCACGCGTTCCGGGTCCAGCCGGCCGCCCTCCATGCGGGCGAAGTCGAGCATGTCGTTGACGAGCTTGCGCAGTCGGCCGGTGTTGCGGTGCACCAGCTCCAGGCGTTCGCGCTGGCCCGGCGGGAGCGGCTCGCGGCGGTCGGCGAGGCTCTCGCGCACCGGCCCGGCGATCAGTGTCAGCGGGGTGCGCAGCTCGTGGCTGACGTCGGTGAAGAACTCCGTCTTCGCCGCGTCCAGCTCGGCCAGGGCCGCGGCCCGGCGGCGCTGCGCCTCGTACGCCAGCACGTCGCCCAGCGCCGTCGAGACCCGGCTGGACACCAGGTCGAGGAAGCCGGCGTACGCCTCGTCCAGCCTGCGGAAGGGGCTGACGCCGGCGACCAGCACGCCGGTCGGGCGGGCCTGTCCGGTGGCCGGCAGGGGCAGCACCACCACCTCGTCCACGGGCACCCCGACGACCGCCCCGGCGTGTGCGCGGGGGTCGCCGGGCAGGGCCACGCCCCGGACCCGCGCGGGGCGGCCGGTCCGCGCGACCTCGCCGATCTGCGCCAGCCACCCGGCACTCGCGGCGGCGTCGTCGGCCACGCCGACCGAGGCGGCCAGGACCAGTTCGTCCGCGTCCGCCGACGCGCCGTCGTCCGGTCCGGGGCCGGTTTCTCCACCGTCGCCGGCTGCGGCCGGCCCCTCGTCCGGCGTCGTCCCCTCGGGGCGCAGGTAGATCATCACGGCGGGCAGGTCGGCGGGGCTGCCGGTGAGGACCCGGGCCGACGCCCGCACGGCGTCGCGGGTGGTGTCCGCCGCCGCGATCGAGACCGAACCCAGCTCGCGCAGCGTCTCCAGCCGCCGGTCACCCAGCACCCGCGCGGTGACGTCCGTGGTGGCCACGAAGATGCCGGGGATCCGGCCGGCGTCGGCGCGCACCGGGCTGTAGGAGAAGGTCCAGTACGTCTCCTCCAGGTAGCCGTGCCGGTCGAGCATCAGCAGTTGGTTCTCCGCGTACGTGGCGCCGTGGCCGGCGAGCACCTGGTCGGTCAGCGGACCCAACTCGGCCCAGACCTCCTGCCAGCACCGCGCGCCCGGCTGACCGATCGCGGCCGGGTACTTGTCGCCGAGGACCGGCGTGTACGCGTGGTTGAAGATCTGCACCAGCTCGGGGCCCCACCACAGCAGCATCGGGATCTTCGACGGCAGCACGGTGCGCACCGCCGCGCACAGCTCCGGCGGCCAGGTCTCCACGGGACCCAGGGGAGTGGCCGCCCAGTCGGTGGCCCGGTGCGCGGCGCTGGTCGGATCGTCGCCGGCGAAGAGGTCGACGGCCGCCCCGGCGCCCGCCGGTTCGGCGCGCTGCTTCGATTCCACGTCCCGGCCCCCTGTCGCCGCCCTGGTGTCCGGGTCGCAGGCAGCCGTCGAGCCCTGCCCCTCATCGTCCCGCCGGGGTGACTTTCCCCAACCGGCCACGGCTTGAACCGTCCATCGACGTGACCCGACCCGCACCCCCCGAGTCGGCGTCGAGCATGCAGGTGGGGTGTCCCGCGAAAGTCGGGAAGGGCGCGATGACGCCCACCAGGACTCCCTGATCTCCGCGGGAGAGGGTGGGGCGCGGAGAGGGGGGTGGGTCAGGGGGCCAGCCAGGTGGTGGCGCGGGTGCGGATGGTCGGGGGGATCTCGTGGTGGCCGGGGAACTCGTCGTAGGTGACGTCGTAGCCGAGGGAGCGCAGGCGGGGGACCAGGCGGCGGCTGCACACGTCGACCGGCAGGACGGGGTCCCGGGTGCCGTGCGAGACGTAGATCCGGGGCCGGCCGTGGGTGACCAGCGGCGCGGCGAAACCGGGGGAGAAGGCCACCACCGCGTCGACCAGGTCGCCGTTGGTCAGGCCCAGGGAGAGGGCGTACGAGGCGCCGTCGGAGAACCCGCCGAACGCCACCCGGGCGACGGGGTAACCGGCGAAGGCCATGGCCAGCAGGGCGTCGATGCGCCGTACGTCCGCCCCGAAGCCCTCACCGACCAGGTCCCAGCTGCTCGCCACCGCCTGCGGGGCGACCAGCAGCAGCCGGTGCGCGTCGGCCACCGGCAGCAGCAGGTCGAGCCCCTGCCGGGCCGAGCCGCCGGCCCCGTGCAGGAGCAGCACCAGCCGGTACGGCGGGCCGCCGACGGGCTCCGGGGCGTACGCCAGCGCCAGCGGGGCGCCCCCGGGGTCGGTCAGCGACGTCAGCCCGGCGGCGGCCAGGGCGGTCGGCGGCGCCGGCCGCGCGGCCAGCCGGCCGTGCCGAGGGTTCTCCTCCGGCTGCCGGTGCGGCGGCGCGGGTTCGACCACGGGTTACCGCTCCTCGTCCTCGGCGGGCGTGCGCCGGCGGTTACCCGCCTGCCCGACGGTCAATCCCACCGGCCGCCCGACGACTCAGCCGCTCACCCGGCGGACCAGCCGGGACGGGAACATCGTCGCCGGCGGCACCGGCCGCCCGCCCAGTACGGCCGTCGCCGCCGCCGAGGCGATCTGCGTGACCGGGTGGGTGGCCGTGGTCAGCGCGGGGGTGGTCATCGCGGCGAGCGGGATGTCGTCGAAACCGGTCACCGCGACGTCCCCGGGCACCTGGACGCCGTCGCCGCGCAGCCCGTCGATCACCCCGAGGGCGGTGGCGTCGCTGCTGCCGACGATCGCGTCCGTGTCCGGCCAGCGCGCCAGGACCTCCCGGGCCGCCGCCCGGCCCCGGTCGGCGCTGAAGTCCCCCGGGACCAGGCGCACCGGCAGGGCGGCGTCGCGCACCACCCGCCGGTACGCGCCGACGGAGCGGCCGGCGCACGACAGCCAGCGGGGCCCGGTCACCATGGCGATGCGGCGGCGCCCGCTGGCGTACAGGTGCCGGACCACGGCCTCGGTGCCGCCGCCGTTGTCCACGTCGAAGGCCGGTACGAGGGCGGAGCCGATGCCGATCGAGGCCACCCGGCCGCGCAGTCCCACCGGGACGGCGTCCAGCACCGTCTCGGTGGTGTTGATCAGGATGATCCCGCCGACGCTGCGGTCCTCGGCCAGCCGGCGCACCACGCCCGGCGCACGGGTGGGCAGCCAGTGCAGCGCCACCCCGAGTCCGTGCGGCGCGCAGACCCGGGCGCACGCGCCGAGGACCCGGTGGACGTACGGGTCGTCGAGGACCGTCGCGGCGGTGCCGGTCACCGCAACCACCAGCCGGAAGCCGGTGCCCTGGACGAGCGCGCGGGCGGCCGGGTTCGGCGCGTAGCCGAGCCGGTCGGCGGCGACGCTCACCCGTTCGCGGGCGGCGGGGGAGGCGTAGCCGGTGCCGGCGAGCACCCGCGAGGCGGTGGCCCGGGAGACGCCCGCCGCCCGGGCGACGTCCTCCAGGGTCGGTGGTCGGTGCGTCGTCGTCATCCCGGTCCTCCCCGTGGTCGGCCGTCGCGGCGTGGACGGTCGACCGAATCATGCCCCTGGAACGTGTCCACGGTAAGGGGCGCGGCCAGGTTGTCCTGAAAGCGCTCTCAGGTGTGGGATCGGGCGGGAGAGCACCCGAGGCGAGAGGACGCCCCCGTGAGCCGTACCGTCGCCCCGCCCGCCGCGCCGCCGCCGGTCGTACCGCGCCCGGTGCTCGCCGCCCGTACCGGCGTGGCCGTGGTGTTCGCGCTGAACGGCCTGGCCGTGGCCACCTGGTTCTCCCGGGTGCCCGCCGCCCGGGACGCGCTGGGGCTCAGCGCGGGCCGGCTCGGGCTGCTGCTGCTCGCCATGTCCGTCGGCGCGCTCCTCGCGATGCCCACCGCCGGCCTGGTGACCCAGCGGCTCGGGGCGGCCCGCACCGTCGCCCTCTCCACCCTGGTCGTCGCGACCGGGCTGACCGTGACGGGGGTCGGGGCCCTGGCCGGCTCCCCGGTCGGGGTCGCGGTGGGGCTGTGCGCCCTCGGCTACGGCTCCGGCATCTGCGACGTGGCGATGAACGTCGAGGGCGCGGCGGTCGAGCGGCGGCTGGGGCGTACGGTCATGCCCCGCTTCCACGCGGCGTGGAGCCTCGGCTCCGTGGCCGGCGCCGGCCTGGGCGCCGGGGCGGCCCGCCTCGGCGTTCCGGTCGCCGCGCACCTGGCCGCGCTGGCCGCGGTGGTGCTGCTCGGCACGCTGCTGGCCGTGCGGTCGTTCCTGCCGGCGGCCGAGAGCGGCACCGCCTCCGCGTCGGCCGCCCCGGCCGAGCGTCGCCGCGAGCTGCTGGCCGCCTGGCGGGAGCCGCGTACCCTGCTCATCGGACTGCTGGTGCTGGTGGCGGCGTTCGCCGAGGGCAGCGCCAACGACTGGCTGGCGGTCGCCTTCATCGACGGCCACGACCTCGGCGAGGCGGCCGGGGCGGCGGTCTTCGGCGTCTTCGTCGTCGGCATGACCCTGGGGCGCACGCTGGGCACCGTCGCGCTGGACCGGTGGGGCCGGGTACCCGTGCTGTCCGGCACCATCGTGCTTGCCACGGTCGGCGCGGCCGTGGCGGTGCTCGCCGGCTCCGGGCCGGTGGCGATCGCCGGCGTCGCGCTCTGGGGCATCGGCGCGTCGCTGGGCTTCCCGGTCGGGATGAGCGCGGCGGCCGACGACGAGCGGCGGGCGCCGGCCCGCGTCAGCGTGGTCGCCGTGATCGGCTACACCGCCTTCCTCGCCGGCCCGCCGCTGCTGGGCCTGCTCGGCGACCGGGTCGGCACCCTGCGGGCACTGCTCGTCGTGCCGCTGTTGCTGCTGCCCACCCTCGCCCTGGTGCCGGCCACCCGCCCGCCGGTGCGCTGAGGTCGCCTGGCAGGGCACTCACACCCCGCTCGCAGCCGCCTCGCAGGTAAGGGTGCTGCACTGGGAGGACCCGGAGGAGAGGAGCGGGACATGGGCTGGTTCAACCGGCGGTCGCGGGCCGCCGACCCGACCCCGACGAAGCTCGACCGGGAGGCGACCCGGGAGGACCTGGCCGCGCTGGAGGCGTTCGTGACCAGCCGCCAGGGCGTGGAGTTCTACCTGGAACCGGAGACCACCGCGACCGACACCACCGTGGTCGCCATCGCCCACGACGGCGAGTGGATCCGCCGTCGCACCGGCTCGCCGCGCGCCGCCGGCTCCATCGCGCGAAAGCACGCGGTGCCGCTGTACGAGGCCGCCCGCACCGGCTACCCGGAGCGGATGCGGGTGTGGAACCGGGCCCACCCGGAGCGCCACGCCCGCTGACGGGTCCGCCGCCCGCCGACCGAGGGCGATATGGTGCCCTGCGTGGCTGATAGGTCCCGGTCGCTCGGCCGGCCCTTCTGGACGTTCTGGACCGCCGCGGCGTTGGCCAATCTGGGCGACGGCATCCGGGTGGCCGCCTTTCCCCTGCTCGCCGCCGCCCTGAGCGACGATCCGGTGGCGGTCGCCGCGGTGGCCGCGGCGCAGTTCCTGCCGTGGCTGGTCACCGGCCTGCTGGCCGGCGCGCTGGCCGACCGCCGGGCGGCGCGCACGCTGATCGCCGCCGCCGACGCCGGCCGGGTCGTGGTGCTGGCGGCGGTGGCCGCGACCGTCGCGACGGGAGTGGCCTCGGTCGGGCTCGTGGTCGCCGCCGCCTTCCTGCTCGGTGTCGGCGAGACCCTGCGCGACACCGCCGCGCAGACCGCGATCCCCCGGCTGGTGGACGACGCGCAGCTGGAGAGGGCCAACGGGCGGCTGGTGGCGGGCGAGATCGTGGGCAACGAGTTCGTCGGCCCGCCCGTCGGCGCGCTGCTGTTCGTCGTCGGCGCGGCGCTGCCCTTCGCCGTCAACGGGGCCTCGCTCGCGCTGGCCGTCATGCTCGTGCTGTCCCTGCCGCTGACCCTCGCCCGCCCGGCCCCGGGACGGTCGGCTCCCGGCGAGCCGCCCGTCGGGGCGGCCGCCCCCGCGCGGGGTGGGGCGCTCGCCGGGTTGCGGTGGCTGGCCCGGCAACCCGTGCTCCGTACGCTCGTGCTCGTCGGCGCGGCCGTCGCCGCCGCCGACAGCGCCTGGTTCGCGATCTTCGTGCTGTACGCGCGGGACAGCCTCGGCCTCGGCGCGCTCGGCTTCGGCCTGCTGCTGGCCACCGGCGCGGGCGGTGGCCTCGGCGGCTCCCTCGCCGCCGACCGGCTGATCGCCCGCTTCCGGCACCGGCACGTGCTGACCTGGTCGATGGCGGTCACCGCCGGAGCGCCGGCACTCCTGGTCGTCGCGCCGCACCGCCTCGCCGCCGTGGCCGTCGTCGTCGGCACCAGCGCGGCGTTCGCCGTCCTCAACGTGGCCGCGCTGTCGCTGCGGCAACGCCTCGTGCCCGGCGACCTGCTCGGCCGGGTGGTCGCCGCCTCCCGGATGCTCTCCTACGGCTGCGCCGCGCTCGGGGCGCTCGCCGGCGGCGCGCTGGCCGCCGGCCTGGGCATGCGGGCACCCTTCCTGTTCAGCGCGACGGTGGCGGTCGCCGCGACCGCTGCCTGGCGTGTCGCGTCCCGCCCTACCGCACCGGGCGACCCGGCCTGACGGGGCCCGCTGAGGCCACGGCGACCGACACCACCGTGGTCGCCACCGCCCACGACGGCGAGTGGATCCGCCGTCGCACCGGCTCGCCGCGCGCCGCCGGGTCCGTCGCCCGCAAGCACGCGGTGCCGCTGTACGGGGCCACCCGCACCGGCTACCCGGAGCGGATGCGGGTGTGGAACCGGGCCCACCCGGAGCGCCACGCCCGTTGACGGGTCCGCCGCCCGCCGGCCCGCCCCGCGTCGGTCACCGCCGGTGTTGTCCTCTTACCGGTCTTTCAAGGTGAGCGTGTGGGCGGCCTCCGCAAAGGCGCGGACGCGGGCAGTGGCGCCGTCGGCGCGCCAGAGCAGGCCCCACTGCAGGGGTGGCGCGTCGCCGAGGTGCACATAAGCGACGTCGGGGCGGGCGTAGTAGCGCCTGGCGTTGGCGCCGACAGGGAAGACGCCGAGACCGGCGCCGACGTGTGTGAGAACCTCGTGGAACGTCGCGGCGGAGATACCGGCCCTAATGGGTCGTCCGGCCGGGGTGACGTGTGGGGTGCGGTCGGCGCGCAGAGACCGTGGCAGTGTGTCGGGCAGTTGCAGCATGGCGACATCGGCCAGGTCTTCGACCGAGACAGCGTCGCGACGGGCGAAGGGATGCCCGACCGGCACGGCCAAAAACCGGGCCTCGGACACCAGGACCGGACCCGTGACGATGCCGGGCTCGTCCACGGGGAAGGTGGCCAGGGCGAGGTCGACCTCGCCGCCGCGCAGCCAGGGCATCAGTTCACCCATCTGCGCTTCGCGGATCTGGGTCTGGCACTCGGGATGCCGCCGCCGGAACACCTCGGTGATGCTGACCAGCAGTTGGCCACCGGCCGCGCCGGTGAAGCAGACCCGCAGGGTTCCGGTGAATCCGCGGCCGGCCTCGACCGCTCGGCCGACTGCCGCGGCAATCTGATCCCAGGCCGGTCGGAGCTCGTCGTAGAGCGCGCGCCCGACCGGGGACAGTTCGACCCGCCGGCTGGTCCGGTTGAACAGTGCGACGCCGACCCGCCGTTCCACCTTGCGGATGGTCTGGCTGACCCTCGCGGTGGAGACCCGTAGCCGTTCGGCGGCGCGGCCGAAGTGCAGTTCCTCGGCGACGGCGAGAAACGCCTCCAACTCGTGCCGCTCCAGCATCCCCATCTCCCTGCATCGTTAACGCCAGCTTCACGATCGTGGCACAGGTCGGCATTGTTCGTCGTCCGGGCCAGCCGCAGGGTTGAGGCACCGAAACACCCGATCAAACTGCGGGAGCAGCCATGTACGTCACCGACAGCCACGCCCTGGCCGCGTTCGCGCGCGTCGCCGTCTGAACCCACGAGAGAAGGAACGCATGAACGCCCTGCACGGTCTGCGCGCCGTCCTCCGCGGCCAAGTGTGGCTGCCCGGCGAGCCCGCCTTCGACACCGCCCGCCGACCCTGGAACCTCGCCATCGAACAGCAGGTCGACGCCGTGGTCGAGGCCGCCGACGCCGCCGACGTCGTCGCGCTCGTCCGTCACGCCCGCGCCGCCGGGCTGAGCATCACCACCCAACCCAACGGGCACGGCGCCTCCGGCCGTACCGCCGGCACGATCCTGCTGCGCACCCGACGCCTGGACACCCTCCAGGTCGTCCCCGCCACCCGCCGTGCCCGCGTCGGCGCGGGCGTGGCGTCCGGCCTGCTCCAGGCAGCCGCCGCACCCCACGGCCTGACCGGCCTACCCGGCAGCTCGCCGGTGGTCAGCGTCGCCGGCGTCGCGCTCGGCGGCGGACTGAGCTGGTTCGGTCGGGCACACGGCTGGGTCGCCGACAGCGTCACCGCCTTCGACATCGTCGACACCGAAGGCCACGAACGACATGTCACCGCCGACACCGAACCAGAGCTGTACTGGGCGCTGCGCGGCGGCGGCGGCAGCTTCGCCATCGTCACCGCCCTCGAACTCGCCCTGCACCCCGCACCGAGCCTGTACGGAGGCAGGATGCTGTGGCCCGTCCGGCACGCCTGGGCGGTGATGGACGCGTACCGCACGATCACCGCCACCGCACCGGACGAACTGACCGTCTGGCTGGACCTCCTGCACTTCCCCGGCGCCGAGCCGATGGTCGCCGTCGACGCCACCTACCTCGGCGACCCCGCCGAGGCCCACAGCCTGCTGGCCCCGCTGGACCGCCTGCCATCGCCGCTGTCCGACAGCCGACGCCCCATGTCGGTGGCCGAACTCGGCGCCATCACCGCGGAACCAACCGACCCGAGCGCCGGGCTGTCCCACACCGAGCTGCTGACCGTGCTGGACGACAAGGCGGTCAGGACATTGCTGGACGATCCGATTGAGCCGCTGCTCAGCGCGCAGCTACGGCACCTGGGCGGCGCGCTCGCCGGCCCGTCGGACAGCCCACACGGTCCGCTCACCGAGCCCTACGCGCTGTACATGTTCGGACTGCCCGCCGACCCAGGCCGTACCGAAGCCGTCACCGCCAGACAACGCGCCCTCGCCGACGCGCTGCCCACCAGCGGGCGCAAACCCCTGACCTTCCTCAATCCGAACGAGACCGTCGCCGACGCGTTCAATTCCGACGTACTGGACCGCCTCGGCGACATCAAGCGCCGCCACGACCCGCACGACACCTTCCGCGCCAACTTCCCGGTGCTCTCAGCCGGGGCGCGGTCAGGAGGCGCACCGGCCGGTTGCTGACGAAGTTGGCCGCCCACGACCGGGCGCAACTGGTGATCGCCGGCTACGGATCGGGGCTCGCCGACCGGTGAGCGGCGACATCGGCCGCCGTGAAATGCCGCGACGTCTCGGCGGCGGCGCGGGGCCGTCCCCGAACGTCGCGCCGCGCCTGGTGGGAGACGGAACGGTCCCCGCCACGCTGGGCGCGTGCGGGGGGCGCCCCGGCCCGCGCGCGGGCCGCCGGGGCGCCTTTTCCGGGGACCGGAACCGGCCCGACGGAAATTGTCGGCCCATCGACCGGCGACATTGCGGGAACGGACGCCGCCGGAAGGTTGATCGTCACCTGTCGATCGATCGTTGCCCCGTCGCGGCCGGGTGGGGCGGCGTTGACCGGCGGCCCGGGGGTGTGGCAGCATTCGCGGCCTGACGGCAGTGAAGGAAGCCGGTGCGATTCCGGCGCGGTCCCGCCACTGTCACCGGGGAGCGATCCCCCCTCGTGAGTCACGGCCGTGCGTGCGCGGTTGGAAGGCCGGGGGTGAGCGTCGATCCGGGAGCCAGGATACTTCGGCCGTCGGAGTGACCCCAGGGCGTGGACACCCGAGGAGGACCCGATGACGCACCGCGTCTCCGCCATCGACGATCATCGTCGCATCGTGCCCGGCCGTGGCAGCGCCGCAGGCGGCCACGCCTACGTGTGGCAGGCAGGTCGCCGTGCCGCGCAGCCGGTCCGCACCGCCCCCGGCCAGCCCGCCGCCGTTCCCCCGCGCGCCCCCGCCACCTGCCGCTGACGCCCGCGCCGCGTCGCCCGACCCGCCCGTGAGTCGGCCGCCGGCGCGCCGTACCCGCTGAACCGCGCCCACCCCTCGCCCCGCCCGGTCGTCCCCGCGCCGACCCGGGCGTCACTCTCCGGAGCCACGCGTGCGCATCCTGCTGCTGTCCACCGCCGACACCGACCTGCTCGCCGCCCGCGCCAGCGGCGCCGACTACCGGCTCGCCAACCCCGCCCGGGTCGCCGCCGACGCCGTGCTCGCGCTGCTCGACGGCGTGGACCTCGCCGTCGTACGCCTGCTCGGCGGCCGGCAGGCGTGGCCGGACGGGCTCGCGGCGGTGCTGGCCTCCGGCGTGCCGACGGTCGTGCTCGGCGGCGAGAACGTGCCGGACGCGGAGCTGATGGCGGCGTCCACGGTGGCCTCCGGGGTGGCCACCCAGGCCCTGGCCTACCTGGTCGAGGGCGGGCCGGAGAACCTCGCGCAGCTCGCCCGCTTCCTCTCCGACACGGTGCTGCTCACCGGCGAGGGGTTCGCGCCGCCTTCGCCCACCCCGACGTACGGCATCCACGGCGAGCGGCCCGCGCGGCCGGACCGGCCGACCGTCGGGATCGTCTTCTACCGGGCGCACGCCCTCGCCGCGAACACCGGGTTCGTCGACGTCCTCGCCGACGCCGTCGACGCGGCCGGTGGGGACCCGCTGCCCATCTACTGCGGCTCGCTGCGCGGCCTCACCGCCGGCGCGGGCCCGCTCGGGCTCTTCGCCCGCTGCGACGCCCTGCTGGTCACCGTGCTCGCCGCCGGCGGCGCGGTCGCCGCCGACGCCTCCGGCGGGGGCGACGAGGACGCCTGGGACGTGGGCGCGCTCGCCGCTCTCGACGTGCCGGTGATCCAGGCGCTCTGCCTGACCAGCACCCGCGAGCAGTGGGCCGACAGCGACGCCGGGCTGTCCCCGCTGGACGCCGCCATGCAGGTGGCGATCCCCGAGTTCGACGGCCGGATCGTGACCGTGCCGTTCTCGTTCAAGAAGATCGACGCCGACGGGCTCTCCACCTACGCCGCCGACCCGGAGCGGGCCGCCCGGGTGGCCGGCATCGCCGTGCGGCACGCCCGGCTGCGGCACGTGCCCCAGGCCGACAAGCGGCTCGCGGTCGTGCTCAGCTCGTACCCGACGAAGCACTCCCGGGTCGGCAACGCCGTCGGCCTGGACACCCCCGCCTCGGCGGTGCGGCTGCTCGCCGCCCTGGCCGAGGCCGGCTACGACCTCGGCGACGCCCCGGCACCCGACGACGGCGACGCGCTCATCCACGCCCTCATCGCCGCCGGCGGCCACGACGTCGAGTGGCTCACCCCGGAGCAGCTCGGCGCCGCCGAGGCACGGGTGCCGGGGGAGGTCTACCGGCGCTGGTTCGCGCAGGTGCCGGCGGAGCTGCGGGAACGGATGCTCGCCCACTGGGGTGAGCCGCCCGGCGCGCTCTACACCGACGGCGGCGACATCGTGCTCGCCGGGCTGCGCTTCGGCAACGTGGTGCTGCTGATCCAGCCGCCGCGCGGCTTCGGGGAGAACCCGATCGCCATCTACCACGACCCGGACCTGCCGCCCAGCCACCACTACCTGGCCGCGTACCGCTGGCTGGCCGCGCCCGTCGCGGACGGCGGGTTCGGCGCGGACGCCGTGGTGCACCTGGGCAAGCACGGCACCCTGGAGTGGCTGCCCGGCAAGGGCCTCGGGCTGGCCGCCGGCTGCGCCCCGGACGCCGTCCTCGGCGACCTGCCGCTGGTGTACCCGTTCATCGTCAACGATCCCGGCGAGGGCACCCAGGCCAAGCGGCGCGCGCACGCCGTGGTCGTCGACCACCTCGTGCCGCCGATGGCCCGCGCCGAGACGTACGGCGACCTGGCGAAGCTGGAGCAGCTGCTCGACGAGTACGCCACCGTGCAGGCCCTCGACCCGGCCAAGGTGCCGACCGTGCGGGCCCAGATCTGGGACCTGGTGCGCGCCGCCGAGCTGCACCACGACCTGCACGCCGAGGCCATGCCCGACGCCGACGACTTCGACGACTTCGTGCTGCACCTCGACGGCTACCTGTGCGAGGTCAAGGACGTGCAGATCCGCGACGGCCTGCACGTCCTCGCCGCCGCGCCCACCGGCGAGGCCCGGGTCAACCTCGTGCTCGCCGTGCTGCGCGCCCCGCAGGTGTGGGGCGGCGCCCGCGCGCTGCCCGGGCTGCGGCAGGCCCTGGCCGCCGCGTACGGGCTGGACGAGCAGGCGCTGCTCGCCGCCCCGGGGGAGCGGCTGGCCGTGCCCGAGGCGCTGACCGAGACCGTGGACGGGCCGGGCGTCACCGCCGCCGACGCGGTCGACCTGATCGAGGCGCTGGCCCGCCGGCTGGTCGTCGGGATGGAGACCCTCGGCTGGGACGCCGACGCCGTCGACGCGGTGGTCGAGGAGGTGGCCGGGCGGGCCGTGCCGGACGCCGCCGCGGTGCTCCGCTTCGCCGCCACCGAGCTGGTGCCGCGCCTGGACCGTACGACCGACGAGATCGAGCGGGTGGTGGGCGCGCTGGACGGGCGGTTCGTGCCGCCCGGCCCGTCGGGCTCGCCCACCCGGGGGCTGGTCAACGTGCTTCCCACCGGCCGCAACTTCTACTCCGTCGACCCGAAGGCCGTCCCGAGCCGCAACGCCTGGGACGTCGGCGTGGCCCTGGCCGACTCGCTGCTCGCCCGGCACCTCGCCGACACCGGCGAGTACCCCCGCTCGGTCGGGCTCACCGTCTGGGGCACCAGCGCCATGCGCACCCAGGGCGACGACATCGCCGAGGTGCTGGCCCTGCTCGGCTGCCGCCCCACCTGGGACGACCGGTCCCGGCGGGTCACCGGCGTCGAGGTGGTGCCGACGGCGGAGCTGGGCCGCCCCCGCGTCGACGTGACCGTACGCATCTCCGGCTTCTTCCGCGACGCCTTCCCGCACGTGGTCGCGCTCATCGACGACGCGGTGCGGCTGGTGGCCGCGCTCGACGAGCCCGCCGAGGAGAACTTCGTGCGCGCCCACGTCGCCGCCGACCTCGCCGAGCACGGCGACGAGCGGCGGGCCACCGCCCGCGTCTTCGGCTCCAAGCCGGGCGCGTACGGGGCCGGGCTGCTGCCGCTGATCGACGCCCGCAACTGGCGCAGCGACGCCGACCTCGCCGAGGTGTACGCCGTCTGGGGCGGCTACGCCTACGGCCGGGGGCTGGACGGGCGGGAGGCGCGCGCCGACATGGAACGCTCCTTCGCCCGGATCGCCGTGGCGGTGAAGAACCAGGACACCCGCGAGCACGACATCGTCGACTCCGACGACTACTTCCAGTACCACGGCGGGATGGTGGCGATGGTCCGCCACCTCACCGGGGCCGCTCCGGCCGCGTACGTGGGGGACTCGGCCATGCCGCACGACGTACGCACCCGCACGCTCGGCGAGGAGACCCGGCGGGTGTTCCGGGCGCGGGTGGTCAACCCGAAGTGGATCGCCGCGATGCGCCGGCACGGCTACAAGGGCGCCTTCGAGCTGGCCGCCACCGTCGACTACCTGTTCGGCTACGACGCCACCGCCGGCGTCGTCGACGACTGGATGTACGAGCACCTGGCCGCCGCGTACGTCTTCGACGACACCACCCGGGAGTTCCTGGAGCGGTCGAACCCGTGGGCGCTGCGCGGCATCACCGAGCGGCTGCTGGAGGCGGCCGACCGGGGCCTGTGGGCCGAGCCCGAGCCGGCCACCCTGGACCGGCTCCGGGAGACGTACCTGGCCAGCGAGGGCGACCTGGAGGAACGCTCATGACCACCTACCCGTTCAGCGCGGTGCTGGGCATGGACGACATGCGGCTGGCCCTGCTGCTCAACGCCGTCTCCCCGGCGATCGGCGGGGTGCTCGTGCGCGGCGAGAAGGGCACCGCCAAGTCCACGGCCGTACGGGCCCTGGCGGCGCTGCTGCCGCCGGTCGACCGGGTGGCCGGCTGCCGCTTCGCCTGCGACCCGGCCGCGCCCGACCCGTCCTGCCCGGACGGCCCGCACCCGGGCGCCCCGGCCGCCGAGCGGTGTCCCGCCCGGCTGGTGGAGCTGCCCGTCGGCGCGGCCGAGGACCGGGTGGTCGGCTCGCTCGACCTGGAGAAGGCCCTCGGCGAGGGCGTACGTGCCTTCGAGCCGGGCCTGCTCGCCGCCGCCCACCGCGGGCTGCTCTACGTCGACGAGGTCAACCTGCTCCACGACCACCTGGTCGACCTCCTCCTCGACGCCGCCGCCATGGGCCGTTGCCACGTGGAGCGCGAGGGCGTCTCGGTCAGCCACGCGTCGCGGTTCCTGCTGGTCGGCACGATGAACCCGGAGGAGGGGGAGCTGCGCCCCCAGCTGCTGGACCGGTTCGGACTCACCGTCGAGGTCGGCGCCAGCCGCGACCCGGCCGTACGCGTCGAGGTGGTCCGCCGACGGCTGGCCGCCGACGCCGATCCGGCCGGTTTCGCCGCCCGCTGGGCCGAGGCGGACGCGCAGGTGGCCCACCGGGTGGCGGTCGCCCGGCAGCGGCTGGCGCACGTGCTGCTGCCCGACGCCGCGCTGCGCCAGATCGCCGAGGTGTGTGCCGCGTTCGATGTGGACGGCATGCGCGCCGACATCGTCACCGCCCGTACCGCGCTGGCGCACGCCGCCTGGCACGGCCGGGACGCGGTCACGGTGGAGGACGTGCGGGTCGCCGCCCGGCTGGCGCTGCCGCACCGACGCCGCCGGGACCCGTTCGACACGCCCGGCCTGGACGAGAAGCGACTCGACGAGGCCCTGGACCGGGTCCGCGACGACGACCCCGACGACGACCCGGGCGGTTCCGGCGGCCCCGGCGGCCGTCCGGACTCCGGCCCGGAGGGCGGCGGATCCGGTGGCCCGGGTGCGGGCGGCGGCGCCCCGGACGACGGCGACGCGGATGGCTCCGCGCCGGCCGGTGGGGGCGCGGGTGCCGGCGGGCACGGCGAGGCCGCCCACGGGCCGGGCCTCGGCCGCGACGGCGACCCGGGCCGGGACGGCGGCGACAACACGTGGCCGGACCGGCCGGGCGAGGGCGACTGGCCGGACCGGCCCGGCGGCGACCCCGCGCCCGGGCGGGACACCTCGGCCGGCCCACCCGGCGCCGGCGGGGGCGACACGGTCGAGGACGTCCCCGCCCGGCCAGGTGCCGCCGGACAGGCCGTGGCCGTACCCCGGCAGGGGCTGAAGGCGCGGCTGCTCACCGCGCCCGGGATCGGTGACGGGGTGCCCGGCCGCCGCTCCCGGGCCCGCACCGGGCGGGGCCGCACCACCGGGGCGCGGGTGCCGACCGGCCGGTCCGGCGCGCTGCACCTGCCGGCGACGGTCCGGGCCGCCGCCCCGCACCAGGCCGCCCGGGGTCGGGTCGGCGGGCCGCTGCGGCTGCGCCCCGACGACGTCCGCGAGGCCGTCCGCGAGGGACGCGAGGGCAACCTGGTGCTCTTCGTGGTCGACGCCAGCGGCTCGATGGGCGCCCGCACGCGGATGGCCGCCGTCAAGGGCGCCGTGCTGGCGCTGCTCACCGACGCCTACCAGCGCCGGGACAAGGTCGCGGTGGTCGCCTTCCGGGGCGCCGCCGCGCAGACCCTGCTGCCGGCCACCTCGTCGGTGCTCGCCGCCTCCGCACGGCTGGCCGAGCTGCCCACCGGCGGGCGCACCCCGCTGGCCGAAGGCCTGCTGGCCGCCGCCGAGCTGTTGCGGGTCGAGCGGCTGCGCGACCCGCGCCGCCGTCCCCTGGTGCTGGTCGTCACCGACGGCCGGGCCACCGCCGGCGACCGCCCGCTCGACCGGGCGGCCCGCGCGGCGGGTGTGCTGGCCGCGACCGGGGCGCCCTGCGTCGTCGTGGACTGCGAGAGCGGTCCCGTGCGCCTCGGCCTGGCCCGTCGCCTCGCCGCCCAACTGGACGCCGCCCACCACCGCCTCGACGAGGTGACCACCGCCCCCCTCACCACCCTCGCCGCCGCCCGCCCCACCCCCGCGCCGGCGTCCCGCCGAGCCCCGCACGGGCGGTCCGCCGCAGATCTTGGCGAGAAACGGCCCCCAGAGGGGCCCTTTCCTACCAAGATCGCCGCGACCTCGACCGCCGCGACCACCACCACCGCCGTCGTTGGCGTCGGCGGCGGGGAGAACAGGAGCGTTGCCTGATGCCGCAGGGCAAGCCGTCCCACGTGCCCGCCGACGGGCTGACCACCCGGCAGCGGCGCCACCGGCCGCTGCTGATGGTGCACACCGGACAGATGAAGGGAAAGTCGACCGCCGCGTTCGGGCTGGCGCTGCGGGCCTGGACGGCCGGGCTGCCGATCGGGGTGTTCCAGTTCGTCAAGAGCGCCAAGTGGCGGGTGGGGGAGGAGAACGCCTTCCGCGCCCTCGGCGAGGTGCACGAGCGCACCGGACAGGGCGCCCCGGTCGCCTGGCACAAGATGGGCGAGGGCTGGTCCTGGATCCAGCGCGGCGGCGCGGCCGACCACGCCGCCGACGCCCTGGAGGGCTGGCGGCAGATCCAGCGCGACCTGGCCGCTGAGCGCTACGGCCTGTACGTGCTCGACGAGTTCACCTACCCGATGAAGTGGGGCTGGGTGGACGTGGACGAGGTCGTCGACACCCTGGCGAACCGTCCCGGCTTCCAGCACGTCGTCATCACGGGCCGGGACGCCGACGCGCGCCTGGTCGACGCCGCCGACCTGGTCGCGGAGATGACCAAGGTCAAGCACCCGATGGACGCCGGCCAGAAGGGTCAGAAGGGCATCGAATGGTGACCGCCCCCGGCCGGCGCGCCGACCAGCGGCGCCCCTCGGGGCCCGCCGCGCCCGCCGGGCACCCGCCCGCCGGTCCGGCCGCCGCCGCGCCTCCCCTCGACCCGGCCGCGCCGTGGGCGCTGCCGCGCGTGGTGGTCGCCGCGCCCGCCAGCGGGCACGGCAAGACCACCGTCGCCACCGGGCTGCTCGCCGCGCTGCGCCGCCGCGGCCTGGTGGTCAGCCCGCACAAGGTCGGCCCCGACTACATCGACCCCGGTTACCACGCCCTCGCCGCCGGTCGCCCCGGGCGCAACCTCGACCCGTGGCTGGTCGGCGAGGAGCGGGTCGCGCCGCTGCTGCGCCACGGCGCCGCCAGCCCGACGCCCGCCGACGTCGCCGTGATCGAGGGCGTGATGGGGCTGCACGACGGCGCGGTCGGCCGTCGGGGTTACGCCTCCACCGCGCACGTCGCCCGCCTGGTCGACGCCCCGGTCCTGCTGGTGCTCGACACCACCGCGCAGGGCCGCTCCGCCGCCGCGCTCGCCCTGGGGATGGCCGCGTTCGACCCCGACGTGCGCATCGGCGGCGCGATCCTCAACCGGGTCGGCTCGCCCCGGCACGAGTCGCTGCTGCGCGACGCGCTCGCCGAGGTGGGCGTACCGGTGCTCGGGGCGGTCGCCCGCGCCGCCGAGGTCGCCGCCCCGGCGCGCCACCTCGGGTTGGTGCCGGTCGCCGAGCGGGCACCGGAGTCCGTGGCGATCGTGGCCGCCCTCGCCGACCTCGTGGCGGCCACCGTGGACCTGGACGCCGTGCTCGACCTGGCGCGTACCGCCGGCCCCCTGCACGCGCCGGCCTGGGATCCGGTCGCCGCCGTCGGCGGCCCCGCCGGCACCGGGCGTCCCGTGGTCGCGGTCGCGGGCGGGCCGGCCTTCACCTTCTCGTACGCCGAGACCGCCGAACTGCTCGCCGCGGCCGGCGCCACGGTGGTCTCCTTCGACCCGCTGCGCGACCCCGGCCTGCCCGCCGGCACCCGGGCGGTGGTCGTCGGCGGCGGCTTCCCCGAGGCGTACGCGCCGCAGCTCGCCGACAACGCCACGCTCCGCGCCGAGCTGGCCGACTTCGACGGCCCGGTCGTCGCCGAGTGCGCCGGCCTGCTCTACCTCGGCCGGCAGCTCGACGGGGTGCCCATGTGCGGCCGGCTCGACCTGACCGCCCGGATGACCGACCGGCTCACCCTCGGCTACCGCGACGCCGTCGCCGTCACCGGCTCCCCGCTGCACCGCCCCGGCGACCCCGTACGCGGCCACGAGTTCCACCGCACCGTCACCGACCCCGGGCACGGCGACCGGCCGGCCTGGCGCTGGGACGGCGCCGAGCACGGCTTCGTGACCGACCGGGTGCACGCCTCCTACCTGCACACCCACTGGGCCGGCCACCCGCACGCCGCCCGCCGCCTGGTCGAGGCGGCGGCCCGGTGACCGGGCGCCACGGCCGCGTGCCGGCGAGCGGGCACGACGGCGGCATGCCGGCGGCCGAGGGCCGCGACCCGGTGACCGGCCACGACAGCCGCGACCAGGCGGCCGGCCACGGCAGCCGCGACCCGGGGACCGCGCGCGAGAGGGGCGTGCCGGTGGTCGGGCGCGACGGCGCGGCGACGTTGACCGGGGTCGGGGTCGGTCCCGGCGACCCCGAACTGCTCACCCTGCGGGCGGCCCGGTTGCTGGCCGAGGCCGACGTGGTGTTCGTACCGGTGATGGACCGGCTCGCCGCGGACGGCGACGCGCCCCCGGGCCGGGCCGAGGTCACCGTGGCCGCGCACGTCGCGCCGGGGCGGCTGCGCCGGCTGCCGTTCGCCCTCGACGACCGGGGCGGGGTGACCGCCCGCCGGGAACGCGCCTGGGACGACGCCGCCCGGGCGGTGGCCGACGCGGTCGACGGGGGCGCCCGCGCGATCGTCTTCGCCACCATCGGCGACCCGAACGTCTACTCCACCTTCGGCTACCTCGCGCAGGGCGTGCGCGCCCTGCGCCCCGGGGTCGGGGTGCGCACGGTCCCCGGCATCACCGCCATGCAGGACCTCGCGGCGCGCAGCGGCGTGCCGCTGTGCGAGGGCCGGGAGCCGCTGACCCTGCTGCCGGCCACCGCCGGGCTGGCGCTCTTCGCCGACGCGCTCGCCGGCCCGGGCACCGTCGTGGCCTACAAGGGCTGGCGGCGGCACGCCGAGCTGGTCGCCGAGCTGCGCCGGCAGGGCCGCCTCGGCGACGCCGTGCTGGGCCGGGGCCTCGGGCTGCCCGGCGAGCGGATCGGCCCGGTCACCGACCCGGCCGACGACCTGCCGTACCTGTCGACGCTGCTCGTCCCGGCCCGCCGGGACCGTAGGGGAGGAAAGCTTTGAGCACCACGCCGATCGCGGGGCACGCCGACGAGGGCACGCCGACCAGCACGGGCAAGGTGTGGTTCGTCGGGGCCGGCCCCGGCGCGGCGGACCTGCTGACCCTGCGCGCCGCCCGGGTTATCGGCGCGGCCGACGTGGTGGTCTGGGCCGCCAGCCTGGTGCACGCCGACGTGCTCGCCCACGCCCGCGGTGACGCGGAGATCGTCGACTCGTCGCGGCTGCCGATCGAGGGCGTGCTGCCGCTCTACCAGCGGGCCGCCGCCGACGGGCTGACCGTGGCGCGGATCCACTCCGGCGACCCGGCGCTGTGGGGCGCGGTGCAGGAGCAGCTCGACCTGTGCCGGGCGCTCGGCCTGGCCGTGGAGATCGTCCCCGGCGTGTCGTCGTTCACCGCCGTCGCGGCGATCGTCGGCCGGGAGCTCACCATCCCCGAGGTCGCCCAGTCGGTGATCCTCACCCGGCTGGAGGGCGGGAAGACCCCGATGCCGCCGGGGGAGCGGGTCCGCGAGTTCGCCCGGCACGGCACCACCATGGCGCTGTTCCTCTCCGCCGCCCGTTCCGGCCAGGCGCAGGCCGAGCTGCTGGCCGGCGGGTACCCGGCCGACACCCCGGTCGTGGTGGCGTACCAGGCGACCTGGCCCGACGAGCTGGTGGTGCGGTGCGCGCTCGGCGACCTGGAGGCCACCGTCAAGGAGCACAAGCTCTGGAAGCACACCCTCTTCCTGGTCGGCCCGGCGCTCGCCGCCGTCGGCACCCGCTCGCACCTCTACCACCCCGGGCACTTCCACACCTTCCGCCGGGCCGAGCCGGCCGCCCGCGCCGACCTGCGCCGCGCCCGCGCGGGCGGCGGGACACCGGGGGACGGGCGCGCCTGATGACGTACGCCGAGCCGCCGCTGCGTGAGCCGGACCTGCCGCGTACGGCGAAGGTCCGGCCCACCGCGCTGCGCACCGGGTGGACCACCGGTGCCTGCGCGACGGCGGCGACCAAGGCGGCGCTGACCGCCCTGGTCACCGGCGTGCCGCAGCGGGAGGTGGAGATCGGGCTGCCCGCCGGGCGGCGGGTCAGCTTCCCGGTGGCCCGCTGCGAGGTCGACGGCCGCGCGTGGGCGGAGGCGGTGGTGGTCAAGGACGCCGGCGACGACCCGGACGTCACGCACGGTGCGGAGCTGACCGCCACCGTGAGCTGGCACGACGCGCCCGGGCTGCGCCTCGACGGCGGGCCGGGCGTCGGCACGGTCACCAGGCCGGGCCTCGGCCTGCCCGTCGGCGGGCCGGCCATCAACGACACCCCGCGCCGCATGATCGGCCAGGCCGTCGCCGAGGTCGTCGACCTGAGCGAGGTGGGTGTGCGGGTGGTGGTCAGCGTGCCGCGCGGCGAGATCATGGCCCGCAAGACCACCAACCGCCGGCTCGGCATCCTGGGCGGCATCTCCATCCTCGGCACCACCGGCGTCGTCCGCCCGTTCTCCACCGCCTCCTGGCGGGCCAGCGTGGTGCAGGCGGTGCACGTGATGGCCGCCCAGGGGGAGCGGACCGTGGTGCTCTGCACCGGCGGGCGCACCGAGCGGGCCGCCCGCGCGCTGCTGCCGGAGCTGCCCGAGGTGTGCTTCGTGGAGGTCGGCGACTTCACCGGCGCGGCCGTCACCGCCGCCGTGGGTGACGGGATGACCGGCGTGGTCTTCGTCGGGATGGCCGGCAAGCTGGCCAAGCTCGCGGCCGGCATCCTGATGACCCACTACACCCGGTCCAAGGTGGACCTGTCGCTGCTCGGGGCGGTCACCGCCGAGGCGGGCGGCGACCCCGCGCTGGTGGCGGCGGTCACCGCGGCGAACACGGGGCGGCACGCGTACGAGCTGTGGGAGGCCGCCGGGCTGCTCGGCCCCGCCGGCGACCTGCTCTGCCGCCGGGTGCGCCAGGTGCTGCTGCGCTTCGCCGGCGACGCCGTCACCGTCGACGTCGCCATGGTCGACTTCGCCGGCGACCGGGTGGTCGCCTCGTCCGGGCGGTGGGCGGCGTGACCGGCGACCGGCCGGGCGGTGCCACGGGGCCGGCGGTGACCGTGGTGGGGATCGACGCCGCGGGCGGGCCCGCGCACCCCGCCGCCGCGCCCGCGCTCGCCGCGGCCCGGCTGGTGGTCGGCGCGGCGCGGCACCTGGCCGCCGTACGCCTGCCGGCCGATGCCGACACCGTCGCCCTCGGGCCGCTGGCGCCCGCGCTGGGGCGGCTGGCCGACACCGTCGCCGCCGGGAGTCCCGCCGTCGTCCTGGCCAGCGGCGATCCCGGGCTGTTCGGGGTGGTCCGGGCGTTGCGGGCGGCCGGGCTGCCGTTGCGGGTGCTGCCGGCCGTGTCCAGCGTGGCCGCCGCGTTCGCCCGCGCCGGCCTGCCCTGGGACGGGGCAGCCGTGGTCACCGCGCACGGCCGCGACCCGCGACCCGCGCTGAACGCCTGCCGGGCGCTGCCCGCCGTCGCGGTGCTCACCGCCCCGGGCGCCGGGGCCGCCGAGCTGGGCGCCGGGCTGGTCGGCTGGACCCGCCGCCTGGTCGTCGCCGAACACCTCGGCACCGACGCCGAACGGCTCACCGAGACCACCCCCGAGCAGGCCGCCGGGCGCGACTGGGTCGACCCGCACGTGCTGCTCAGCCTCGCCGGCGAGCCCGGCGCGGCCGGGATGCGGGCGGACAACCAGCCGGCCGCCGCGCCGCCCGGCGGGTGGGCGCTGCCCGAGTCCGCCTACGCGCACCGCGATTCCATGATCACCAAGTCGGAGGTACGCGCCCTCGCCGTGGCCCGGCTGCGTCCCCGCCTCGGCCGGCTGGTCTGGGACGTCGGCGCGGGCAGCGGCTCGGTCGGCATCGAGTGCGCCCTGCTCGGCGCGGCGGTGATCGCGGTGGAGCGTGACCCGGCGGCACCGGTGCGCGCCAACGCCGCCCGGCACGGCGTCGACGTGCGGGTGGTCGTCGGCGCCGCCCCCGGGGCGCTGCACGGGCTGCCCGATCCCGACGCCGTCTTCGTCGGGGGCGGCGGCACCGACGTGCTCGCCGCCGTGACGCACCGCCGGCCCGACCGGGTGGTGGCCGCCCTCGCCGCCGTCGACCGGGTCGCCCCCGCCCTCGGGCTGCTGCGCGCCGCCGGCTACGCGGTGCAGGGCGTCCAGCTCTCCGCCGCCCGCCTCGCCGACCTGCCCGGCGGTTCCATCCGACTCGCGGCCACCAACCCGGTGGTCGTCCTCACCGGGGAGCGCCCGTGAACCACCCGCCCGCCGCCACGGACCAGCCGACCCGGATCGGGCTCGTCGCCGCCACCGCCGCCGGCCGGCGGCACGCCCGCACCCTCGCCGACGCCTGGCCGCACGCCCGCGTCGTCACGGCGGACACCGTCGCGGACGCGCTGCGCGCCGCCTGGGCCGGGTACGACGCCGTGGTGGCGTTCCTGGCCACCGGGGCGGTCGTACGCGTCCTCGCGCCCCTGCTCGGCGACAAGCGCACGGACCCGGCCGTGGTGGTGGTCGACGAGGCGGCCCGGCACGCGATCGCGCTGCTCGGCGGCCACGCCGGGGGCGCCAACGACCTCGCCGGGCAGGTCGGCGCGCTGCTCGACGCCGCCCCGGTGGTCACCACCGCCACCGACGCCGCCGGCCTGCCGGGGCTGGACACCCTCGGCTGGCCCGTCGAGGGCGCCGTCGCGGCCGTCAGCCGTGCCATCCTCGACGGCGAGCCGGTGACCCTCGTCGCCGACGCCACCTGGCCGCTGCCCGCCCTGCCCGACAACGTGCGCCCCGCCGGGCCGCCCGCTCCCGCCGGGGCACCCGGGGCGTCCGGGGTGTCCGCTTCCGAGGGGCGGCCCGCCCCCGACGGGCCGCCCGGGGACGGCGGCGGGTACCGGCTGCTGGTCACCGACCGGGTGGTGCCGCTCGACGACCGGACCGCCGTGCTGCGGCCCCCGTCGCTGGTCGTCGGCGTCGGCGCCAGCCGGGGCGTACAAGCCGACGAGGTGCGCGGCCTGCTGGCGCGGGTGCTCGCCGAGGCCGGCCTCAGCCCGGCCAGCCTGCGGCACCTGGCCAGCGCCGACATCAAGGCCGACGAGGCGGGCATCCGGGCGACCGTCGACGCGCTCGGCGTACCGCTGGTGACGCATCCGGCGGCGGCGCTGGCGGCGGTCGACGTGCCGCACCCCAGCGAGGTGGTCCGCGCCGCCGTCGGCACCCCCAGCGTCGCCGAGGCGGCGGCGCTGCTCGGCGGCGGCGCCGAGCTGCTGGTGTTTAAGACCGCGACGGCGATGGCCACCGTCGCCGTCGCCCGGCACGCCCCGCGCGGCCGGCTGGCGATCGTCGGCCTCGGGCCCGGCGCGCCGGACCTGCGCACCGCCCGCGCGGTGACCGAGCTGCGCCGCGCCGCCGTGGTCGTCGGCCTCGACCAGTACGTCGACCAGGTCCGCGACCTGCTGCGCCCCGGCACCCGGGTGCTCGCCAGCGGGCTCGGCGCCGAGGAGGAACGGGCCCGCGCCGCCGTCGCCGAGGCCACCGCCGGTCACGCCGTGGCGCTGGTCGGCTCCGGCGATGCCGGCGTGTACGCGATGGCCAGCCCCGCCCTCGAGTACGCCGACGAGCGGATCGACGTGCTCGGCGTGCCCGGGGTGACCGCCGCGCTGGCCGCCGGGGCGCTGCTCGGCGCGCCGCTGGGCCACGACCACGCCTACCTGAGCCTGTCCGACCTGCACACGCCGTGGGAGGTCATCGCCCGCCGGGTGGCCGCCGCGGCCGAGGGCGACTTCGTGGCGCTGCTCTACAACCCGCGCAGCCGGGCCCGGGACTGGCAGCTCGGCGCGGCGCTGGAGGTCTTCGCCGCGCACCGGCCGCCGGACACCCCGGTCGGGGTGGTGCGCAACGCCAGCCGGGCCGGCGAGCGGGTGCACCTGGCCACCCTGGCGACCCTCGACGCGGCACTGGTCGACATGTACAGCGTCGTGGTGGTGGGCAGCAGCCAGACCCGCATCGTCGCCGGCCGGATGGTCACCCCGAGGGGGTACCGGTGGCGGCCGTGACCATCGGCGCCTGCCAGGGCTGCGGCGCCTGCCTGCTCACCTGCCCGACGCACGCGATCCGGCCGGTGCCCGGCGGCCTCGCCGTACGCGCCGACCGCTGCACGGGCTGCCTGGAATGCCTGGAGATCTGCCCGGTGGACGCGATCCGCGCCACGGACACCGACGAACGTGGAGGGACCCGATGAGTTCGACCGCGCTCAGCACCGCACCACCGGCCGGACCGTGGGGCCGCGCCGAACGGGTACGCCTCGGCGGCATCGTGCTCGCCGTCGCCGTGCTGCACGTCGCCGGCTGGAGCCTCTACCTGTACTGGAACGACCAGCCCGCCGCGGCCGGCGGCCTTGCCGGGGCCGGCACGCTGGCGTACCTGCTCGGGGTGCGGCACGCCTTCGACGCCGACCACATCGCGGCGATCGACGACACCACCCGGCTGATGCTGCTGCGCGGGCGGCGCCCGGTCGGCGTCGGCTTCTTCTTCGCGCTCGGGCACAGCGCGGTGGTGCTGCTGCTGGCCCTGGTCGTCGGCCTCGCCTCGGCCAATCTCGCCGGGCCGGGGCTGGCCGAGGCGCGCGAGGTGGGCGCCACGGTGGCGATCCTCACCGCCACCGTCTTCCTCGCCCTGGTCGCGGCCCTGAACGCGGCGGTGCTGGCCGGCCTGGCCCGGCTCTGGCGGCGGCTGCGCCACGGCGACCTGGACGAGCGGGAGCTGGACCTGCACCTGCTCAACCGGGGGCTGGTGCAGCGGGTCCTCGGCTCCCGGGCCCGGGCGCTGGTGCGCTCCTCGTGGCACATGGCGCCCGTCGGGTTCCTCTTCGGCCTGGGCCTGGAGACCGCCAGTGAGGTGACCCTGCTCGCCCTGTCGGCGAGCACGGCCGCCGCCGGCGGCCTGCCGGTGCTGGCCCTGCTCACCCTGCCGCTGCTCTTCGCCGCCGGGATGTCGGCCATGGACACCGCCGACAGCCTGCTGATGAGCCGCGCCTACTCGTGGGCGTACCGGCAGCCGGCCCGCCGGCTCTACTACAACCTGGCGACCACCGCCGTCACGGTGCTCGTCGGCGCCCTCGTCGCCAGCGTCTACGCCGCCGGCCTGCTGGTCGACCATCTCGGCGTGTCGGTGCTGTCCGGGTACGCGGGCATCGCCGGGCACTTCGAGCAGCTCGGATACGCCGTCGTGGCCCTGTTCGTGCTCGCCTGGGCCGGGGCCGTGGCGCTGTGGAAGCTGCGCCGCTACGACGAGCGCTACGGCGTGGCCGCGACGGAGGTGCGGGCGTGAGCCGGGTCGTGCACCCCATCGAGCGGGAGTCGTACCGCATCCTGCGCTCCCGGGTCGACCTGGCGCACCTGCCGCCGCTGACCCGGGCCGTCACCGAGCGGGTGGTGCACGCCAGCGCCGACCTCGACTACGTCGCCGACCTGGTCTGCGACGAGGCGGCCCTGGCCGGCGGGCTGGCCGCCCTGCGCGCCGGCGCGCCGGTGGTCACCGACGTGGCGATGGTCGCCGCGGGCATCACCGGCCGGGAGACGGTCTGCCCGGTCGCCGAGCCCGCCGCCGCCGAGCTGGCCCGCGCGGCCGGCATCACCCGGTCGGCGGCGGCGGTGCGGATCGCCCTGGAGCGGGTCGGCCCGGGCGCGGTGTGGGTGGTCGGCTGCGCGCCGACCGCACTGGAGGAACTGATCACCCTGGACGCCCGACCGGCGCTGGTCGTCGGGCTGCCGGTCGGCTTCGTCGGCGCCGCCGAGTCGAAGGCGGCCCTGCGGGCCAGCGGCCTGCCCGGGGTGTCCAACCGGGGCGAGAAGGGCGGCTCGGCGGTCGCCGCCGCCGCCCTCAACGCCCTGCTGTACGTGGAGGAGGAGCAGTGACCGCTCTGGTCATCGTCGGGCACGGCACGCGCAGCGCGGCCGGGGTCGAGCAGTTCATCGCGTTCGTCGAGCGGGTACGCCGCCGCGCCGCCGGCACCCTCGGCGACGTCGAGGGCGGCTTCATCGAGCTGTCCCGGCCGCCGCTCACCGACGCGGTCGGCGCGCTCGTCGAGCGGGGGCACCGCTCGCTGGTGGCGCTGCCGCTGGTGCTGACCGCCGCCGGGCACGGCAAGGGCGACATCCCCGCCGCGCTGGCCCGCGAGCGGGAGCGCCATCCCGGCCTCAGCTACGTCTACGGCCGGCCGCTGGGCCCGCACCCGCTGCTGCACACCGCTCTGGAGCAGCGCGTCGACGCCGCGCTGGCCGGCGCCGACCGGGCCGGTACCTGGGTGGCGCTGATCGGGCGCGGCTCGACCGACCCGGACGCCAACGCCGAGGTCGCCAAGGTGGCCCGGCTGCTCTGGGAGGGGCGCGGCTACGCCGGCGTCGAGCCGGGCTTCGTCTCGCTGGCCGAGCCGTCGGTGCCGGCGGTGCTGGAGCGGCTGCGCCGGCTCGGCGCCCGGCGGATCGTCGTCGCGCCGTACTTCCTCTTCGCCGGGGTGCTGCCGGACCGGATCGTCGCCCAGTCGGCCGCGTTCGCCGCCGCCCACCCCGACCTGGACGTGCGGGTGGCCGACCTGATCGGCGACTGCGACGCCCTCGCCGACCTGGTCCTCGAACGGCACGCCGAGGCGCGTCGCGGGGACATCCGGATGAACTGCGACACCTGCGCGTACCGGGTGCTGATGCCGGGCTTCGCCGACAAGGTCGGCCGGCCGCAGACCCCGCACGACCACCCCGACGACCCGGTCGGCGGCCACCACCACGACCACGACCACGGACACGGGGGTCATGCGCACGGGCACGGCGGCCACGGGCACGGCGGGCACGAGCATGGCGGTCACGGGCACGGCGGGCACGAGCATCGGCACGGGCCGGGGGAGCACCACGAGCACGCTCCGCGCCCCGGCCAGGTCGCCGTCGTCGGCGGCGGTCCCGGGCCGGACGATCTGATCACCGTACGGGGCCGGGCGCTGCTGGAGGCGGCGGACGTGGTGGTGGTAGACCGGCTCGCCCCGCGTGGGCTGCTCGCCGGGCTGCGCCCGGGTGTCGAGGTGGTCGACGCGGCGAAGGTGCCCCGGGGGCCGTCGATGGGGCAGGACGCGATCAACGCCACCCTCGTCGCGCACGCCCGCGCCGGGCGGCGGGTGGTCCGGCTCAAGGGCGGCGACCCGTACGTCTTCGGGCGCGGCCACGAGGAGGTGCAGGCCTGCGTGGCGGCCGGGGTGGACGTGACGGTGGTTCCCGGAGTGACCAGCGCGGTCGCCGCGGCGGCCCTGGCCGGGGTGCCGGTCACCCACCGGGGCGTGGCGCACGACGTCACCGTCGTCTCCGGGCACCTGCCGCCCGGGCACCCCGACTCGCTGGTCGACTGGGCGGCGCTCGGGCGGGCCCGGGGCACCCTGGTCCTGCTGATGGCCGTGGACACCGTCGACAAGATCGCCGCGGTGCTGGTCGAGCACGGCCGGGCCCCGGACACCCCGGTCCTCGCGGTGCAGGACGCGGGGCATCCCGACCAGCGCGCCGTGACCGCCCGGCTGGACGAGATCGGCGCGGTGGCCGTCCGGGAGCGGATCGCCCCGCCGGCCGTCTTCGTCCTCGGCCCGGTGGTCGACGTGCGCCTCCCGGCCGCGCCGCCGGACCCGGACCGCTGACCCGCCCGGATCGGCCCGCCACCGGACGCCGGCGGTGGGGCGGCCGCCGGTCCGTCTGGGGTGCCGCCGTGGCTGGCGGCTCAGCCGGTGGCGGCCCGGGCCAGGGCGAAGCCGACGGCGGCGGCGGTGAGGCCGGCGGCCACGCTGGCGAGCACGTTGACCAGCGCGAGGAACCGCCGGCCCCGGCGCGCCAGCCGCAGCGTCTCGTACCCGAAGGTGGAGTAGGTGCTCAGCGCGCCGCAGAAACCGGTGCCCAGCAGCGCGCCGGCGGTCGGACCGACGGGCAGCCCGGCCAGGAGGCCGAGCAGGAGCGATCCGGCCACGTTGACCGTCAGCGTGCCCCACGGGAAGACGCCGCCGAGCCGGGCCTGGACGGTCCGGTCGGTGAGGTAGCGCAGGGGCGCGCCGACGGCCGCGCCGAGGGCGATCAGCAGGACGGTCACCGCCCGGCCCCCGGTCCCGGCCGGCGGTGGCGGGCGGCGTCGAGCAGCCGGCCGGTCACGGCGTCGCCGAGCCAGACGGCGACCAGCGCGCCGAGCAGGGTCGCCGCCAGGTAGCCGAGGGCCACCTGCGGTGCGCCGGCGCCGACGGCGAGCCGGATGTCCACCGCGTACGTGGCGAAGGTGGTGTAGCCGCCGAGCACCCCCACCCCGAGGAACGGGCGCAGCAGCGGTCGGCCACCACCGGAGCGCTCGAGCGCCGCCATCAGGACGCCGATCAGCAGGCACCCGGTCAGGTTGACGGCGAAGGTCGCCCACGCGAAGCCCGCCGGGGCGTGTGGGACGGCGTGCTGGAGGCCGGCCCTGGCCAGGGCGCCGAGCGCGCCGCCGGCCGCGACGGAGCCGAGCACCGCGCCGGGGCGGGCGGCCAGCTCGCCCCGGTCGGCGGGTACGCGCAGGTCGACGTCGGGGTCGACCCGCGGATCCGGTCCGGTCACCTCGTCCTCCCCACCGGTGCCTCGGCGGGGACCCGGTGCGCGCCCGTCAGCCTAGCGCCCGGCGGGGCGTCCGGCGGCGTCAGCGCACGCCGGCGACGGCGGCGTCGGGCCCGCCCCGCCACACCGTGCCCACCTCGGCGAAGCCGGCGGCGCTCAGCGCGGACAGGTGCCAGGAGACCGGCGGGGTCCACTCCGGGCTGTGCCCGCTCGGGTAGATGTCGCGCCGCTGCGCGACGAGCGGCCGCAGCGCCGGGTCGGCCTCCGCCCGGTCCCACCACTCCGACCAGGACAGCGCGGCGCCGGCGGCGTACCGGGCCGCCCGCCGGTCCCGGGCCCGGTCGAGCAGGCGCTTGGTGAGCTGCGGCAGCGCGTCGTCGGGCATGTGGTCGGCGTTGACCAGGATGCCGCCCGGCCGCAGCAGGTCCCGCAGTTCGGCGTAGAGCCGTTCGAGCCGTTCGGCCGGCAGCCAGTGCAGCGCGGTGGCGGTGAGGACGGCGTCGTAGTCGCGGTGGGGGAGCGCGGCGTGCCAGTCGGGACGGCCCAGGTCGGCGGTGACGACGGTGACCCGGTCCCCGAGCGAGGCACGGGCGAGGGCGAGCAGCGCCGGGTCGAGGTCCACCAGGGTCACCTGGGCGTGGGGGAAGCGGCGCAGCGCCCGCTCGGAGATGGTGCCGGTGCCGCCGGCCAGGTCGAGCAGCCGCGGCCGGTCGTCGTCGCGGACCGCGTCGACGGCGTCGAGCATCGCCGTGAACCGGTGCTCCCGGTCCGGCAGGTAGGCCTCCTGCTGGCGGTCCCAGCTCTCCTGCCAGGCCGCCGCATCCGTGATGTAAGGACTCATGTGGGTCAGGCTAGTTACGGAGTCGACGCGCGTCCAGACCTTGTTGCCAAGAAGTTGCAACAAGCCGCGCCCGGTGGTCCGCACGTCCGTGACCGGTGCGCCCCGCGACGGCCCGGGCTGGCGTACGGTACGGGGTCGGCGGTCGCGGGGACCGCCTGTGGACGGGGGTGCGGCGGGCCGATGGGCGGATCGTCGAGCAGCGGCGGGACGGCTGAGGTGGCCGGGCGCAACGCCGCGTACGACATGTTCGCCGCCGACGTCGCCTCCCGCGGCCTCGGCATCGAGTTGGTGGACGCCGCCGCCGGCGCGGCGGTGGCCCGCATGCGGGTGACCGGCGCGATGGTCAACGGCCACGCCATCGCCCACGGCGGCTTCCTGTTCCTGCTCGCCGACACCGCCTTCGCGCTCGCCTGCAACAGCCACGGGCCGGCCACCGTCGCCGCTGGCGGCGAGATCACCTTCGTGCGTCCCGCCCGCGAGGGTGACCTGCTCACGGCCCACGCCACCGAGCGCACCCGCTACGGCCGCAGCGGCATCTACGACGTCACCGTCACCCGCGACGACGGCGAGGTGGTGGCCGAGTTCCGGGGCCGCAGCCGCACCCTGCCCCCGACCGCGCGCTGAACCCTCGCCGCCGGCCGGGCCGCACCGCGTGCCCCCACGACGGGCCGCGCCGCCGCTAGCATCGGCGCCGTGCGAGTACTGGTGGTGTCCGCGCCGTTGATCGGGCACGTCGCCCCGCTGCTGCCGCTGGCCGCCGCGCTGCGCGACGCCGGGCACGAGGTGCTCGTCGCCACCGCCGCCGACGGCCTGCGGGCGGTGCGGCCCGGCCTGGCGTCGCGCGACGTCGCGCCGGGGTTCGACTTCGGCCGGATCGCCCGCCGCGTGCTGCTGCGCCACCCGCTGATCGCCCGGGCCGAGCTGGCCGGCACCGCCGGCACCCGGGGCGCCGGGCTGCTCTTCGGCGCGGTCAACGACCAGCTCGCCGACGCGGTGGTCGCCCTCGCCGGGCAGTGGCGGCCCGATCTGGTGGTCCACGAGCCGTTCGCGGTGGCCGGGGCCCTCGCCGCCGCGACGCTCGACGTGCCCGCCGTACGCCAGGAGAACGCCCTCTTCGACGGCCGCGAGCTGGCCCGGGCCACCCTCGCGCGGCTGGGCCCGGCCCTGCGCCGGCACGGCCTCGCCGAGCTGCCGCCCCCGGCCGCCGCGATCGCCGTCGCCCCGCCCAGCGTGCTGCGTCAGCACGGCTGGCCGATGCGCTACGCCACCGAAGCGGGCGGCGAGCTGCCCGACTGGCTGCGCGAGCCGGGCGAGCGGCCACGCGTGCTGGTCAGCCGCAGCACCCTCGCCGGCCCCGGCAGCGCCGGGCCGATGCCGGCCGTCGTCGCCGTCGCCGACCGGGTCGACGCCGAGTTCGTGCTGGTCCGCCCGGACGCGCGGCTGGCCCGCCGGAGACTGCCCGGCAACGTGCGTACGGTCGACTGGATCCCGATCCCCGCGGCCCTGCCGGCGAGCGCGGCGCTGGTGCACCACGGCGGCGCGGGCAGCGTCCTCAGCGCGCTGATCGCCGGGGTGCCGCAGCTGGCCACCGTCGGGGCGGGCGACCGGCGGCACAACGCCGAGCTGGTGGCCGCGCGCGGCGCCGGCATCGCGGCCCGGGCCCGCGACATCACCGCCGACACCCTGGCCCGGCTCGTCACCGACACCGGGCTGCGCGACGCGGCGCGGCAGGTCGGCGCCGAGATCGCCGCCATGCCGGGTCCCGACGAGCTGGTGCGGCGCCTGGAGTCGCTGCGCTGACCCGGCGCCCCCGCCACCCCCGTCACCGCCGTCACCCCCGTCATCCCGCCACCCCGCCACGCCAGCCGGCCGGGCGTCAGCGGAGGCGGGCCAGGTCCTCGGGGGTGAGCCGGATCGCCCCGGCCGCCACGTTCTGCGCCAGGTGCGCGGGGTCGCCGGTGCCGGGGATGGCCAGCACGTGCGGCCCCTGGTGCAGCGTCCAGGCCAGGCGGATCTGCTGCGGGGTCGCGCCGTGCGCGCGCGCCACCGCCCGGAGGGCCTCGTCGTGGTCGTCGCCGGTGCCCGCCTCCCGCCTGGCGCCCGCGATCGCGAAGAACGGCACGAAGGCGACGCCCCGCTCGCCGCAGACCCGCAGCAGCTCGTCGGCCCACCGGTTCACGTCGAGGGCGTACGCGTTCTGCACGCACACCACCGGCGCGATGTCGCGTGCCTCGTCCAGGTGGTCCACCCGCACGTTGGACAGTCCGAGATGCCGGATCAGGCCGGCGTCGCGCAGCTCGGCGAGGGCGGCGAGGCGCTCCGCCACCGAGTCCCGCCCGGGCTTGCGGACGATCCGCAGGTTCACCACGTCCAGGTGGTCCCGGCCGAGCCGGCGCAGGTTCTCCTCCACCTCCCGGCGCAGCTCGGACGGGGTCAGTTCGCGGTGCCGGCTCGCCTCGTCGAAGGACGGCCCCACCTTGGTGGTGATGACCAGGTCGTCCGGGTACGGCGCGAGGGCCTCGCGGATCAGTTCGGTGGCGTAGCGGGGCGAGCCGGTGCCGACGCCGAGCGGTCCGCCCGGCGAGACGTAGAAGGCGGCGGTGTCGATGTGGTTGACGCCCAGCTCGACGGCCCGGCGCAGGACGCGCACGGCGCGCGCCCGGTCCGGGTGGACGGTGAGCCGCATGGAACCGAACCCCATCCGGCGCACGGTCCGGTCCCCGAGCGTCCAGGTGCCGGCGGCGGAGGCGGTGACTTCTTTGACAGGCATCGGGCGAACCTAGCCAGCCGGCGTGCCCCGCGCACTCGGCCGGGCGCCCGATACCGCCCGGTTCCGGCCCCTGTTAGCTTGGATCGTGGGGGAGGTGCGCCCGTCCGGCGCGTGCCCGCTCACGCCGCGATCGGCGTACCGCGCGGCAGGATCCAGCTGCGCCGTCGCCAGCGACCCTGTCGCCGCGCCGAGCCGCCTGGCCGGGCGGCGGCCGCGACGCCCCGACCATCCGCCGCACCGTCCGGCGGGGCCGCGCGACCCGGGACGACGACCCGGTCGGGGTCGGACGACAGGCTGCGACCCCGGATCGGGGTCCAACCGCGCAGCCGCACCACCCGCTCCGCCCCGCCGCGCTGCCCGGTAGCGGCCACCACCGGCGCGGGCGCGGGACACCCCGCCGGACCGGGCGGCCGGCCGGTGGGGTCGGCGACGACCGCGGGCACCGGCGGTGCGCCCGCCTCCGCCGACCGTCCGGCCCGGCGGGCGAACGCGGCCCGCGCCGCCCTCGGCAGCCGGGCGTACGCGACCTCGCGGACCACCGCGTCGGCGACGGCGTACCGGCCGTCCGGGCGGGTGACCAGCAGACCCGCCGAGACCAGGGCGCGCAGCACCGGGGCGGCCCGCCCGGGCGCCCAGTCGAGCAGGCGCGCCACCGTCGCGGCGGGAAGCCCCGCGCCGACCGTCGCGGCGGCCATCAGCACGGCCCGGCGCGCCCCGTCGAGGCGGTCCAGCCGGGCGTCGACCTCCCGGCGTACCTCCTCCGGCACGGACTGCGCCGCGCCGAGCGACGCGACGTACGCGGCGGCCCGCCCCGGATTGCCCCCGACCAGCGGCAGCAGCCGGGCCACCGCCGTGGTCGGCCGCCCGGCCCGCTGGAGCAGGTGGCGCAGCAGCCGTCCGGTCTCCACCGGGCGCAACGGCGGCACCGTCAACCGGTGCCACCGGTCCCGGGGCTCGGGCAGGACGTCCGCCCACTCCGGACGGTGCAGCGTCACCACCGCCAGCGGCAGCGACCGCGCGCTGGCCGCCGCGAAGAGCCGGCGCAGGAAGTGGCTCAGCGCCACCGCGGCCCGGTCGAGGTCGTCCACCGCCACCAGCACCGGCTGCCGGGCGGCGAGCCCCAGGAGCACCTCCCGGGCCACCTCGGCGCCCCGGACCGCCGCGCGGGACTCGTCCGGCGCGGCCAGCAGCGCCTCCAGCGCGGACACCGCCCCGGTCAGGCCGGTGGGCGGCACCAGGTCGGTGAGGGCGGCGGTGAGCCGGCGCCGGACCGTCGCCGGCGCGTCGTCGTCGCGCAGGTCGGCGAGCCCGCGCACCAGGTCCGCGACGGGCGCCAGGGGCTGCGGGTACGGGGGGCAGTGCGCGACGCACCACCGCACCGGCGCCCCGTCCACGGTCGGTACCGCCCGGGTCAGCTCGTGCAGCAGCCGGCTGCGTCCGCTACCGGCCGGACCGGCCAGCGACAGCCAGCGCGGGCTGCGGTCCCGCACGGCCCGGACGATGAGGTCCCGGGCGGCGGCCAGCTCGCGCCGCCGCCCGACCAGGGGTCCCTCGTGCCGGGCCGGGGCCGGCCGGATCGCGCCGGTGGCGTGCCACACGTCGACCGGCAGCGCCTTGCCGGCCAGGGCCACCGGCGGCACCCGGTGCTGCGCGACGAGGCCCACGGTGGCGCGGTGGGTGGCCGCGCAGAGCGCCACCCCGCCCGGCGGGGCGTACTCCTGCAACCGGGCGGCGGTGGTGATCACCGCGCCGCTGGCCACGCCGTGCCAGCCGTCGCGCGCGGCGGCGAGGTCCACCAGCGCCTCGCCGGTGGCCACCCCGGCCCGGACCCGCAGGCGCGGCGCCCCGGGCGGCGGCCGCCGGTCGAGGGCGCCCTGGATCTCCAGTGCCGCCCGCACGGCCCGGTACGCGTCGAAGCCGTCGGAGCGGCGGGCCCCGAACAGGGCCAGCACCGCGTCGCCGACGTACTTCTCGACCACCCCCTGCCAGCGGCGCAGCACCCCGCCGACAGTGTGGAAGTACGCCCGTTGCAGGGCCCGCACGTCCTCCGGGTCGAGCCGGTCGACGAGCGTGGTCGACCCGACGATGTCGACGAACAGCACGGTGACCAGGCGTCTCTCCTCCGGCACCGGCCAGCCTGCCGAGGTGACCCGCTGCGGACCAGCGACGATGGTGGGTATGGGCATCGCACCCGCCTTTCCCCGCGGTGGCTGACGACGCCTCGGACACTGTCACCGATCGGCCGGTGGGGGATCTGCCGAACGACGTATGTCGACCGTGCGCAACCTTCGGTCGTAAAGTCGACGCGAGGAGTACCACAGGCGCGAAAGACCCGTAGAACGGTGCGGGGACCTGTGACTAGGCTGCGAGCCATGGCCAGCGACGTGGACACGGCACCACTCGTCGGCCGGGCCGACCTCGTGACGACGGTACGGTCCGTGCTGCTCGACGACGTCACGCAGGGGCACACCGCCGCCGTGTTCCTCACCGGCGAGAGCGGCGTCGGCAAGACCCGCCTGCTGCGCGAGGTGGGCGACCGGCTGCGCGACGCCGGGGCCCTCGTGCTCACCGGCTCCTGTCTGGACATCGGCGACGCGTCGCCCCTGCACCCGCTGCTGCAGGCGTTGCGCCGCCTCGACGTCGAGCTGACCGGCGCCCACGCCAAGACCTCCTCGGCGGTCCGTGGGCTCCTGCGGACGTTCGCCGAGGAGACCGCCGGCCCGGACGGCGCCGGGGCGCTGCTGGAGCGGGTCTCGCAGGGGCTGCACCTGATCGCCGAGGGCCGCCCGCTGGTGCTGGTCCTGGACGACCTCCAGTGGGTCGACCGCAGCACCCGGCAGCTGCTGCTCTACCTGCTGGCCGGGCTGGGCGACCTCCAGCTGTCCGTGCTCGCTGCGGTGCGGGCCGAGTCGTTGCAGGGCGCGCACCCGCTGCGCCGGGTGCTCACCGAGCTGCGCCGGCTGCGTACGGTGCGGGTGCTCGACCTGGCCCCGCTGGACCGGGCCGGCACCGACCAGCTCGCCGCCGCCGTGGTCGGCCGGCCGCTCGCCGGTGAGGCGGCGGAGCTGGTGTGGCAGCGCAGCGGCGGCAACCCGTTCGTGGTGGAGGAGCTGGCCCGCGACCTGCGCGACGGCAGGCACGGGCTCTCCGACACGCTGCGCGAGATCTTCCTGGCCCGGGTGGACGCGCTGCCGGAGCACGCGCACGCCGTGGTGCACGCGGTGGCGACCGGCGTCGAGCCGGTGCAGCACTGGCTGCTCGCCCGGGTGGTGCGGCTGCCCGAGGACGAGGTGATCGAGGCGGTCCGCGCGGCCGTCGCGCACCGGCTGCTGGTGAGCGCGGACGACGGCTACCGGCTGCGGCACCGGCTGGTCGCCGAGGTGCTGGAGCACGAACTGCTGCCGGCCGAGCGCGCCGCCCTGCACCGCCGCTACGCCGAGGCGCTCACCGCGGCCCCGGCCGAGCTGCACCAGGCGCGCCTGGCGCACCACTGGCGGCTGGCCGGCGAGCCGGCGCGGGCGCTGCCGGCGGCGATGGCCGCCGCCCGCGAGGCCGAGCGGCTGCACGGCTGGGCCGAGGCGCACCGGCACTGGTCGGTCGCGTTGCAGCTGGCCGCCGCGCCGGGCGTCGCGGCGCCGGACGTGGACCGGGTCACCCTGCTGCGGCACGCCGCCGAGGCCGCCCACCACTGCGGCGAGCACGCCCGGGCGCTGACGCTGCTGGAGGAGCTGGCCGCCGCCGACGCCGACCCGTCGGCGTGCGCGCTGCACATCCGCCGGGCCCGCTACCTGGCCGCCGCCGGTCGGTCGGCCCCGGCGGAGGCCGAGTACCAGCGGGCCCTGGAGGCCGCCGACTGCACCCCTCGGGAACGGGCCACCGCCGCAGCGCACCTGGCCGAGCTGCTGCTGCACCTCGGCCGCTACGCCGACGCGGGCCGGCGGGCCCGGGAGGCGCTGGAGCTCTCCGCCGAGGTGCCGGGCTCCGCGTCGGAGGTGGTGCTGGCCAGCGCCGCGCTCGGCTTCTCGGAGGCCTACCTCGAGGACCCGGACGCCGGGCTGGCGGTGATGCGCCGCGCGTTGGAGACCGCCGAGCGCGCCGGCCGCCCGGAGGACGTGGCGTGCGCGTACCTGCACCTGGCGGAGCTGCTGACCGGCCCGCTGAACGTGCTGGAGGAGGGCGTCGTCGTCGCCCGCCGCGGCGCCGAGCGGGTGGCCGAGCTCGGCCTGGGCCGCACGTACGAGACCCGGCTGCTGGCCATCGCCACCAACGGGCTGTTCCGGGTCGGCCAGTGGGCCGAGGCGGAGAAGGTCGTCGCGGCGGCGTTGCGGCACCGCCCCTCCGGCGCCGACGCGGTGGAACTGCTGCTGGCGCGCTGCCGGCTGTCGGTGGGCTACGGCGACATCCAGGCCGCCGACCGCGACCTGGACGCGGTCGCCACGGTGCTCGCCGGCGGCGGGGCGCGGCACGTGATCCCGCTGCTCACCCTGCGGGCGGGGCTGGCCATGTGGCAGGGCCGGCACGACCTGGCCCGGCAGGCGGTGCAGCGCGGCCTGACCGAGAGCCGCTCCGACGACGTGGGCATCCTCGCGGCGCTGGTCTGGCACGGGCTGCGGGCCGAGGCCGAGGCGCACGCCAGCCGCGCCGTGCCCGTCGACCCGACGGCGCTACGGCGGCTGCGGGAGGTGGCCGACCGGGTCGCCCGCAAGAGCGAGCACGCCGCCCGGCCGGTGCGCGACGTGGTGGACGGCTTCCTGGCGCTGTGCGCCGCCGAGGTGAGCCGCCTGGACAGCAGCGACCCGGAGCTGTGGGCCCGCTCGGTGGCGCAGTGGGACCGCCGGCACCACCCCTACCCGGCGGCGTACTCGCGGCTGCGGCAGGCCGAGGCGCTGCTGGCCCGGCGCAAGCGCAGCGCCACGGCGGCAAAGCTGCTGCGGCAGGCGTACGAGGTGGCGCAGGGGCTCGGCGCGGTGCCGCTGACCTCGGAGATCCGTACGCTCGCCGGGCGGGCGCGGGTGCCGCTGGAGGACCGCCCGGCCGCGGGCGGCCCGGCCGTCGGCGCGGACGGCGACGAGCTGGCGGCGCTGACCGCCCGGGAGCGGGAGGTCCTCGCCGCCGTCGCCGAGGGGCTGACCAACCGGGAGATCGGCCAGCGGCTGTTCATCAGCGAACGCACCATCGGCGTGCACGTCTCGCACATCTTCGACAAGCTGCACGTCCGCACCCGGGTGCAGGCCAGCGCGATCTTCCTACGCAACCGGCGCGGCTGACGCGCGGCGGGGATACGTCGTTCTACTGATCCGGCCGGCTGCCGCCGGCTGGCAGGCTGTGCTGCGTCGCCGACGGCACGGGGCTGTCGGGGACCACTGTGGAGGAGAGATGACGGAACCGGTGTGGGGGCCCGTGCATCGGGACATCGTCGACCTGCTCGCCGATCATCCCGCCGACGTGCCGGCGGTCGTCGACCATCTCACCAAGCTCCAGGACCTGCTGGTCCGGCTGCCTCCGCTGGAGGCGAGCTGCCCGCTGGCCGACTTCAACCGGCTGTACCTGACGATCACCGAGAGCGTGCTGAACGGCCTCTACGACGACCGCTTCGCCGACCCGGTGTTCCTGTCCCGGCTGGACGTGGAGTTCGCCGCCCGCTACTTCGACGCCATGCGGCTGTGGACCGACGCGAGCCCGGGCACGCCGAAGGCGTGGGCCTGCCTGTTCCAGCGGATGCGCGGCCCGGACGCACGCCCGCTGCCGTCGGCGGCCGCCGGGGTGAACGCGCACATCAACTTCGATCTGCCGTTCGCGCTGGTGACCACGTTCGACAGCCTGGAGTCGGAGCCGGTGGACGGCACCGACCAGCACCGCGACTACCTGAAGATCAACGACATCTTCGCGGACAAGATCCCCGGTCTGCGGCGCGGCTACCTGGAGCGGTGGCAGCTGCTCATCGACATGCTCAACGGCGACATCGACGACTGGTACCAGGGGGAACTGGTCGAGTACACCCGCGACGTCGCCTGGCGCAACGCGCAGAAGATCTGGCGGTGCCGGCACGATCCGGCCGCCCACGAGTGCGAGCGCGCGCGGTTGGACGAGACCGCCGCGGCGCTCGGCCGGCTGCTGCTCTCGCCCCTCGGGGCGTTCCTGCAGTAGCCGGGACGGGGGGTCCCCGCGCTTCGCATCCGGCAATCGGCGGAGCGCGGGGACGCGTCCCCCGCCTGACCAGGGCTCGCCCGTCGGGGGGCGCCGGGCCCGTGGTCAGGCGGTCCGACCGGCCGGGGGTACGCCGGGTCGGGGCGCGGGGTGTTCGCGGGTCGGCCGGCCCGGGGGGTGTCGGCCGGCCCGCACGGGGTACGCCCGCGCCATGAGTGATCCGGCCCGGCGACCCGCCGCCCGACCCCGCCCCCGGCCCGCCGCCCCGTCCCGCCCCGCCCGCCCGGGCGAGGCCCGCCCTGCCGGCCGGGGCGGTCCGCGATGACCGGCGGGGGATCCGGCGCGGGCGGGACGGTCCCGAGATGACCGACAGGGGATCCTGCGCGGGCGGGACGGCCTGAGATGACCGGCGGGGCACCTGGCGCCGGTGGGGGCGATCCCGCGATGACCGGCGGCGCCCGCCGGTTCGGGTTCCGCTTGAATCCGGTGTTCCGGCCGGCGCTCGCCCTGGTCGGCGTGCGGCCGGCGACGGCCTGGGTCGACGTCGACGCGGCCGAGCTGGTGATCCGGTTCGGCCCGTGGCGGCTGCGCACCGCCCGGCGCAACGTCGTCGGCGTCGCGCCCACCGGGCCGTACCGCTGGTGGCGGGGGATCGGTACGCGCCTGTCGCTGGCCGACGCCGGCGTCACCTTCGCCAGCAGCACCGCCGCCGGGCTCTGCCTCCGCTTCGCCGAGCCGGTGCCGGCCCTGCTGCCCGGCGGGTGGCTGCGGCACCCCGGGGCGACGGTGACCGTCGCCGACCCCGACGCCCTGGCCCGTGCGTTGGCCGCGCCCGACGGCGACTGAGTCCTCCCGGCTTCACCGTTCCGGCGGGCGGGCGGCCGGCGACCGCCTACGGTCGGGTCAGGACCGCCGAGGGTGGGGACGGGGCATGCGTGACGAGCACGGGCCGAGGTCGCGGCGCACGCGTGGTCGCCGCCCGCCGCCCGCCGGTCCGCCCCGGGACCTGCGCGCGGCCCGGGACCCGACCCGTCCCGACGGCCGGGCCCGGCGCCCGGTCGCCGTCCCGGAGGCGCAGGCCAGCCCCACCCGGCCCGCCGCGCCGCTGAGCCCACTGCGCCGCTGGCTGTTCGCCCACCGGGTGCAGCCGGTCGGTCCCGAGGCGGCGGAGGGGCAGGCCCGCTCGCACCCGTGGTGGCAGGTCATGTGCCTGACCGGGGTGGACTACTTCTCCACCCTGTCGTACCTGCCCGGGATCGCGGCGGTGGCCGCCGGGGCGCTCTCCCCGCTGGCCACCCTGCTCATCGTCGCGCTGACGCTGTTCGGCATGCTGCCCATGTACCGCAGGGTGGCCCGGGAGAGCCCGCACGGGCAGGGCTCGGTGGCGATGCTGGAGCGGCTGCTGCCGTTCTGGCGCGGCAAGATCTTCGTGCTGGTCCTGCTCGGGTTCGTGGCGACCTCCTGGATCATCACGATCACCCTCTCCTCGGCCGACGCCACCGTGCACCTGCTGGAGAACCCGTACGTGCCCGAGGGCGTCGGCGGCACGGGCGTCGCCGTCGGGGTCACCGTCGTGCTGCTGCTCGTCCTCGGCGGGGTCTTCCTGCTCGGCTTCCGGGAGGCGGTCGCGGTGGCCGTCCCGCTGGTCGTGGTCTTCCTGGTCCTGAACGCGCTGATCGTGGCCGACGGGCTGGCCGGGATCGCGGCGAACCCGGGGACGTTGTCGGACTGGACCGCCGCGCTGACCGCCGGTGCCGGCCCCGGCGAGGTGGCGCTGACCGCCGTGCTGGCCTTCCCGCTGCTGGTGCTCGGGCTCTCCGGCTTCGAGACGGGGGTGAGCATGATGCCGCTGGTCGCCGGTGCGGGGGCCGACCGCGAGGCACGGCTGGCGGCGCGGATCCGCAACGCCCGCCGGCTGCTCACCGCCGCCGCGCTGATCATGTCGGTGTACCTGGTCTCGACCACCCTCGTCACCACGGTGCTCATCCCCGCCCGGGAGTTCGAGCCGGGCGGGGCCGCGAACGGCCGGGCGCTGGCGTACCTCGCCCACGAGCGCCTCGGGGAGGGCTTCGGCACCGTCTACGACGCCAGCAGCGCGCTGATCCTCTGGTTCGCCGGCGCCTCCGCGATGGCCGGTCTGATCAACATCGTGCCCCGCTACCTGCCCACCTACGGCATGGCGCCGGAGTGGGCCCGGGCCGTGCGGCCGGTCGTGATCGTCTACACGCTGGTCAGCGTCGCGATCACGGTGGTGTTCCGGGCCGACGTCAACGACCAGGCGGGGGCGTACGCCACCGGCATCCTCGCCATGATGGTCTCCGCCGCGGTGGCGGTCACGATCTCGGCGGCCCGCCGCCGGGAGCGCGTCGTGGCCGGCGGCTTCGCCGTGCTCACCGTGGTCCTGCTGTACGCCCTCGTCGAGAACGTCGTCGCGAAGCCCGACGGCATCGCCATCTCCGCGCTGTTCATCCTCGCCATCGTGGTCGTCTCGCTGGTCTCGCGGGTGACCCGCACCACCGAGCTGCGTACGGAGCGGATCGAGTTCGACGAGCCGGCCCGCCGGTTCATCGCCGAGTCGCTGGCGCACGACGGCCGGCTGCACCTCATCGCCCACAAGCGGGCCGGTGGCGCGGTCAAGGAGTACACGGTCAAGGAGCGGGCGCAGCGGGGGATGAACCCGGTGCCCGGCGAGGGCGACATCCTCTTCCTGGAGATCGACGTGGTCGACCCGTCGGAGTTCAGCCAGGTGCTGCGGGTGCGCGGCGTCCAGGTGGGCGGCTTCCGGGTGCTGCGGGCCGCCAGCCCGGCGGTTCCCAACGCCATCGCGGCGATCCTGCTGGCGCTGCGCGACGCCACCGGCGTACGCCCGCACGCCCACTTCGAGTGGTCGGAGGGCAACCCGCTGGCGCACCTGTTGCGCTACCTCATCCTCGGCCGTGGCGACACCCCGCCCGTCGTACGGGAGATCATCCGCAAGTCCGAGCCGGACCCGACCCGTCGGCCCGGCATCCACGTCGGCGGCTGACCGGCGCCCGCCGCGGCGCCGGGAGGCCCGCGCCCATTCGTACCCGTGAAGGCGAATGGTACGTTTATTCATGTTCAAGGGACTTGCCCGTTTCTCGTCCGTATCGTGGCTTTCGGCGGTTGTCGCGACGTCAGCCGTCCCGCGTCCGGTTCGACGCGGCCGTGACACGCACGCGCGAGAGGCAGGAAAGCCTGATGACGACAAATCAAGGGGGCCGACGGGCAGCACCACCCAGACGACGGTCGCGGTGGTTCCTAGCCGGCGGCCTCGTGGCGGGCGGCCTGGTGGCGGGGGCGGCCGGGCTGACGGGCGTCTCCGCCGTGGCCGCCGACCGGGACCTGCCCGCCGCCTCGGACGTGCCCGCGCTGGCGCTGCGGGCCGACGACCGCTCCGACGAGGGCCACCGCGGCGACGCCGTCGAGGACCGCGACCACGCCCGCGAGGAGCGGCGCGGCGGCAAGCCGGACGGCCGGCCCGCACGCCCGGGGCAGAGGCAGCGCCCGGAGGTCCCGGTGCCGTGCGACTCGGCGAAGCTGATCTCGGCGCTGGTCCGGGCCAACGCCGAGGGCGGCGCCGACCTGCGGTTGGCGTCGAAGTGCACGTACGAGCTGACCCACGCGTTCCAGCAGCCCGACGAGTACGACGGCGGGATCCGCGACGCCCGGGAGGCCGCCGACAGCGCGGAGAACCCCGGCGACGCCGAGGCGCCCCCGCGCAACCCGCAGCACGACCGGGCCGGACTGCCCGTCATCTACCACCCGATCTCCATCCGGGGCGAGGGCGCGACCATCGTGCGTGACGTGCACGCCGAGGCGTTCCGGTTCTTCACCGTCCGCGACGGCGGGGAGCTGACGCTGTCGGACGTGGTGCTGCGCAACGGCCTCTCCGCCGCCGAGGGCGGCAGCATCCACGTCGTGCACGGCGCCTCCGCCGTGGTCGAGCGCACCACGATCGTCGACAGCACCTCCCTCTCGGCGGAGGGGGGCGGCGGCGGGATCTTCAACGACGGGCACCTGGCGGTCGCCGGCAGCACGTTCGTCGACAACCACGCCGCCGGCACCGCGGGCAAGGGCGGGGGCCTGCTCAACGGTGGCGTGCTGAGCCTGGAGACCTCGCAGTTCCGGGGCAACAGCGCCGTGGCGTACGGCGGCGGCCTCGCCAACTACCGGGGCGCGGCCGAGGTGCACTCGAGCACCTTCGCGCACAACAACGCGGCGCAGGGCGGCGGCGTCGCCAGCTTCTCGGCGCGTACCCGGGTCGCCGACACGAAGGTGGTGGGCAACACCGCCCAGACCGGCGGCGGCATCGCCAACTCGGACGCGTTGATCTTCCTGCGCGGCCTGGAGGTACGCGACAACACCGCCACGGGCAACGGCGGCGGCATCTCCACCTTCCAGGGCCTGGTCCCGCTCGACGACAGCGTCGTCTCGGGGAACACGGCGCGGGGCTCCGGTGGCGGGATCCACGCCCAGAAGTCGAACCTCCTGGTGCGCCGCAGCGAGGTCGAGCGCAACCACGCCGTCGGCGCGAAGTCCACGGGCGGGGGCATCTTCGCGACGCTGGGCCAGGTCTCCCTCTACTCCAGCCGGGTGGCCGGCAACGTCGCCACCGTGAAGCCGGGCGGCCTCTTCGCCGACAAGGCCCGCGTCAGGGTCGACGACGAGACCGACATCATCGACAACGAGCCCACCAACTGCGAGGGCAGCAGGGTGCCGGTCGCCAACTGCTTCCGCTGACCCGTCGTCGGCGGGCCGTCCCGGCAGGGGCGGCCCGCCGCCCGGGGCGCATCCGGCCCCGCCGGTCGATCATCGCGATCGCGGCGGCCGGGTGCGCCCTCTCGCGTCGTGGGGGCGCCGGCCGGCGGGGCGCGTGGGCGGCTCAGCCGAGGGCGCGCAGCCGGGCGGCGAGGTCGCCGGCGAAGAAGTCGAGGAAGCCGTCCGGGTCGGGGCCGGCGTTCTGGAGCACGACGTGGTCGTAGCCCGCCTTGACGTAGGCACGCACGTGCGCCACGTGCGCCTCCGCGTCCGGCCCGACGGAGAACAGCTCCCGCACGTGCCGCTCCTCGACGTACGCGCTGGCGGCGTCGAAGTTGACCGGGTTCGGCAGCTCGCTCATCACCTTCCATCCGGTCACCATCCACCGGCTGGTCTCCAGCACCGCCTGCACGGCCTGCTGGTCGTCGGTCGCCCAGGCCATCGGCACCTCGGCGTAGCGGGGGCCGTCGCCACCGGCCTGCCGGTAGTGCTCGACGATGGACGCCTCCGGCTCGGTGACGAACAGGCCGTCGCCGAGTTCGGCGGCCATCGTCGCCGAGGAGCGGCCGCTGGCGGCCACCGCGATCACGGGCGGGGTCTCCGGCAGGTCGAAGACCCGGGCGTCCTCCAGTTGCAGGTGCTTGCCCTCGTACGACCGGTAGCCGCCCTGCCAGAGCAGCCGGATGATCTCCAGCGCCTCGCGGAGCCGCTCGTGCCGGCCCCGTACGCTGGGGAAACCCTGCCCCACCACGTGCTCGTTGAGGCGTTCCCCGGCCCCGACGCCGAGGGTGAACCGGCCCTCGGAGACCAGCGCCATGGTCGCCGCCGCCTGCGCGATGATCGCCGGGTGGTAGCGGACGGTCGGGCAGGTGACCCCGGTGGCCAGGCCGATCCGCTCGGTCTTCGCCGCGACCGCCCCGAGCACGCTCCAGGTGAACGACGAGTGCCCCTGGGTGTCGAGCCACGGATGGAAGTGGTCGCTCATCTCGACGAAGTCGAAGCCCACCTGCTCGGCCCGGACGGCCTGCCGGATGATCTCCTGCGGCCCGTACCCCTCGGCGGCGAGCTTGTAGCCGATCCTCATCCCGGTGCTCCCGTCCCGTGCGGCAGTGGTGGCGCAACGCCGGTTCCCGTGGCCGGGGCGGGCAAACGTCGCGGCGCCGCGCCGGCGGCCGCACGTGGCGGCGCCTCGACACCTCGCCGCCACCGTCGACAGGCACCGCACACCGCCACCGTCGATCGGCACCGCCACACCACGCGGCGCGCCGAGGACGACAACCCCAGCCTCCTAGGACGCTCTACGAGGTGTGTGGGCCGCCACGGCGACGCCAACACGTGCTGCCCGGCAGGTGCCAGGAGCGCGGCCGGGCGGGCGGAGGGGATCGAGGTACGGCGCGACGCGGCGGAGAGCGCGACGACAGCGGCGGGCACGACGGCCCGGAAAGGAGGGGGGAGTGCCCGGACTGCTCCGGACATGGCGCGGCCCGCGCCCCGAGCGGGCGCGGGCCGGAGGGCGTGGGTCCTACTTGGACGGCTGGGGCAGCTCGCAGTCGACCTTGGGGTTGGCGCCGATGTAGTTGAGCGGCCCGGCCACGATCGTCACCAGGATCGTGCCGGCCTCGGCACAGTTCGTGTCGTCGTTGTTGTAGTAGCCGCGTTGCCCGGCGGCGACCGCGCCGATGATCAGCCAGATCACGACCAGGACTCCGAATATCGACGTGCCGCGCATCGCTGCCTCCGCAAGGGTGTGGTGGATCGAGGTGCTGGGCGTTGTACCCAATCGCGATGAACGGCTAACGGCCCGCCGGTGGCCCTGCCGGGGACCACGCGTGCGGCCGACGCGGGCACACCTTCCGCCCGCGCCCCGGGCCGGAAGGACGACATCGCGGCGCCCGGGAGACGGACGCCGCGATGTCGGCTCGATCGTGCGGGGGTACGCGCCCCCGCCCCGGCGCCGACGGCGAGTACGGCGGCCGGGGTCACGCCGGTCAGGCGTCGGTGCCGCCCACCGGGGTCGGCAGGGCGGTGGCCGCCTCCTGCGGGGCGCCGGCGAGCACCTTCGCCTGCTGCGGCCAGGTCGCCAGGCTCGGCGCGGCCCGCAGCCCGGCCGCCCGGATCGTCTCCCGCAGGGCGGCCTCGTCCAGCTCCGCGAGCTGCCGGTACGTGCGGATGCCGGCCGCCTGCAACGCCGCGGCCATCTTCGGGCCCACGCCCTGGATCCGACGGAAGTCGTCGGCGGCGTCGGAGTCGGCGGCGGGCGGGGCGGTCACCTCGCCGCGCGGCGAGGGCACGACGACCGCCTCGACCGGCGTCGACTCCGCCTCGACGGGTGCGTCGACCGCCGTGGCCGGAACGTCCACCTCGGCGGCGGCCGTGGCCGGCTCGACAGCGGTGGCGGTGGCCGGCTCGACGGCGACGGCCGTGGCCGGCTCGACGGCGACGGCCGTGGCCGGCTCGACGGCGACGGCCGTGGCCGGCTCGGCCGGCGCGGTGCGGGCCGGCTCCGGCTCGGCCGGTGCGTCTGCCGGCTGCGACTCGGCGGGGGAGGCGGCCGCGACGACGGGCGCGGTCTCCGGCTCGGCCGGGGAGAGGGTGGCGGCGGCGGGCGCGGGGTCGGGCTCGACCGCGACGACAGGGGTCGGCTCCGGCTCGGCGGCGGGGGTGGGCGCGGTCTCCGGCCCGGTCACGTCCGCCGGCGTCGGGATGACGGCGGCCGGGGTGGGCTCCTGCGTCGCGGCGGGGACGTCCCGCGGCTCGGCGGCCGGGGTGGCCTCCCGTGCCGGCCGGTGGTCGACGGGACCGGTCACCTCGGCCGCCACCGGCAGCACGATCTCGTGGTCCGGCCGGGCGTCGGCGGCGGTGGCCGGCGGCGCGGGGTCGGTGTCGGGCGCCGGCACCGGGTCACCGGTCAGGGCCATGTCGGCCGGGTCGACGTCGTCGGCCCGCGACGCGTCGGCCGTGACCACGGTGGCCGACGGGGCGGTCGCCGGGTCGGCGTCGGTCGGGGCGTCGGCCCCGGGCGCGGCGGGGACGCGGTCGGCGACGGCGTCCGGCCTGGGATCCACGGTCACCTCCGGCCGCGCCTCGTCGAGGGTCGCGACGGGCGGCGGGTCGACCACCACGGCGGTCATGCCGGCGACCGGGTCACCATCCACCATGGGCGAGCCGTGCGTGGCGGTCGCGGCGTCCTGCCGGCCGCGCCAGAACCAACCGCCCGCCGCACCCACCACCAGGGCCACGATCAGTATCAGCCAGTGCCCGAAAGACCACGTCACGGCAAACCTCCCTATCGTTCACGTCCGGAAACCCGCGAGAAAAACTCGCCGCAGCTTCGCACACGCGCGTAGGCGCCGACGGGCAGGACCGGATGTCCGCCGTCGCGCGGGACGGATCGCACCGGCGGTGTCCGGCGGGCGACGCAGGGTCGCCGTCGGGGCGTACGTGTCAGGTCGTCGTCCGCGGGACCGGGTACGCGGGGGACCCCGGCACCCGTGGCGGCGCCGGGGTCCCCGTCGGACAGTCAGTCCTCCTCGCCCCGGTAGCTGTAGAAGTCGTCGACGAACCGGCGCGCCAGCCGGGGCACCCGACTGGTGACGCCGAAGTAGCCCCGCGCGCCGAGCAGCGCGAGCCGCCCGACGACGGGCTTGTACATCCGGTCGTCGCCGTTGGTGCCGCTGCGGTTGAGCGAGTCGGCGACGCGGGCGAACCCGTACGGCACCATCGCGGCCTCGTAGTCGGCCACCGCCTGGAGCAGCGTCTTGTCGCCCGTCGCGGCCTGCCGCAGCTGCCGGCAGAGCAGGGCGGCGTCGCGCAGGGCCGTGTTGGCGCCCACCCCGCGTCCCGGCGTCATCGTGTGGATGGCGTCGCCGAGCAGGGTGACGGTGCTGCTCTTCCACGGCGGCACCGGTTCGCTGGTGGACACCTTGATGGGCAGGGCGCTGTCCGGCTCGCCGCGGGCGAGCAGTTCGCGCAGGTGGGGGTGCCAGTTGCGGGTGAGCCGCAGGGCGAGCAGGATCAGCTCCTCGCCGCGCCGCTGCATCACGTCGGCGGGGAAGCGGCGGGCCGTGCTCCACACGACCAGGTTGATGTTGTCGCGGGTGTTGTCGTGGCGCAGCCCCGGCCAGCCGCGCAGCAGTTCGGCGTCGGCGGGGTCCACGCCGGGCTTGAGTGCCCCGTCGCGGTCCCACTTGAACTCCATCACGTGCAGCACGCCCATGATCCCGCCGGTGCCGAAGATCAGCGAGATGCCCTGCTCGATGCGCTCCGGCAGCAGCCCCCGGGTGTGCGGGGTCAGGGGTATCCGGGTGGCGATGTTGATGGTGCCGGCGTCGCGGGTGACCGCGTGCGGCAGGTACTGGCGGCGTACCGCCGAGTGCGTGCCGTCCGCGGCGACGAGCAGGTCGCCGGTGGCGGTGCTGCCGTCGGCGAAGTGCGCGGTCACGGTGCCGTCGTCGCGTTGGTCGTACCGCGTGAAGGTCCTGTCGAAGTGGACGACGTCCTCCATGCCGGTGAGCAGGACCTGGCGCAGGGTCATCCGGGCCACGGACCGTTCGGTGTTCACCGGGTCGGTGTCCGGCCGGAGCGTGAACGAGGCGGTGCGGCGCATCCCCTGGGTGATGACGTTGAAGTAGCGGGGGGAGCGGGCGCAGGTGGCGAGGTACACGTCGAAGAGGGCGGGCGGCAGGCACTCGCGCAGCGCGCGGCTCCCCGTCGGTCCGATGCCGACCCGGTAGCCGAGCAGCCCCTCGCCGCGCGTGCGGTAGCGCTCGTACACGGCGACGCTGATCCCCGCCCGGCGCAGGCCGTGCGCCAGGCACAGCCCGCCGGTGCCGGCCCCGATGATCAGTACGTGGGGTGGTCTGGACGACATGGCGACCGCCCCGTTCAGCCGGCCGGATGCGACGACGAGGTCGCGTCGGCGGCGTCCCACCGGTAGAAGCAGCCCGCGATCGCGTCGCGCGGCGAGCGCCAGGTCGGCAGGTACGGCGTGGTGTGCGCGGAGAGCCGCTCGTTGACCTGCCGGTAGAGCGGGTGGTTACGGGCGTCGGCCAGGGCGTCCGGTGCCACGTCGGCGGTCTCCATCAGGTGTACGCACAGGTCGTGCAGGCAGTACAGGGACCGGTGGCGGACCCCGGTCAGGGCGGGCAGCTCGGTCGCGTCGGACTCGGCGAAGATCTGCGCCACCCGACCCTCCGCGCCCGGGATGATCCTGCTGACGATCAGAAGACGGCTCATGGGACCCCTCTCGCCGGTGGTGCTCCGCGACCATGGCGGAGCCCACGGACTGTTGTGCGCCCACCGTGCCCGGGCGGCTGTCACCTGCCCGTCACACCGACCGTCGCGCCGGTGACGCCGCGTCAGTGGGCGCGGGGCGCGAGCCGGGTGGACGGCCCCGGGGTGGCCCGGGCGGGGCCTCGCGGGTGGCCTCCCGGATGGGCGCGAGGGTGTCGTCGAGCAGGGCGGTCATCGCCGCCGAGGGCTCCAGCCGCAGTTCCCGCAGCAGCAGGTCGCGATAGACGTAGAAGGCGTGCACGGCCTCGAAGGCGTTGCCCTCGGCGAGGTGGATGCGTACCACCAGCCGGTGCGGCGTCTCGCGCAGCGGCTCGGCGGCCATCGCCTCCAGCGCGGCTTCCAGGGCGGCGCCGTGGCGGCCCGCCGACAGGTGCTGGCCGGCCAGGTCCTCCAGCATGTGCAGGCGCAGTTGGCGCAGCCGCTCCCGGTCGGCCAGCACCCAGTCGTCGTACCAGCCGGGGAGCAGGTCGTGCCGGCCGGCGGCGAGGGCCGCGGCGGCGCACGGGTCGTCGCCGTCGCGTACCCGTGCCGCCGTGCCGACGAGCGCGTCGACGTCGACGCGGACGACCGGGGCGAGGCAGACCGTGTCGCCGGAGGTCATGATCGGGCAGCAGGGGTCCTGCCGCAGCCGCCACAGGGCGGTACGCAGGGACGACAGCGCCCGCTCCTCCGGCGCGTCCGGCCAGAGCAGGCCGGCCAGGTGACTGCGGGTGGCGCCGGGGCGCAGCCCGATCAGCGCGATGACCCGTTGCAGGCCGCGCGGCACCACGACCGGCGCGTCGGCGTGCAGCAGCCGGAACCCGCCGAGCAGGTGCAGCGAGATCTCGGCGTCGGACCGGCACCCGGTGGTCGGCGTCGACGGATCAGCGGCCACGGCGGCACCCCCTGCGGAACGCTCGTCCCGACTCGTCTGCTGTCCCCGGCGCGGCTGCCCATGACCCCACTGTCGGATCGCTCCGCCGCGGCACGGCGTCGTGCGCCGCGGCCGCCGGGCTGACCGTGACGAAGATTATCAATAGTGGTCACTCTGGGTCAATATTCGATGCGGGATCGCGCTTGCCTGTCGGCGTCCACGAGAACCGTTCCGAACTGCACAGAGTCCACTGTGTGCAGCTCGTGCCGCACAGCTCATGCACAGCTTGCGTCAACGCAGCGTCACGAAGGCTGCGTCGCCGTTCGGCGGTCGCCGGTGACGCCGCCGTGACGCCCGTGGCCGCATCGTGGCGCCAGTCGTCCGGCTCGGCCGGTGCCGTCGTCACCGACGCCGGATGCCGTGGAGGGAGGCCGGTCCATGGACCGTTCGCTGATCGTCGCGAAGGTGGTGCCGAGCGCCGAGGCGCGCGTCGCCGAGATCTTCGCGGAGTCCGACGCGACCGAGCTGCCGCGCCTGGTCGGCGTCACGCACCGGTCGCTCTACCGGCTGGGTGACCTGTACGTGCACCTGCTGGAGACGGAGGCGCCGGGCGGGGCGGCCGTCGAGGCGGCCCGGGGCCACCCCGAGTTCGCCCGGGTGAGCGCCCGGCTGCGGCCGTACGTGTCGCCGTACCTGTCGACGTGGCGGGAGCCGCGCGACGCGATGGCCCGCTGCTTCTACCGCTTCGACGCCGCGCCCGCCGGGCGGCCGTCGTGACCGCCACCGCGCCCCGCGACGGGCAGCTCTGGTCCCGGTGCGGCGGCTGCGCCACCCTGCTGTACCGCAAGCGGCTGCGGCGCAACCTCGACGTCTGCCCCGAGTGCGGCGCGCACGCCCGCGTCGACGCACCCGAGCGGCTGGTGCAGCTCGTCGACCCGGGGTCGTTCACCGCCCTGCCGGAACGGCCGGCCGAGGTCGACCCGATCGGCTTCGTCGACCTGCTGCCGTACCCGCACCGGCTCACCGCCGCCCGCGCCGGCACCGGACTGGCCGAGGCGGTGGTCTGCGGCACCGCCACCGTCGGGCGGCATCCGTGCGTGCTGGCGGTGATGGACTTCCGCTTCCTGGGCGGCAGCCTGGGCTGCGTGGTGGGGGAGCTGATCACCCTGGCCGCCGAGCGGGCCCTCGCCGACGGGGTGCCGCTGGTCCTCGTCACCGCCTCCGGCGGGGCGCGGATGCAGGAGGGCGTCCTGTCGCTGATGCAGATGGCCACGGTCAGCCAGGCGGTCGCCGCGCTGCGGGAGGCCGGCCTGCTCACCGTCAGCGTGCTGACCGACCCGACGTACGGGGGCGTGGCCGCCTCGTTCGCCACCAACACCGACGTGGTGCTCGCCGAGAGCGGCGCGCGGATGGGCTTCGCGGGTCCCCGGGTGATCCGGCAGGTCACCGGCCGGGACCTGCCGGAGGGCTTCCAGACCGCCGACTTCCTGCTCCGGCACGGCCAGGTCGACATGGTGGTGCCCCGGCACGCGCTGCGGGGCCGGCTGGTGGCGCTGCTCGCCGCCGCCCGCGCGGGCCGCCGCCCCGCGTCCCGTACCGGCGTACCCCGGCAGGAGCCGTCACCGCTGGTGGCGCGGTCGGCCGGCGGGACCGCCGCGACGACGGCGCCGGGCCCGGCCGGCGACGCCTGGGAGACGGTACGGCTGGCCCGGCACCCCGGCCGGCCGACCACTCTGGACTACCTGGAGACGGCGTTCGACGGTTTCGTCGAGCTGCACGGCGACCGGCTCGGCGCGGACTGCCCGGCCGTGGTGGGCGGCCTGGCGCGCCTCGACGGCCGGCCGGTCATGGTCGTCGGGCACCAGAAGGGGCACACCACCGCCGAGCTGGTCGGGCGCAACTTCGGCATGGCCAGCCCGGCGGGGCACCGCAAGGCGCTGCGGCTGATGCGCCTCGCCGCCCGTCTCGGCCTGCCGGTGGTCACCCTGGTCGACACCCCGGGGGCCGATCCCGGCGTACGGGCCGAGGAACAGGGGCAGGCGGCGGCCATCGCCGAGAACATCCTCGCCCTGACCGTGCTGCCCACCCCCGTCGTCGCCGTGATCACCGGCGAGGGCGGCAGCGGTGGGGCGCTGGCCCTCGCGGTGGCCGACCGGGTGCTCATGCTCCAGCACGCCGTCTACTCGGTGATCAGCCCGGAGGGCTGCGCGGCCATCCTCTGGCCCGACCGGGGCGCCGCGCCGCAGGCGGCCCGCGCGTTGCGGCTGACCGCACCCGACCTGTGCCGGCTGGGGATCGTCGACGACCTGGTCCCCGAGCCGGCCCCGGCGGCGCACCACGACCCGGGGGCGGCCGCCCGGGCGCTGCGCGAGGCGGTGCTGGCACAGCTGCTGCCGCTGCTCGACGTGCCGCCCGCCACGCTGGTCCGCCGCCGGCGGCAGCGCTTCCGGCGCTTCGGCGCGGCCCGCCTCGGCGCCCGGGCGGGTGCCCGGTGAACGCCGGCGCGAGCCCCGTCGGCTCCCCGCCGTCGCCTCCCGCCCCGGAGCAGGCGGCCGGCGCGGAGGCCGGGCGCGGCACGGACGCCGTGCTGGCCGGGCTGCGGCGGCACGCCCGACACCTCGTCGCCGAGCTTCCTGGCCCGCTGCGGCGGGTGCGGCTGCGCGGCGGGGACACGGTGCTGGAGGTGGAGTGGCACGGCACGCCCGCCGAGCCCGTCCCCGCCGCCGACGCGGTGCGCCCGGCGCCCGCGCCGGCCGTCGCGCCGCCGCCGGACCGGTACGCCGTGCGCTCGCCCATCGTCGGCACGTTCCACCGCGCCCCGGAGCCGGGCGCCGCGCCCTTCGTCGCCGTCGGCGACCTGGTCCGTCCCGGGCAGGTGGTCGGCATCGTCGAGGCGATGAAGCTGATGAACGAGGTGAGCGCCGAGCGGGGCGGCCGGGTCGTCGAGGTCCTCGCCACCGACGGCCAGCCGGTCGAGTACGACCAGCCGCTGGTCGCGCTGGATCCGGACTGAGGGGCGGGCCGCGATGTTCGAGAAGGTCCTGATCGCCAACCGGGGGGAGATCGCCCTGCGGGTGCTGCGCGCGTGCCGCGAGCTGGGGGTGCGTACGGCGGTGGTCTACTCCACCGCGGACGCCGACTCCGTCGCCGTGCGTCTGGCCGACGAGGCCGTACGGATCGGGCCGCCGGCCAGCCGGCGCAGCTACCTCAACGCCGCCGCGATCGTGGAGGCGGCCCGGCAGGTGGGCGCGCAGGCGGTGCACCCCGGCTACGGGTTCCTCTCGGAGGACGCCGACTTCGCCGAGATCTGCGCCGACAACGGCCTGACGTTCATCGGCCCGCCGCCGGAGGTGATGGCCGTGCTGGCCGACAAGTCCTCCGCGCGGGCGCTGATGCGCCGGGCCGGGCTGCCCCTGCCGCCGGGCAGCGTCGCGCCGGTGCCCAGCGCCGCCGCGGCGGCGGAGGTGGCCGCCGAGGTGGGCTACCCGGTGATCGTCAAGGCGGCGGCCGGCGGCGGGGGACGGGGCATGACGGTGGTCGCCACCCCGGCGGAGCTGCCCCGGGCGTACGCGCGCACCCGCGCCGCCGCCCAGGCCGCCTTCGGCGACGACCGGGTGTACGTGGAGCGGTACCTGACCGACGCCCGGCACGTCGAGGTGCAGTTGCTGTGCGACTCCCACGGCAACGGGGTGCACCTGGGCACCCGGGACTGTTCGGTGCAGCGCCGCCACCAGAAGCTGGTGGAGGAGGCCCCCGCGCCGGCGCTGTCGGCCGGCACCGGGGAGGCCATCGCGGAGTGCGCCCTGCGCGGCGCCCTGCACGCGGGGTTCACCGGCGCCGGCACCGTGGAGTTCCTCGTGGACGGCGAGGAGCGGTTCCACTTCCTGGAGATCAACTGCCGGATCCAGGTGGAGCATCCCGTCACCGAGATGATCACCGGGATCGACCTGGTGCACGAGCAGCTGCACATCGCCGCCGGGGTGCCGCTGCGCTGGCGGCAGGAGGACGTCCGGCCGCACGGGGTGGCCATCGAGTGCCGGGTCAACGTGGAGGACCCGGACCGCGGCTTCGCCCCGACGCCCGGGCGACTGGACCGTTTCACCCCGCCCGGCGGCCCCTTCACCCGGGTCGACACGCACGGGCACGCCGGCTACCTGTTCGGCCCGCACTACGACTCCCTGCTGGCCAAGGTGGCGGTCTGGGCCCCGGACCGGGAGCTCGCGCTCAACCGGCTGGAACGCGCCCTCGACGAGTTCGACGTCGCCGGCCCCGGGGTCCGTACCACCATCCCGTTCGTCCGGCGGGTGCTCGACGACGCCGGGTTCCGCAAGGGCCGCTACTCCACCGGCCTGGTCGAGCAGTTGCTCGCCGGCCCGCCCGACGCACACCACAGGAGGCACCGATGACCGTCACCCATGGCCGTCCGCTGACCGCCGAGATCACCGACATCCTGGTGGCGAACTGCGGGCTGGACGCCGACGCCGCCGCCCGCGCCCCGGCCGCCTCCCTGGAGGAACTCGGCATGGACTCCCTGGCGCTGCTGGAACTCTCCGCCGTGGTCGCCGACCGGTGGCAGGTGCAGATCCCCGAGCAGGCCGGGCAGCTCAGCATCGCGGGCGTGGCCGAGCTGGTCGCCCGCCGCGCCGACACACCCGGGCACACCGAGAACAGCGTCCTCATCGCCGCGCCGCTGCCGCTGGTGTGGGACGTCACCAACGACGTCGCGAACTGGCCGGAGCTGTTCACCGAGTACGCCCGCGCGGAGATCCTGCACCGTGACGGCGACACCGTGCGGTTCCGGCTCACCATGCACCCCGACGAGAACGGCACGGTGTGGAGCTGGGTCAGCGAACGCACCGCCGACCCGGCCACCCGCCAGGTCCACGCCCGGCGGGTGGAGACCGGGCCGTTCGAGTACATGCGTATCCACTGGCGGTACACGCGGGAGCCCGGCGGCACCCGGATGACCTGGGTGCAGGACTTCGCGATGAAGCCGACCGCGCCGGTCGACGACGCGGGCATGACCGACCGGATCAACGCCAACAGCGCGGTGCAGCTCGCCGTCATCAAGGAGAAGATCGAGCGGCTGGCCAGCGCCGGCGTGGCGACGGGAGCCGGCGATGAGTGAGCGCGACCTGCGGCTCGTGGCCGCCGCCGACGTCGTCCCCGACAGCCGCCGCGGCGGCGAACTGCGGGTGCTGCTCGGCCCGAAGACCGTCGGCAGCACCTCGGGTTTCATGGGCGTGGCGGCGCTGCGCCCGGGGGAGCGGATCGCCGAGCACTACCACCCCTACAGCGAGGAGTTCCTCTACGTGGCACGCGGGGCGATCACCGTCGACCTGGACGACGAGCCGGTGCCGCTGCCCGCCGGGCAGGCGCTGTTCGTGCCCCGCAACGTGCGCCACCGGCTGCGCAACACCGGCGAGGAGCCGGCCGAGGTCGTCTTCCACCTCGGCCCGCTGGCGCCCCGGCCCGAGCTCGGGCACGTCGACACCGAGCTGGTCGAACAGCGAGGCGGATCGTGAGCGGGCGCCGCACGGTGGTGACGGGCGTCGGGGTGGTCGCCCCCGGCGGCGCCAGCCGGGACCGGTTCTGGAAGACGATCACCGAGGGGCGTACGGCGACGCGGCGGATCACCTTCTTCGATCCGTCGCCGTTCCGGTCCCAGATCGCCGCCGAGTGCGACTTCGACCCGGTGGCCGCCGGCCTGAGCGCGACCGAGCTGCGGCGCGCGGACCGGTACGTGCAGTTCGCCCTCGCCTGCGCCGCCGAGGCCGTCGCCGACGCCGGACTGGACCTCACCGACGCCGAGCGGGAACGCGCCGGCGTGGTGCTCGGCACCGCCGTCGGCGGCACCACGGCCCTGGAGCAGGAGTACGTGACGGTCAGCGACACCGGCCGGCGCTGGCTGGTCGACGCGGCGCGCGGTGGCCCGTACCTCTATCAGGCGCTCGTGCCCAGCAGCCTCGCCGCCGACGTGGCGTGCCGGCACCGGCTGCACGGCCCCGCGCAGGTGGTCTCCACCGGCTGCACCTCCGGCATCGACGCGATCGGGTACGCCCACCAGCTCATCGCCGACGGCGAGGCCGACATCGTGCTGGCCGGCGCCGCCGACTCGCCGATCTCCCCGGTCACCGTCGCCTCCTTCGACGCGATCAAGGCGACCAGTCCCGACAACGACGACCCGGCGCACGCCTCGCGCCCGTTCGACGCCGACCGGCACGGTTTCGTCCTCGCCGAGGGCGCGGCGGTGCTGGTGCTGGAGGAGGCCGGGCACGCCCGCCGTCGGGGGGCGCACGTCTACTGCGAGGTGGCCGGCTACGCCAGCCGCAGCAACGGCTACCACATGACGGGGCTGCGGCCCGACGGGCTGGAGATGGGCCTGGCGATCTCGGCGGCGCTGAGGCAGGGCCGCGTCGCCCCCGAGCAGGTCTCCTACATCAGCGCCCACGGCTCGGGCACGCGGCAGAACGACCGGCACGAGACGGCCGCCTTCAAGCGGGCGCTGGGTCAGGCCGCGTACGGGGTGCCGATCAGCTCGATCAAGTCGATGGTCGGGCACTCCCTCGGCGCGATCGGCTCGATCGAGATGGCGGCGTGCGCGCTGGCCGTCGAGTTCGGCGTGGTGCCGCCGACGGCCAACTGGAGCACCCGCGACCCGGAGTGCGACCTGGACTACGTGCCGAACGAGGCGCGGGAGCTGCCGGTGGACGTGGCGCTCTCGGTGGGCAGCGGCTTCGGCGGTTTCCAGTCGGCGATGGTGTTCCGCCGGGAGCCTGCCGGGGCGGTGTCGTGACGGCGCGGGCCGTGGTGACCGGCATCGGCGTCGTGGCGCCCAGCGGGGTCGGCGTGGACGCGCACTGGCGTACGGTGCTCGCCGGCACCCGCCGCACCGGGCCGATCACCCTGTTCGACCCCGCCGGCTACCCGACCCGCCACGGCGGGGAGGTGCCCGGCTTCGACGCCGCCGCGTACGCCGACAACCGGCGGCTGGTGCAGACCGACCGGTGGACGCACCTCGGCTTCGCCGCGACCCGGCTGGCGCTGGCCGACGCCGGCCTGCCCGAGCGGGCGCCCGACCCGTACGGCTACGCCGTCACGCTGGCCAGTTCCTCCGGCGGGAACCTGTTCGGGCAGCGGGAGCTGCAACGGCTCTGGGGTGGGCCGTCGCGCACGGTCGGGGCGTACCAGTCGATCGCCTGGTTCTACGCGGCCAGCGTCGGGCAGCTCTCCATCCACCACCAGTTCAAGGGGCCGTGCGGGGTGCTGGTCGCCGAGGCCGCCGGCGGGCTGGACAGCCTGGCGCACGCCGCCCGGGCGGTGCGCCGGGGCACGCCGGTGGTGATCGCCGGGGCGACCGAGTGTCCGCTGAGCCCGTACGCCCTGGCCTGCCAGCTGCGCTCGGGGCTGCTCAGCGACGTGTCCGACCCGGAGCGGGCGTACCGGCCGTTCGACGCCACCGCCAGCGGTTACCTGCCGGCCGAGGGTGGCGCGGTGTTCGTGGTGGAGGAGCTGGGCCACGCGCTGTCGCGGGGCGCCCGCGTCTACGGCGAGGTGACCGGCTGGGGGTCGACCCACGACGCCGTGCACACCACGGCGGACACGGCCGGCGACCCGGTCCAGTACGCCCGCGCGATGCGGCTGGCCCTGGACCGGGCCGGCGTCGGGCCGGAGGCGGTGGACGTGGTGCTGCCCGACGCGCTCGGCGTGCCCCGCTACGACCGCAGCGAGGCCACGGCGCTGCGCGCCGTCTTCGGCGACCGCCCGCCCCCGGTGACCACCCAGAAGCCGCTGACGGGCCGCGCCCATCAGGGCGGCTCGGCGCTGGACGTGGCCACCGCGCTGCTCGCGTTCGGCCACGACACGCTGCCGGCCTCCGCCGGACCGGACGAGGTGGCCGAGGGCTGCGAGCTGGACTTCCTGCGGGAGCACCGGCGGCCGCGCAGCCGGCTGGCGCTGGTCTGCGCGCGCGGCTTCGACGGGTTCAACAGCGCGCTGGTCCTGCGCGGGGCCGCGCCGCAGAGGGGAGCGACACCGTGAGCGAACAGGTCACCGGTACGACGCCGGTCGGGGCGCAGCGGCGTGCCGACGCGGGCGGGCAGCGGGCGCGGGTGGTGTTCCTGGTGCGGGTGCCGACCGAGCGCACGGAGGCGTTCCTGGCCGCGTACGAGCAGGTCCGGCACCTCGTGGCCGGCGGCGTGCCCGGGCACCTCGTCGACCAGGTCTGCCGGTCGTCGGCCGACCCGGAGCAGTGGCTGATCACCAGCGAGTGGGCGAGCCTGGCCGACTTCGAGGCATGGGAACGCAGCCCGGAGCACCGGGACCTGGTCCGGCCGATGCGGGAGTGCTTCACCGACGCGCGGTCGCTGCGCTTCGTCATCCACGCCCAGACCCCGGCCGTGGCGCGGGCCTGATCCGCGCACCGCTCGGGGGCGGGCCCCGCAGCCAGCCGCAGCCCGCCCGGGGCGCCGTGGCGGGGCTGTCGGGCGCCGGGCGCGGTGGCAGGCTGCGGGGATGAGCGAACGCGACCTGCCCGCGCTGACCCGGGCCGAACAGGAACTCGTCGAGCGCTACCTGCGCGTCGTCGACCTGGTCGCCCGGCTGAACCCGGCCCGCGACAGCGGGCACTTCGACCCGCTGGGCTGCGTGCTCGCCGCCCAGGCCCTGGCGGCCGAGGCGCGGGCGATCGCGGCCGTGGCGGAGCTGATGCGTGAGCGCGGCGAGACGGAGCTGCACGCCGGCACCCTGGCCCGCGCGATGCGCGCGATGGACGGGGAGCGGCGTACCGCCCGCGTGGTGCTCCCACCTGCCTCCTGACCTCCCTCCACCAACCGTTCAAGACCGCCATCGGCCGTCCGGTGGGCGTCTCGCGCCGTACGCACGATGGGTCATCCGGCGGTCACCCTGCGCCGCCGTACGCGCCCGATCCTGCCCGTCGAACCGGTCGTGGGCAATCCGGCCGGCCGCTCTTTCTGATCTAGCCATTCGCATCTAGCTATGCGTCCGGACGGCGTCGTAAGGTTCCCCGCAGCACCCCGACAGGCACACCTTATGGGCGGTTCCGCCCTCTTTGAGGCTGGGCGGTGAACGGTAGTGACGACGGGAAATCCTGCGGCGACAGACCCGCTCTGGGTTGACGAAATTCTGCTCCAAGGCCGTTCCACCGACATTTGTCTCCGACTGCCCGAACCGGTCGACCGGGACACCCTGCGCCGGCTGGTGAGCGGGGCGCAGTCCCGCCTCGTCGCGGCCGGACTGCGCCCCGGCGGCGCCGCCGCGCTGCGGCTGCCACCCTCGCTGGCCTACGTGGTGAACCTGCTGGCCACCTGGCGCAGCGGGGCGCAGGCGATCCTGCTCGACCACCGGCTCACCGACCACGAGGTCGGCCGGGCGCTGGAGCGGCTCACCCCGCAGGTGGTGGTGGCCCCGGTCCGCACCGGCGGCGGCGGGCTGCGGATCTTCGTCGACGTCACCGAGGGCGTCACCGCGTACGCCGACCGCCCGGCGGTCAGCGGGCACGCCGTGATCCAGCTCAGCTCCGGCTCCACCGGACCGTCCAAGGTGATCGGCCGTACCGCCGACGACCTGGTCGCCGAGGTGCGCCGCTACACCCGCATCGACGGCGTGGCGCTGCCCGGCGAGCGGATCATCCTGCTGCCCTCCATGGTGCACGTGCTGGGCCTGGTCGGCGGCCTGCTCTACGGCCTGCACGCCGGCGTCGAGCTGGTGCCGCCGGAGCGCCTGGCCGGCGACGCCGTGCTGGCCGCGATCGCCGCCGACGACTCGCCGGCCACCGTGCTCGGCGTACCGTTCCACATCGGACTGCTCGCCTCCACCCGTCCCACCGGGCCGCTGCCGCAGTTCAAGCGGATGACCACCGGCGGCGAGCTGGTCCCGGCCGCCGTCGCCGCCGCCTTCGCCGACCGCTACGGCGTGCCGCTGGGCAACATGTACGGGATGACCGAGGTCGGCGTCATCGGCACCGACCTGCACGGCCGGCACCGCCCGTCCATCACCCCCGCGCCCGGCATCGAGGTCCGGGAGGTCGACGGCGAGCTGCGGGTGAGCTGCCCCGCGTCGCCGTACGTCGGGCTGAGCGACCCCACCCGCTGGGCCGACGGCTGGCTGCACACCCGCGACGCCGGCACCGTCGATGCCGACACGGGCCTGGTCACCGTCCGCGGGCGGCTCGACTCGCAGGTCTCCGTCGGCGGCCTGAAGGTCGATCTGACCGAGGTGGAGGCGACCGTCGCCGCGCTGCCCGGCGTCGCCGCCGCCGTCGTCGTCTTCGACGGCGCGATCACCGCCTACGTGCAGCCCGACGGGCCGCTGTCGCAGGAGGTGCTCGACGACCTGCTCGCCGAGCGGCTGGCCGGCTACAAGCGACCCCGCACCCTGCGCCTGGTGGCTCAGTTGCCGCGCACCACCACCGGCAAGCTGGTCCGCTCGACCGACGCGCTGCGTACGGCGGCGACGTGACCACCGTGCCGCGCCGCCCCGACGTGCCCGTCCGCCTCGACCACGACCACCTCGACCGGCGCCGCGTCGACGGCGTCGACGGCGACCGCCAGGACCAGGCCCGCGCCCACGCCCGGATGCCCCACGCGCAGCCGTGCGAGACCGGGCACCGGCCGCAGCGACGCGTCCGCGCCGACGGGCACCGGCATCCGCCGGCGCAGGCCGCCGTCGCGCAGCCCCACCCCGAGGGCCTTGCCCACGGCCTCCTTCGCCGTCCACAGCCGCAGGAAGTCCGTCGCCTGCCCGTCGGCGGGCCGCCCGACCAGCCAGGCCGCCTCGGCGGGGGCGTACCACCGCCGGGCCAGCGCCGCCGCGGGCAGCGGCCGGCACCGCTCCACGTCCACGCCCACCGGGCCACCCGCCCGGGCGGCGACCACCACCACCGGGCCCGACCGGCTGACGCTGACCGGCAGCCGCGCCTCCGGGCCGCGCACCGCGACCAGCGGACGCCCGTCGCGGCCGCGCTCCACCACGATCTCCGCCTCCGCGCGGCCGAGCAGCGCGGCACCCGCCCGCCGCAACAGCCGACCGGCCGGGGCCGGCCGACCGCCGACGCCCCGACCGATCCACACGTACGCGGTGTCCCGACCGGGCACCGGTAACTGGCTCACGGAAAGAGGTTAACCATGCGACCCGAGATCCGCGCCTTCGTCGTCGAGCAGCTCGAGGACATGAACTACGACGTCGAGGGCATCGACGACGACACCACGCTCGGCCCGTCCGGGGTGGACCTGGAGTCGCTGGCCCTCGCCGACCTCGCCGTACGCGTCGAGGACCGCTACGGCCTCAAGTTCGCCGACGACGAGTCCGAGAAGCTGGCCCTGATGACGGTCGGCGAGTTCACCACGATGGTCGCCGACCGGGTCGCCGGGGCGCCGAGCGACAACTCCTGATGGCCGGTCAGCCCGACCTGGGGCGGGCCGACCTGGTGACCATGCTCGCCGACCTGTCCGGGAAACCGTCCGCCGAGGTCGGCGACCGGATCGGCTCCATGGAACTGGCCTGGCTGGTGCACCTCGTCGAGCAGCGCCACGACCGGCGGCTCGACCTCACCGACGACCAGCTCGCCGCGATCCGCACCGTCGACGACGCCCTGGCGGTCTTCCGTACCGCCCTGACCGCCGCCGCCGATGGCTGAGCCGGCGGCCGTCCCGATCACCGGCGTCCACTCGAGCAGCGCGTTCGGCAGGGGAACCGACGCGCAGCTCGCCGGCGTGCTCGCCGGCGACCCGGCGTTCCGGCCCGTGGACCGCTTCGACACCACGCCCCGCCGGGTCGACGCCGCCGCCACCCTGCCCGACGCCGGTGACCTCGCCGACGAACTCGCCGAGGCCGTGGACGCGGCTTGCCGGGCCGCCGGCCTCGACGCCGGCCGGCGGGCCGGTACCGCCCTGCTGCTGGCCGTGCACGGCGGCGCGCACGTGCCGGCGCTCACCACCGCGCTGGCCGCCCGCAGCGGGCTCACCGGCCCGGCCCGGGCGTACACCACCGCCTGCGTCTCGGCCAGCAGTGCGGTCGCCGACGCCGCCGCCCTGATCCGCCGGGGCGACGTCGACCGGGCGGTGGTGGCCGCCGGCTACCTGGTCGAGCCCGACCAGTACGCGCTCTTCGACGCCGGTCGTGCCCTCGCCACCGACGGCGCGGTGCGCCCGTTCAGCGCCGGCCGCACCGGACTGCTGCTCGGCGACGGCGTCGCCGCGGTGGTGCTGGAGTCGCGGGCCGTCGCCCGGGACGCGGTCGCCGACCTGCTCGGCTGGGGCCGGGCCGGCGACGCGTTCCACCCCTGCCAGCCCGAGCCGGGCGGGCGCGGCCTGGCCCGCGCGGTCACCGCGGCGCTGCGCCGCGCCGGGCTGACGGCGGAGGCGATCGGGTACGTCAACGCCAACGCCACCGGCACCGGCCACAGCGACGCCGCCGAGGCCGCGGCCCTGCGCACCGCGTTCGGCGCGGCGGCGGCACACGTCCCGGTCAGCTCCACCAAGGCGCTGCACGGGCACGCCCTGGAGGCCTCCGGCCTGCTGGAACTGGTGGTGACCGTGCTCGCCCTGCGGCACGGGAAACTGCCCGTCAACGCCGGCTGGCTGGCCCCCGACCCGGCCTGCCCGCTGGACGTGGTGCGCGACGCGCCCCGGCCCGCCAGCACCGGGTACGCGCTGAGCCTCAACGCCGCCTTCGGCGGCGCCAACACCGCGCTGCTGGTCGGTACGGCATGAGCGCGACCGGCAACCTCACCGTGCTGGCCGAGGCGGCCTGGCCCGAGCCGGGCGACGGGGCGCCGCCGCCGGTGCCCGGGTACGTGCACTCCCGCTTCCCGCCCCTCGTCGCGGCCGTCGCCGAGCGCTGCCTGACCCGGGCGTACGGCCGGCGGCCGGCCCCCGACGGCGAGCGGACCGCGGTCGTGCTGGTCAGCGCGGCCGGCGACCGGGCCAGCGCCGCCCACGTGCGCGCCACGGTCGCCGCCGGCGGCCGACCCGGGCCGCTGTTCTTCTTCCAGTCGGTGCCCAACAGCGTGGCCGGGCACGTGGCCGCCCGCTGGGGCCTCGGCGGGCCGGTGGTCTGCCTCGCGCCCGTCGGCGACCCGCGCGCCGAGGGCACCGCCGAGGTCGAGCTGCTGCTGCACGACGGCGACGCCGACCGGGCGTTGCTGGTCCTGATCGAACAGGCGCCCGACGACGGCGTCCCGGGCGGGGCATCCGCAACCGGCGCCGTCGCGGTGCTGCTGGGGGGAGGAGACGCACCATGAGGAACAGGGGACTGCGCGGGGTGCTGGCCGCCGACGAGCGGATCGGCGCCGGCAACGTGCTGGCCCGGGTGCTGGCGCACGGCGCCGACCCGGACGGGCCGGGCCTCACCTTCGACACCGGTGTGGACGGCCACCCGGCCGGGCGGGCGCTCACGCTGGGCCAGCTCGACGAGCGCGTCGCCGCCCGCGCCGCCTGGCTGCACGAGCGGGGGATCAAGCCCCGCGACCCGGTGGCCGTGTGGGCCACCGCGGCCGCCGACATGGTGCTCAGCTTCCTCGCGCTGAGCCGCCTCGGGGCCATACCGGCGCTGATGAACGGCCGGCTGCGTCCCGAGATCGCCGCCGAGTACGTGCGCCGGCTGCGCGGCGTCGGGGTGCTCGCCGACGACGCGCACCGCGCCCTGCTGGCCGGCCACGATTTCGGCGTCCCGCTGCTCGGCACACCCGCCGAGGCCGGCGCTGGCGACCCCACCGCCGCGCCCGGGCACTACCGGCACCACGCCGACGACCCGGTCGTCATCACCCACACCTCCGGCACCACGGGGGTGCCGAAGGCGGTGCTGCACTCGCACGCGAGCCTCTTTGCCGCCACCCGGCACCTGCTCGCCATGCCGCAGGCGCAGGGCACCCGCCGCATCCTCAACGCGCTGCCCGCCCCGCACACCGCCACCGTGCTCATGGTCAACCAGGCCCTCGGCAACCGCGCCGAGATGCTCCTGCTCTCCGACCAGGGCGGCGAGCGGGTGCTGGAGGCGATCCAGCGCTGGCGTCCCGACGGGGTGTTCGGGTTCTCCGTGACCTGGGCGGAGCTGGCCCGCTTCGACCTGTCCGCGTACGACCTGGACTCGGTGTCGCTGTGGTTCAACACCGGCGACTGCTCACACGAGCCGCACGTACGCCGGCTGGTCGCGGTCGGCTCCCGCGACGTGGCGACCCGCGACGGGGTCACCCGGGTGCCCGGCTCGGTCTTCATCGACGGGCTCGGCTCCAGCGAGATGGGGCACTCGATGTTCCACATCACCCACCGCGTCGACACCGACCGCTACGGCCGCTGCGTCGGTCGCCCCTACCGGTTCGCCCGGGTCGCCGTGCTCGACGCGGCAGGTGAGCCGGTGCCGGCCGGTGAGGTGGGCTGGCTCGGCATCGACTCGCCGTCGCTGTTCCGGGGCTACTGGAACGACTCGGTCACCACGTACCGGTCCCGGCAACGCGGCTGGTACCTCACCGGCGACCTGGTGTACGCCGACGGCGAGGGCCGCTACTACCACCTGGACCGGGCAGTCGACTCCGTCGACGCCGGGGACGGGCGGCGGTTCTACACCGCCCTGTCCGAGGAGCGCGTCCTCGCCGCCCTCCCGGACGTCACCGACTGCACAGTGGTGATCACCTCGGGCGCCGGCGGGGTGGTCACCGACGTGCTGCTGGAACTCGCCGCCGGCGCCGAGGCCGCCGAGGACCGCACCGAACGGGTCCGGGCGGCGCTCGGCCCGGACGTCGGGGCGACCCTGCGTCGGGTGGTGCCGGTCCGCTCCGCCGACATCCCGGTCACCGTCACCGGCAAGGTGCGCAAGGTGGCGCTGCGGGAGCGCTACCTCACCGAGTCGCCGTCATGACCGCCGTCATCACCGGGATGGGGCTGTTCACCCCCGTCGGGCGGGGCGTCGAGGCCACCTTCGACGCGCTCTGCTCCGGCCGCTCCGGGCTGACCCGACCGCCGGCCGGGCACCCGGCGGCCGGGTCGCTGGAGGTGGCCGGCCTGCTCCCCGACGTCGACCCGCGCACCGTCGCCTCCGGACCGGAGACCAGGGTGCTGGACCGGGTCGTGGTGCTCGCCCTGCTCGCCGCCGCCGACGCGCTCGCCGACGCCGGCATCGAGGTGGGCGGGAACGTGGACCCGGGCCGGGTCGGGGTGATCGTCGGCGGCGTCGGCGGGATGGCCACCCTGGAGGCGCAGGTGCTGGCCCGGGCCGAGCGGGGCCGCGCGGCGGTCAGCCCGTACCTGCTCACCGGCATCCTGCCGAACATGCCGTCGGCCCGCATCGCCATCCGCCACGGCATCCGCGGCTACACGTCGTCGGTCGGCACGGCCTGCGCCTCGGGCGCGCAGTCGATCGCCGACGCGCTGCGGCTGATCCGCGCCGGGGAGGCCGACGTGGTGCTCTGCGGGGCCAGCGAGGCGCCGCTGTTCCCCACCTTCGCCGACACCTTCGGCAACGCCCGGGCGCTCGCCCGGGGCTGGGCCGACCCCACCGCGGCGAGCCGGCCGTTCGACGCCCGCCGCAACGGGTTCGTCCTCGCCGAGGGCGCCGCCCTGCTGGTGCTGGAGAACGCCGAGCACGCCGCCGCCCGGGGCGCCGCCGGCTACGCCGAGGTCGCCGGGTACGGGGCGACCACCGACGCGTACCACCCGACCGCCCCACGGCCCGACGGCGCCGGCGCGGCGGAGTGCATGCGGCGCGCGCTGGCCGGCGGCGGCGTGCCCGCCGCGCGGGTCGGCTACGTCAACGCGCACGGCACCGGCACGAAGCTCGGCGACATCGCCGAGACCACCGCGCTCGCCGACGTGTTCGGCGTCGGCGGCGTGCCGGTCAGCTCCACCAAGGCGCTCACCGGCCACCTGCTCGGCGCCTCCGGGGCGCTGGAGGCGGCGGCCACCGCGCTGGCGCTCGGCCGGGGCCTGCTGCCGCCGACACACAACCTCGACGAGCCGGACCCGGCCTGCCCGGCCGACCACATCCGCGCCGAGCCGCGCAAGACGGACACCGGATACGCGCTGACCAACTCCTTCGGCTTCGGCGGACAGAACGTGAGTCTGCTGCTCGCCCGGGCCGCGCAGCCGAGGGACTGACCACGCTCCATCCCGGGCGGACCGCGCCCGGGCGGCAACCACGGGGAACCGTGAAAGGGCTGAGGACATGGACATCCGTGGGATAGACCACATCGAACTCTTCGTGGGCGACGCCCGCCAGGCGGCCTTCTACTTCGACCGCGCGGTCGGCTTCCACCTGTGCGGCCAGGGCGGCCCCGAGACCGGGCTGGCCGAGCAGCGCTCGCTGCTGCTGTGCCAGGGCGACGTCCGGATGCTGCTCACCACCGGACTCACCGCCGAGCATCCGGCGTCGCGCTACGTGCGGCGCCACGGCGACGGCGTGGCCGTCGTCGCGCTGGAGGTCGACGACGCCGCTGGCGCGTACGCCGAGCTGGTGCGCCGGGGCGCGACGCCGGTGACGGCGCCGACCACCCGCACCGGCGCGGACGCCGAGGTGGTGACCGCCGAGGTGGGCGGCTTCGGCGACGTGCTGCACCGCCTCGTGTCCCGGCGCGGCGACCCGGGCGAGTTCCTGCCCGGGGCGATCGAGATGACGCCCGTCGACGGCGGTGGCAAGCTGCTCGCCGAGGTCGACCACCTGGCGGTCTGCGTGCCGCCCGGCCAGCTCGACGAGACCGTCGGGTACTACCGGGACGTCTTCGGGTTCGCGGAGATCTTCGCCGAGCACGTGGAGGTCGCCGGGCAGGCGATGAACTCCACGGTGGTGCAGAGCCCGTCGGGTCGGGTCACCCTGGTGCTGCTGGAGCCCGACCGCACCCGCCGACCCGGGCAGCTCGACGCCTTCCTCGACCAGCACGTCGGCGCCGGGGTGCAGCACCTGGGGCTGCGCACCGACGACATCGTCACCGCCGTCGCCGCCCTCGCCGAGCGGGGCGTGCGCTTCGCCGGCACCCCGGCCAGCTACTACGACGCCCTGGAGGCGCGCGTCGGCCCGGTGGACACGCCGCTGGACCGGCTGCGTGACCTCGGCGTCCTCGTCGACCGCGACCACGGCGGGCAGCTGCTGCAGATCTTCACCGAGTCCCTGCACGTGCGCCGCACGCTCTTCCTGGAGCTGATCGAACGGCGCGGGGCGCGGACCTTCGGCAGCGGCAACATCAAGGCGCTCTACGAGGCCAAGGAACGGGAACTGGCCGCCGCGGGAACCACCGTCGCGGCCCCGACACCGCAGGAGGTGCGGGCGTGACCGCGACCGAGTTCGAGCCGGTACTGACCGCCGAGGAGGAGGCGCTGCTGCCCTCCGACGAGGACGTGGCGTTCTACGCCGCGCACGGCTGGTACCTGTCGAAGAAGCTGCTCACCGACGACGAGGTGGACGCCCTCGCGGCCGCCGCCGACCGCTACTACGCCGGCGAGCGGCACCGACGCCTGCCGGTACGCCCACCGAAGCTCGCCTACTGGGACCCGTCGAAGGGCCCGGTGCAGCGGCACAACGACTACGTGCACCACGAGCACGACGGGCTCGGGGCGATCCTGCGCAAGCCGCTGATCGGGGCGGTCGCCGCCCGGCTCGCCCGGGCCACCGAGATCCGCGTCTTCCAGTCCACGCTGATCTACAAGCCGCCGGTCTCGGGCGAGCCGTCCAACATCGTGCCCTGGCACTTCGACAAGCACTACTGGGCGTCCTCGTCGTCGGAGGACATGCTCACCGCGTTCATCCCGATGCACGACTGCGGCGAGGAGATGGGCACCATCACGATGGTCGACGGCTCGCACCGCTGGGAGGAGACCGGCGCCGACGACACGGTGGTGCGCCACTTCGCCGACCGCGACCGTGACCAGCTGGAGGAGATGCTCGCCGAGAACGCGGCCCACAACGGCGCGGAGATCCGCAAGGTGCCGATGGTGATCCCCAAGGGGCACATGAGCTTCCACCACTGCCGCACCTACCACGGCAGCGGCGCCAACGTCAGCGGTCGCCCGCGCCGGGCGATCTCGCTGCACCTCCAGGACGGCGACAACGCCTGGCGGGAGTACCCCCTCTCCGACGGCACCCCCGCCGCGTACAACCACGACGTGCTGGTCCGCCGCACCCACGACGGGCGGCCGGACTACGCGGACCCCGAGTACTGCCCGGTCATCTGGCGCCACCGCGCCCCGCAGGGAGGCTGACATGTCACGGTACGACTGGGGAAGGACCCACCCGGGGATCGAGCGGCTGGAGAAGGCGGTGAGCGAACGCCGCGAGGCGGTCGTGCGGCACCCCCTCTACGCCGCCCTCGACACCCACGAGGCGCTGGTCACCTTCATGGAGCACCACGTCTTCGCCGTCTGGGACTTCATGTCCCTGCTGAAGTCGTTGCAGCGGCAGCTCACCTGCGTCACGGTGCCGTGGATCCCCACCGGCCCGACGGGCAGCCGCCGGCTGATCAACGACATCGTGATGGTGGAGGAGAGCGACGAGCTGGGCGACGGGCACATCAGCCACTTCGAGCTGTACGTGCGGGGGATGCGGGAGGCCGGCGCCGACACCACCGCCGTCGACCGGCTGGTCGAGCTGCTGCGATCGGGCCGGCCGGTGGCCGAGTCGCTGGTGGCGGCGGGCGTACCCGCGCCGTCGGCGGCGTTCGCCGGCACCACCTGGCGGATCATCGAGACCACCCCGGTGCACTGCCAGGCCGCCGCGTTCGCCTTCGGTCGCGAGGACCTGATCCCCGACATGTTCACCCAGGTCGTGGCCGTCAACGAGCGCAGCCGGCGGCTGCACACGTTCGTCGACTACCTGGAGCGGCACATCGAGGTCGACGGCGAGCAGCACACCCCGATGGCGATGCAGATGCTCGCCGACCTGTGCGGCGACGACGACGCCAGGTGGCAGGAGTGCGCGGACACCGTCAACACCGCGCTCGCCGCCCGCGCCCGGCTCTGGGACGACATCCTCGCCGCCGTCAAGGAGGGGCGCGACCGGTGACGGGCACCGACCCGGTCCGGCTCTACCGGACGGTCCGCCTGATCCGCCGGTTCGAGGAGCGGGCCATCGAGCTGGTCCGCTCCGGGCACGTCGTCGGCGGCATCCACCCGTACCTCGGGCAGGAGGGGATCGCCGCCGGGGTGTGCGCCGCCCTGGGCGCCGACGACGTGGTCGCCGGCACCCACCGGGGGCACGGGCACGTGCTCGCCAAGGGCGCCGACCCGGCCCGGATGCTCGCCGAGCTGTGCGGCCGGGTCACCGGCCTCAACGCCGGCCGGGGCGGCTCCATGCACGCCGCCGACTTCGGCGTCGGCGTACTCGGCGCGAACGCCATCGTCGGCGCGTCCGGGGCGATCGTCACCGGCGCGGTGTGGGCGCGGCGCCGGCGCGGCGACGACACCGTCGGGGTGAGCTTCTTCGGCGACGGCGCGGTCAACGAGGGGATGCTGCTGGAGGCGTTCAACCTGGCCGCGCTGTGGCGGGTGCCGGTGCTGTTCGTCTGCGAGAACAACGGCTACGCCACCACCATGCCCGTCGCGGGCGCGGTCGCCGGCAGCATCACCGGCCGCGCCGCCGCCTTCGGCATCCCGGCCGCCGTCGTCGACGGCCAGGACCCCGAGGCGGTACGCGACGCCGCAACCGCCGCCGTCGACCGGATGCGCGCCGGCGGCGGCCCCGAACTGATCGAGGCCCGCACCTACCGCTTCGACGCCCACCACACCTTCGAGCACGCGGTACGCCTCGACTACCGCCCGCCCGACGAGGTGGCCCGGGGCCGCTCCCGCGACCCGGTGCACATCCAGGGCGACCGGCTGCCCGCCGCCGTACGCGCCGACGTCGACGCCGAGGTGGAGGCGGTGTTGGCGCGGGCCGTGGAGTTCGCGCTCGCCGGCGCCGAGCCGGACCCGGCCGACGCCCTCGCGTACCTGTACGCCAGCGGCCTGACCGCGCGCACCGGAGGTGGGTAGATGCCCCGACTGTCCTACCGCAGGGCGCTCACCCGGGCCCTGGCCGACGAGCTGGCCCGCGACGAGTCGGTGTTCCTGCTCGGCGAGGACATCCGGGTGGCCGCCTCGGCCGTCACGGCCGGGCTGTTCTCCCGGTTCGGTCCGCAGCGGGTACGCGACACCCCGCTGTCGGAGCAGGCGTTCACGAGCTTCGCCACGGGCGCGGCCCTGGCCGGGATGCGGCCCGTGGTCGAGTTCCAGATCCCGTCGCTGCTGTTCCTGGTGTTCGAGCAGATCGTCAACCACGCGCACAAGTTCCCGCTGATGAGCGGGGGGCAATGCGCGGTTCCCGTCACCTACCTGGTGCCCGGCTCCGGCTCCCGTACGGGCTGGGCGGGGCAGCACTCCGACCACCCGTACAGCCTCTTCGCCCACGTCGGGGTGACCACGGTCGTGCCGGCCACGCCGGCCGACGCGTACGGCCTGCTGGTGTCGGCGGTGCGGTGCGACGACCCGGTGGTGGTCTTCGCCCCCGCCGGGGCGATGGACGTGCGCGCCGACGTCGACCTCGCCGCGCTGGCCCCGGTGCCGCTGGGCCGGGCCCGGGTGCACCGGCGCGGCGACGACGTGACCGTGGTCGCGGTCGGGCACCTGGTGCACGACGCCCTCGCTGTCGCCGAGGAACTGGCCGACCAGGTGTCGGTGGAGGTGTTCGACCCGCGCACGCTGTACCCGTTCGACTGGGACGCGCTCGCCGATTCGGTGGCGCGCACCGGGCGGCTGGTGGTGGTGGACGACGCCAACCGCTCCTGCGGCATGGCCGCCGAGATCATCGCGACGATGGTCGAGCGGGTGCGGCTGGTCGCCCCGCCGCGCCGCGTCACCCGCCCCGACGGCGCGGTGCTGCCGTTCGCCCCGGCGCTCGACCGGGCCGTGCAGCCCAGCCGCGAGCAGCTGCGGGCCGCCATCGGGCACGTCATGAAGGAGGGATGAATGGAGCACGCCGACTACCGCTGGCCCTCCGCCGCGCGCGCGTGGCTCGACCTGCCCGCGCCGGTGCGCGCCGACATGGTGGCCGCCGGGGCAGGGGCGTGGCGCGAGGTCTTCGACGGCCGGGCCACGTACAACGAGCGGTGGCGCCTGGCCCGGCCGCCGGTGATGGACGAGACGTCGCTGGGGGTGCTCAACGCCGTCTCCGACCGGCTCGCCCAGCTCATCTTCGAGGCGTGCCGGCGGCGGGCCGCCACGGCGGGGGAGCTGCGCCGGCTGCTGAGCGTGCCCGACGGCGAGACCCGGCTGCTCGACGACGACGAGCCGCTGACCGAGGCGCTGCTGGCCGCGTTCCGCCCCGACGTGCTGCTCTGCGACGGGGTGCCGCGCTTCGTCGAGTACAACATCGACAGCAGCCTCGGCGGGGCGTTCGACGCGGACACCACGGTGCGCCGCTTCGTCGACGTCTACCGGCGGCGCGGCCTCACCGACCGGGTCCGGTTGTCGGCGGCACCCTCGGCGGTGGACCAGCGGTTCGCCGCGATCCGCGCCGACCTCGGCCTGCCCGAGGGCGCCCGGGTCGCCATGCTGATCGACTTCGACGCCGAGTACCCGGGGCTCGACGACCCGCAGCGCTTCATCCGGCTGCTGTCGCCGGTGGTCGAGCGGGCCGCCGCGTGCGGCATGGACCTGGTCGTCGCGCCGGTCTCCCAGGTGAGCCTCGACGACCGCAAGCGGCTGGTCGCCGGCGGCGCGCCGGTCGACGGGGTGTTCCGGCTGTTCGTGCCCAACCGGGTCACCCCGAGCGCCGGCGTGGACGCCCTGGCGGCGGCGCTGGCGGCGGGCACGGCGCCGATGTGGGTGTCGGCGGCGGCCTGGCTGGTCGCCAACAAGCGCGCCTTCGCCTGGCTGTGGGAGGACGCCGACACGCTGCCGGCGGCGGACCGCGACCTGGTGCACCGGTACGTGCCGCGTACCTGGACGCTGACGGCGCAACTGCTCGACCGGGCGGTGGCCGGCCAGGCCGACCTGGTGGCGAAGCCCGCCGACGGCTCCGCCGGGGTGGACGTGCTGATCGGCCGGGAGACCGACGCCGACGCGTGGCGCGACGGCCTCACCCGCGCCGTCGGGCGGGGCGGCTTCATCCTCCAGGAGTACGTGAAGGCCGACGACGTCCCGCTGGACTTCGTGCACGTCGGCACCGGCGAGACGGTCGCCGCCGAGGTGCCGTACAGCATCGCCCCGTACCTGTTCGGCCGCCGGCCCGCCGGCGCCTGCATCCGTACGGGCTTCCCGGGCTGCGACGGCGTCCTCAACCTGGCCCGCGGCGTCCTCCTCTCCGGCCTCCTGGTGACCCCCTGACACGGCCGCTCCTCCCGCGCCTCCGACCCTCTGACGCGTCGATGATGCAGGTGTGGTGGAGTCCAGATCGGAGAAGACAGGGTGAGCCAGGCACCACGACTGCACGATCCGCGATCAGGCGGGCGGGCGAGGGCGGGTTCGGTCCGGCAGGATCTTCGGGTGGGTGGGGCGCGGGTGGGGTTGACGGTTGGGGAGCTGCGGGCGGTGGCGCAGGCGGCGTTCGGGGGCGGGCGGGCGCTGGTGTCGGCCGAGCGGTTGGCCGGCGGCACGAAGAAGGGCGTCTACCGGCTGACCCTCGACGACGGGTCTACCGGCATCGCCTACGTGTGGCATCCGGCGGAGGACTACTGGCCGGTGCGGGCGGCACCGGAACGCGACGACCCGTTCGGGCACGCCACCGGGGCGGGGCTGTTCGAGGCGGCGCACCGCGAGTTCACCGCCGCCGGGGTGCGGATGCCCCCGCTGCTGCTCGCCCCCACCGCGGGCCTGCTGCCCGGCGAGGTGGCGGTGGTGCAGGACGTCCGGGGCGGCACTCTGCAGGACCTGCGCCGGCGCGACCCGCGACGGGCCGAGGTGGTGCTGGCCCGGCTCGGCGACGCCGTCCGGAGCATGCACGCCCGCCGTCGCGACCGGTACGGCCGGCCGGGCCTCGACGGGCCGACGCCCGGGCGGCCGGTGGAGCGGATCATCCTCGACCGGGCGCTGCGGGACCTGACCGAGGCCGCCGCCCGGGTGGAGCGGATCGCCGACGTGCGGGACCGGCTCGCCGACGCCCTGGCCGAGCGGTGCGCCGCCGTGGCACCCCGCTCCCGGTACGGCCTGATCCACGGCGAACTCGGCCCGGACCACGTGCTCGTCGACGAGCGGGACCGCCCGGTGCTCGTGGACATCGAGGGCGCGGTGTTCCTCGACGTGGAGTGGGAGCACGCCTTCCTCGAACTGCGCTTCGGCGACGCCTATCCGGCGCTGGCCGTGGACGGTCTCGACGGGAACCGGCTGCGCCTCTACCGGCTCGCGACGTACCTGTCCCTGGTGGCGGGTCCGCTGCGCCTGCTCGACGGCGACTTCCCGGACCGGGCCGGCATGCTCGCCATCGTCGAGCACAACATCACCCGGACGTTGGACCAGCTCGCCTGAGCCGTCGCCGTCGCCGGGGTTACGAACCCGCCACCGGTCGACCCGCGCGCCTACCGCAGGGTCACCGCCCGCATGATCCGGCGCACCGCTGCGACGGCGGCCAGGGAGTCAGCCAGCGAGCCCGTCTGACACGCCGGGCTGTGGTGGGCGGGGTCAGCTCGGGCGGAGGCTCGCCAGGTGGGCGCCGAGGCGGCGGACCGTCTCGGCGGCGGCCACCGCGTCGCTGCGGGCGCTGCCGTGCCGGCCGTCGCTGCTGTACATCGACGCCTCGGCGACGAGCGGATGGTCGGTGAGCCGCACGTGCAGGGTGCCGAGTTGCTCGGCGAGGGCCTGCGTGCGTGCGGAGAGCCGGCGCATCCGCGCGCCCAGGTCGGCCCGGTGCCGCTCGGGCACGGCGGGGCTGAGCGAGACGTCGAACATGCCGACGGTGATGACGTCAGCCCCGGCGGCGCGCAGCGCCTCGATCATCGCGGTCAGCTCCGCGTCGACCGCGTCGGCGTCGTACCTGCGGCTGAAGGCGTCGTTGCCGCCGCAGACCACCAGCGCCAGGTCGGGGCGGAACGCCAGCGCCGGGGCGAGCTGGGTGGCGCGCACCTCGTGCGCCCGCAGCCCCCGCAGGCCCAGGTTGAGGTACGCCAACTCCGGCCGGACGGCCCGCAGCTCGGCGGCGATCCGGTCGGCCCACTGCACGTCGGGATAGCCGTCGACGGGCTCGCAGAGCCCCTCGGCCACGCTGTCGCCGAGCACCGCGAAACGATGCCACGGGTGCCCGCGCAGCAGCGCCGCGCTCTCGCCGTCGCGCAGGCACCACGGATCCGTCGATTCGGTCAACGTCGATGGCATGCCGGCACGCTAGCCCACCCCCGGCGCCCGGAACAGGGTCCGTCGTCCGACCCGGGTGAGCCGTGAGGGCAGTGGAGACGGTGCGGTCGGTCAGGGACCGCGACGCTCGGCCGAGCCCGCCCCGGCCGGGTGTGCCTCAGGCACCACGGCGGCATGGTGCAGGTGGCGGTGTGCGGGCCGGCGACCGCGATGTTGACGGACCTGGCCCGGCAGCGAACGTGATCGACACGTCGGCTGGCCAGTTAGGCGATGATCCCAGGTCCGGCGGCCGGCCGCAGTTCGTGGACTGCCCGTCGCACTGAGCGTCAGCGGCGGCTGGTCGTCGGCCACGGCCGGGCGAAGGTTCAACGCGCGTCAGCAAGACGGAGGCGGTACGTGCGCACGCTGTCACCGTCGGGCGTCGGCCGATCAGCTCCCGCCTCCCAACCCAACCGCTCGTAGAACCCTGTCGCCCCCAGGGGCCCGATCGACGTCTGCGCCTCGACCCACATCGCGCCGGCGTCTCGGGCCATGTCGACGAAATGAGCGGCCAGCACCACCCCGATGCCGCTCATGCGCGAATCGGGTCGCACCGCCAGCGCAGTCATGACTGCCACGTGTGGAGTCACCACCGACCCGTTTCGCTCCGGTGTCGCCGCGACCGCCCGCCGGCGCAGCACCCGCCGGGCCAACGGCCGGACCCGCGTCCGCAGGACACGGACGGCAACAGCGGGCCGGACAATCAGCGCGCCGAGAGCGGCGAGGGCGAGAGACGCCGCCACGCGCCGGTCCCTTGCCAGCTCGGCGGTGTAGGCGGCGTGGTCACTGGCACCCAGCACAAATGCGACGATCTCCTCCTGCCGGGCGGCAGTGCGGACAACGACTGCGCCCACCCCGTACGGGGAGTTCAGGTAGGTGCGCTGCCAACGGCGGACGAAGCGGGCACCAAGCGCTGGAAAGAGCCCCATCGGAAGCAACTCGACGTGGGCGCGGGCCATCGCAGGGAGATCCTCATATCTGGCCCGTCGCAGAGCCAGCCGGCCTGCCATCCGGTCAGCCTCTGCGGGCTCCTCGGTCGCCGGCGGCGCAACGATACCCAGACGGAGATCGTCGATCATCCCCCGGGGAATGCGCATCTCGTCAGCCCTCACGTGTCAGGGTCAGATCCCTGTCCCGAGGACCTGACCTTCCCGCTCACGGACAGCCCCGGCAGACGGGGCCGGATGCCCTCGCGTTGGTGGCGTCGCGCCTGGCGGCGCCAGCGCAGCCTCGATCATCCGGTTACCCGGGTCCCCTCGGGTCATGCACAGCCGGTGTGCTGGCGGCGTCTCGGCGTGGGTGACGCCGAGACCCGGTGACGTCCGTGCAGGCGGCGCTGGGATCGGGGGATTTCGGGATCCGTCCGTCGGGCGATTGCGTTGGACGCAGACCGGGCAGCATCGGCAGTACGGTGACGACGAGGCAGAACGCCGCCATCACCAGCAGGGCGGGGACGAGGCCGAACGCGGTGACCGACCAGCCGCCCAGCAGCGCGCCCAGCGGCAGGCCGGCGAACGCCAGCGACCCGGCCAACCCGATCACCCGCGTCTGCAACGCGGCGGGCACCCGCTCGTAGATCGCCACCCCCAGCAGCGGGTTCACCGCCGCGATGCCGATGCCGGAGGCGAACGTCACCGCCAGCACGACCGCCAGTTCCTCGCTCAGCGCCAGGACCAGCAGCCGCGGGGCGCCGCCCAGCGCCGCGCCGACCGCGAAGGTCAGGTACGGGGGCAGCCGGGGACCGTACGCCGTGAACAGCAGGTTGCCCAGCAACGCGCCCGCCGAGAACGCGCCGAGGACCAGGCCCAGCCCGGCGGGGCCGCGCAGCACGTCGGCCACCCAGAGCGGGATGTAGACCGCGACGCTCGCGTTGACCACCATGTTCAGCGCCGAGATCACCAGCAGCATGGTCAGCAGCATCCGGTCGCGGCCCAGGTGGCGGAACCCGCCCGCGAGCGCGCGCAGGTAGCCCTCCGGTGCGGCCGGTCCCGCCGGTGCGGCCGGCGGCCGGACCAGCAGGCCGACGAGCAGGGCGCACGCGGCGAAGCTGGCGGCGTCGATGAGGAGCGCCCCCGTCACCCCGAACCACCAGACGAGCAGCCCGCCCAGCCCCGCGCCGAGCAGGGTGACCAGCCGGCCCAGCCCGTCGTAGACGGAGGTCAGCCGGAGCAGCCGTACGCCGGCGGCCTCGGCGGCCGGACGGAACATCACGTGCTTGACCCGGTCGCCCACGCCCCGCAGCGCGCCCACCAGGGCCACCAGGACGAGCAGCGCGCCGAAGCCGAGCCACGGGGTGAGGGCAACCGCCACCATCAGGGCGGCGCTGCCGGCGTCGGCCAGGATGGACGCGCGGCGCAGCCCGATCCGGTCCGCCCACGGCGTGCCCAGCGCGCTGGAGAGCAGGTAGGGCAGCATCTCGGCGGCGGCCACCGCGCCCATCTTCGCGGGGCTGCCGGTGGTCTCCAGCACCAGCCAGGGGATGGCCACCACCGAGATGCGGCTGCCCAGGTTGGAGATCAGGTCGGCGGCGACCAGGACGGTCAGTTCCCGCCGGGGGGTCACGCCAGGCTGCCGATCGACGCCTCCGGGTGCTCGACCGAGGACGGGTGCTCCTCGGCGTGGCGGGCCCGCAGCGCGCGCTTGTCCACCTTGGCGGAGCGGTTGAGCGGCAGCCGGTCGACGAACTGCACCCCGCCCGGCGCCCAGGTGTCGCTGAGCTCGGCGGTCACCAGGTCGATCAGCTCCCGGGCGGTCACCGTCGCGCCGGGCGCCGGCACCACGAAGGCGTACGGCAGTTCGCCGGCCGCCTCGTCGGGCACGCCGATCACCGCCGCCGCCCGTACCTGCGGGTGCCCGGCCAGGGCGTCCTCGATCGGGCGGGAGTGGATCGGCCAGCTGCGCCGCCGGGTGAGGATCCGGTCCTGCAACCGGTCGACGAGGTAGAGGTAGCCGTCGGCGTCGAGGTGCCCGACGTCGCGGGTGCGGACCCAGCCGTCGACCAGCGTCTCGGCGGTCAGCTCGGGCTGGCCGTGGTAGCCGGCGAAGCGCAGGTCGGTGTGCACCCACACCTCGCCGTCGGAGCCGGGCGGCAGCACCGTGCCGTCGTCGGCGCGGATCTCGACGCGTACGTCGCCGTAGGGCCGCCCGCAGGAGCGCAGCCGCTGCGGGTGCGCCGGGTCGTCGGTCAGCCCCGGCAGGGCGGTGACCACGACGGCCTCGCTGAGGCCGTACACGATGCGCAGCACCGGCCCGAAGCGGGAGATCGCCTGACGCAGCCGGGCGGGCGCGGCGGGCCCGGCGCCCACGTTGAACATGAACATGGCCGAGAAGTCCGCGCCGTCCAGGGCCGGGTGGTCGAGCACCTCGTAGAGCATCGGCGGGGTGACGAAGGTGGAGTTGATCCGTTCCCGGTCGACGGTGGCGATGAACCGCGCCGCGTCCCAGCCGTCGCGCGGGAACAGCACCCCGCCGGTGAAGAGGTTGAACAGCGTGGTGATCTGGCCGCTGGCCAGCCACATCGGCGAGTGCGACAGGTGCCGCAGCGGCGGGTGGCCGGCGGCGCGGAAGTCGGCGGCCAGGGCGAGGATCTGGGTGTAGAAGCTCTCCCGGTGGTGCACCAGCTTCGGGGTGCCGGTGGTGCCGCTGGTCTGGAGGAAGGACTCCGGCACCGGCGCCTCGGCCGGTAGGTCGGCCGCCGGGGCGCCGGCGGCCGCGGCGACGAGGTCCGGGCCCGCGCCGCCCGGCCCGAGGCAGAGCACGGGTACGCCGGGCAGCCCGGCCGCCAGCTCCGGCCCGAGGCCGGCCGGGTCCCGGGCGTCGTAGACGAACGTGTCGGGGCGGGCCAGCCGGACGAACTCGTCGACCTCCCGGCGGGACGTGACCGGGGCGATCCACATCGTCCGGCAGCCCAGCAGGTGCAGGGCGAGCTGCACCAGCGGCCCCTCCACGGGGTTGCCGAGCGCGAGCAGCACCGCCTGCCCCGGCCGTACGCCGTGCCCGAGCAGTGCCGCGGCCAGCCCGCGTACCTGCGCGGCGGCCTCGGCGTAGCTGAGCCGGCGTCCGTTTCCGACCAGCGCCTCCCGGTCGCCGAAGCCCGCGAACAGCTCCAGCGCCCGGTGCACGTAGTCGGCCCGTCGCTCCGGTCGGTCGGTCATCCGACAGCCCCCTCGCCGCAGAAGTGTGGCCGTGTGCCGGGCAGCCCGCCACGGCGCGGCGGCCGGGCGGGCGCACCGCCGCCGTCCGTGAGCGTAGGTACCACCGGCTGTCACCGGACAGGGCCTGAACGGCGCTCCGGGCGGACCGGAGGACATTTGATCGCGTCGATCAGGTTGATTGACGGTCGTGAAACGGGGCGGCTAGGTTTCTGGACCATCGTCCAGGCGGTGCCGTCAGCGGATGGCCCTGGGCTGCCAACGATGGAGGTTCAATGTCGACCCCGAAGAGATGGCATGTCATCGCGTCCGCGGCCACCCTGCTCGTCGCCGGCACCCCGGCGATGGTGGCCAGCGCCGGCCCGGCCGACACCGAGGCGTCCCACCAGCGCACGGTCTGGGCGGGCAGCTGGGCCGCCGCGGTCACCAGGGGAAACGCGACCGGCCTGACCAACAACGGCCTCAACGACCAGAGCGTACGGATGGTCGTGCACACCACCGTCGGCGGAGAGCGGTTCCGGGTCCGGCTCAGCAACTCCTACGGCGAGCAGGCCGTTCGGGTCGGCCGCGCCACCGTCGCGAAGCCGAACACCGCGACCCCCGACGACCTGTCCGACATCGACCCCTCGACCCTGCGGACGCTGACCTTCGGCGGCGCCACCTCGGCCACCATGAACCGGGGCGCCGAACTGGTCAGCGACCCCGTCGCGCTGCCCGTCGGCGACCAGCAGGACCTGGTGCTGACGGTGCACTTCCCGACCCCCACCGGCCCGGTGACCTTCCACGGCCAGTCCCGGCAGACGAACTTCATCGGGGCCACCGACCTGACCTCCGCCGCCGGCGGGGCCGGTTTCACGATCCGACCGAACTGCTGCTGGTTCTTCCTGTCCGGCATCGACGTGCAGCGGCGGCACAGCCCCGGCTCGGTGGTGGTCTTCGGCGACTCCATCGCCGACGGCAACGGCAGCACCGTCAACGCCAACAAGCGCTGGCCCGACCTGCTCGCCGACCGGCTCATCGACGCCCGCCCGGACGTCCGCACCCCGGGCGTGCTCAACCTCAGCCTCGCCGGCAACCGGCTCAACCACGAGGGCACCGAGCCCGGGGCGGGCGGCTTCCCCGGCTACCACGAGCTCGGACCGAACGCCCTGGCCCGGCTCGACGAGGACGTCTTCGCGCAGACCGACGCCCGGACCGTGATCACCCACCTCGGCATCAACGACGTCTGGATGTCGGGCGACTCCGCCGAGCAGATCATCGCCTCGCTGCGGCAGATCAACCAGCAGGTGAAGGCGCGCGGCCTGCGCAGCCTCGTGTCGACGCTGACCCCGTACGAGGGGCACGGCAACCCGGGGGTGTGGACGCCCGAGAAGGAGGCCACCCGGCAGGCGGTGAACGCGTACCTGCGCGGCAGCGGCGAGTTCGATGGGCTGCTCGACTTCGACCGGGTGCTGCGCGATCCGGCGCAGCCGAGCCGGCTGCTGCCCGCGTACGACTCGGGGGACCACATCCACCCGAACGACGCCGGCAACCAGGCGCTGGCGGACGCCGTACCGCTGCGACTGCTCGGCCTGTGACACCGGCGCGGGCGGCGGGCGACCCCCGCCGCCCGCGGCACCGTCGATGGGGGAGACCGGAGGAACGTGGACGTCACCCAGCTGCTGACCCGTCTCTACAGCGACGAGGGTCGGCAGGATCCGTACCCCTGCTACGCCGCCCTGCACGCGCTGGGGCCGGTCAGCCCGGTGCCGGCGCGCGCGGAGCACCGCTCGGTCGCCGCCGTCGCCGTCGGCTACGACCTGGTGAGCCAGGTGCTGCGCGACCCGCGGTGGTACAAGCAGGCCCCGCCGGGCTGGCAGGAGCAGGAGGTGCTGCGCACCCTCCAGACCTCGATGATGTTCGTCAACCCGCCGGAGCACACCCGGATGCGGGCGGCCTTCGCGAGGAGCTTCACCCCGCGCCGGCTCGCCGCGCTGGAGCCGACCGTGCACCGGGTCGTCGACGGGCTGCTCGACCGGATGGCCGACGCCGGCGACGCCGGCCTCGACTTCGTCGCGGAGTTCGCGTACCCGCTGCCGGCCCTGGTGATGGCGGAGTTCATCGGCATCCCCGCCGGGGAGCTGGACTTCTACCGGCAGCGGGTGGAACGGATCGACGAGTTCCTGGACGTGGCCGGCGCGACCCCGCAGCGGCTCGCCGCCGCCAACACCGCCGCCGCCGAGCTGCGCGACTTCTACGCCGACCTGATCGCCCACCGGCGCCACCGGCCCGGTGACGACCTGATCAGCGCCCTGGTCGAGGCGGTCGACTTCGGGGACGTGGAGCTGACCGTCGACGAGCTGGTGAGCAACCTGATCGTGCTGTTCAACGCCGCCTTCGTCACCACCGTCTACATGTTCTCCAACGGGCTGCCGCTGCTGCTGGCCCACCCCGACGTGGCCGCCGCGCTGCCCGGCGACGACGCGTTGACCCGGGGCGCGGTCGAGGAGATCCTGCGGCTGGAGGCGCCCGTGCACTTCCTGGCCCGGGCCGCGCCCCACGACAGCGAGGTCGGCGGGGTGCCGGTCGGGCGGGACCGCAACGTCCTGCTGATCCTCGCCGCCGCCAACCGCGACCCGGCCCGCTTTCCCGACCCGGACCGTTTCGACCCGCGCCGGAGCGGACCGCCGTCGCTGGCGTTCGGCGCCGGCCCGCACTTCTGCCTCGGCGCGGCGGTGTCCCGCCTGGAGGGTCGCCTCGCGCTGCCCAGGCTGCTGGCCCGCTTCCCCGGGCTCACCGTCGCCGAGGCGCCGACGTACAGCGGCAGCCTCTTCCTGCGGGGCGTCGACAGGCTGGCCGTACACACCCGAGGAGGACCCGCGTGAGCATCCATCCGCAGGTGGCGGCGTACCGGGCCGTCCGCGAGGCGGCCGGCACCCCGCCGCTGTACACCCAGAGCCTGGCCGAGGCCCGCGCCGCCGACCTCGCCGCGATCCGCGCCGGCGGCGGCGCGGTCGAGCCGGTGCACGAGGTACGCGACACGCACGTGCCCGGCCCGGCCGGCGACCTGCCGGTGCGCGTCCACCGGCCGGCGGGGAAGGGTCCGCTACCCACGCTGGTCTACTTCTTCGGCGGCGGGTGGACCCTCGGTAGCGTGGACACCGCCGACGGCATCTGCCGACGGCTGGCCAACGCCGTGCCCTGCCAGGTGGTCACCGTCGGCTACCGGCTGGCCCCGGAGCATCCCTTCCCCGCCGCCGTGCACGACTGCCACGCGGCCACCCGGTGGATCGCCGACAACCCCGCGGAGTTCGGCGTCGACCCGCTGCGCGTGGCGGTCGGCGGCGACAGCGCCGGCGGCAACCTCGCCGCCGCCGTCACCCTGCTGGCCCGCGAGCGCGGCGGGCCCCGGCTCGCCGCCCAACTGCTGGTGTACCCGAACACCGACCAGAGCGCCGACGCCGGGGGCGACGCCGAGGACCCGCTGCTGTTCAACCGCCGCTCGGTCGCCTGGTACCGGGGCCACTACCTCGCCGACCCCGCCGACGCGCGGCACCCGCTGGCGTCACCGCTGCTCGCCGCCGACCTGGCCGGCCTGCCGCCGGCGCTGGTGATCACCGCCGAGCACGACCCGCTGCGCGACGAGGGGGAGCGGTACGCGCACCGGCTGCGCGAGGCCGGCGTGCCGACCACCCTCACCCGGTATGCCGGCATGATCCACGGCTTCTTCGCCATGCCGGGGGCGTTCGACGACGGCCGGCGTGCCCAGGACCAGGCCGCCGCGTTCCTGCGCGACCGGTTCGACGCGGCGACCGCTTCGGCGGGGGCCGGCAGTGCGGCGGCCGCCAGCGGAGGCGGTGCCGGTGGGAAGGGAGACCGGTGATGGTCGAGGGCGTGTCGCCGAAGTCGGAGCCGTCGCCGGCCAGCCTGGCCGACTTCGCGGGAGCGGCCCGGGCAGTGCTGCCGCCCGACGTGTGGGACTACGTCGACGGCGGCAGTGGTGCCGAGACCACGCTCGCCGCCAACCGCCGCGCGCTGGACCGCGTGGCCGTGCTGCCCCGGGTGCTGCGCGGCGTGCAGACGCCCCGCACCGAGGCGCGGCTGCTCGGCACATCGTACGCCCTGCCGGTGGCGGTGGCGCCGATGGCGTACCAGCGCCTGGTGCACCCCGACGGGGAGCCGGGGCTGGCCGCCGCCGCGGGCGCGGCCGGCGTGCCGTACGTGGCCAGCACCCTGAGCAGCGCGCCGATCGAGCAGATCGCCGGGACCGGCGCGAGCGTCTGGTTTCAGCTGTACTGGCTGCGCGACCGGGCTCTGGTCGCCGACCTGCTGGACCGGGCGCACGCGGCGGGCTGCACGGCGCTGACGGTCACCGTGGACGTGCCGATCCTCGGCCCCCGGCGGCGCGACGTGCGCAACGCGTTCGCCATCCCGCCGCACGTCGTGGCGGCCAACCTGCCGGCCGGCCGCGACGACCTCGCGCACACCGCCACCCCGGGCGTCTCCGCCATCGCCGCACACACCGGCGAGGTCTTCGCACCCGCGCTGACGTGGGCCGACCTGGACTGGCTGCGCGGCCGTACCGCCCTGCCACTGGTGGTCAAGGGCGTGCTGGACCCGCGCGACGCGGAGCTGGCGGTGGCCGCCGGCGCGGACGCCGTGGTGGTCTCCAACCACGGTGGCCGCCAGCTCGACGGCGCACCGGCCACCGCGACCGTGCTGCCGGAGGTGGTGGCGGCGGTGGCCGACCGGTGCGAGGTGCTGCTGGACAGCGGCGTGCGCGACGGCTTCGACGTGCTGCGCGCACTGGCCCTCGGCGCGCGGGGGGTGCTGGTCGGCCGGCCCATGCTGTGGGCGCTCGCCGCCGGCGGCGGGGCCGGGGCGCGCACGGCGCTTGAGCTGCTGGCCGGCGAGTTCCGCGACGCCCTGGCGCTGGCCGGCTGCGCCGACCCCGAGGCGGCCCGCGAGCTGCGCGTGATCAGGGAGGGCTGACCGGTGACGGAGACGGTGGACCTGCGCGTCGCCGACCTGCACCCGGCGGTCGACGATCCGGCGCTGAACTCGATGAACTTCCTCAACGAGGTGGCCCAGCACTACCCCGACGCGGTGTCGCTGGCGGCCGGCCGGCCGTACGAGGAGTTCCTCGACGTCGCGGCGCTGCACCGGCACCTGGACAGGTTCCGCCGGCACCTGGCCGACGATCTCGGGCAGAGCCCCGCGCAGGTGCACCGCACGCTGTTGCAGTACGGCCGCACCAAGGGCATCGTGCACCACCTCGTCGCCCGCAACCTCGCCGTCGACGAGGACGTCACGGTCGACCCGGAGGCGATCGTGGTGACCGTCGGCTGCCAGGAGGCGATGTTCCTGGTGCTGCGGGCGCTGCGGGCCGACCCGCGCGACGTGCTGCTCGCCGTCGCACCGACGTACGTGGGGCTGACCGGCGCCGCCCGGCTGCTGGACCTGCCGGTGCGCCCGGTGGCCGGCGGCCCGGCCGGCGTCGACCTGACCGACCTGCGCGAGCAGGTACGCGTCGCCCGGGCGGCGGGGCTGCGCCCACGCGCCTGCTACGTGATGCCGGACTTCGCCAACCCGTCCGGCACCAGCATCGGCCTGACCGACCGGCGGCGGCTGCTCGACCTGGCCGCCGAGGAGGACCTGCTGCTGCTGGAGGACAACCCGTACGGTCTCTTCCCCGCCCCGGACGCCGGGCGGCTGCCCACCCTCAAGGCGCTGGACACCGCGCGGCGGGTCGTCTACCTGGGCTCCTTCGCCAAGACGGTGCTGCCGGGCGCCCGCGTGGGCTACGTGGTCGCCGACCAGCGCGTCGCCGGCGCGGACGGCACGGTGGGCCTCCTCGCCGACCAGCTTGCCAAGATCAAGAGCATGGTCACGGTGAACACGTCGGCGATCGCCCAGGCGGTGGTCGGCGGGGCGCTGCTGGAGCACGGGTGCAGCCTGGTGGCGGCCACCGTCCGGGAGCGGGCGGCGTACGGTCGCAACCTGCGCCACCTGCTCGACGGCCTGGCCCGGCGCTTCCCGGCGGGGACCTCGCCGGTGCGGTGGAACGTCCCGGCCGGCGGCTTCTTCGTCGTGCTCACCGTGCCGTTCGGCGTCGACGACGCCCTGCTGCACCGGTCCGCCCGCGAGTACGGCGTGCTCTGGACGCCGATGGCGCACTTCTACGACGACGGCGCCCCCGTCGACGCGCTGCGGCTGTCGGCCAGCGCCGTGACCCCGGACGAGATCGACCTCGGGCTGGACCGGCTGGCCGCGCTGGTCGCCGACGAGACGGCCCGCCGGACCGCCGAGGTGGGATGACACACCGCGTTCACCGCATGGCAAAGCGCGACGGCCCGTGTTTCGTCGTCCTGGGTGGACACTCATAATGGACGCCATGGTCGCCTGGGAGTACGCGTTGCTGGTCCGCCGTTATCAGGGGCAGGGCCGCGCCTTTCACGTCAGCTTCATCTGGTACGGCCCGGACGGGTCGCGCCGGGACATCACCGCGTACGGCGACACGGCGATCGCGCACCTCAACCGGGCCGGCCGGGAGGGCTGGGAGCTGGTCTCCGCCGCCGAGGACGTCAACAACGTCCAGGGCAGCACCGAGGTGCACCGCTACCACCTGAAGCGGCCCATCGCCTGACCGCCACCGCGAAAGCTGCACGTGGCCCGGCTGACGGGCCAGCGGGGCCGCTCCCGGTGGGCGGGCGGCCGCGTCCCCGACCACACCCGGCCCCCACGTCGTCCGGCCCCTCGACAGCGGTAGCGTCTCGTGGCGCTGCCGACCGGCCGCCCACCCCGGGCGCCCGGCGCGTGGCGGCGGGAGGAGCAGCGGTGGCACAGCCCGTGGCCGGTCCACCCCGGCACGTCGTCGGGGTCGACTTCGGCACCCTCTCCGGCCGGGCCGTCGTGGTCGACGTGGCCGACGGCACCGTACGGGGCGAGGCCGTCCACCCGTACCGGCACGGGGTGATCACCGAGCGGCTGCCCGACGGGACGCCGCTGCCGCCGGACTGGGCGTTGCAGCACCCCGACGACCACCGCGAGGTGCTCCGCGTCGCGGTGCCCGCCGCACTGCGCGCCGCCGGGGTCCGGCCCGGGGACGTGTGCGGCATCGGCGTCGACGCCACCTCCTGCACGATGCTGCCCACCCTCGCCGACGGCACCCCGCTCTGCGAGCTGCCCGACCTGGCCGGCCGGCCGCACGCGTACCCGAAGCTGTGGAAGCACCACGCGGCCCAGCGGCAGGCCGCCCGGATCAACGACGTCGCCACCGCGCGCGGCGAGCGCTGGCTGCCCCGCTACGGCGGCCGGGTCTCCGCCGAGTGGCAGCTCGCGAAGGCGCTGGAGGTGCTCCAGGAGGACCCGGCCGTCTTCGAGCGGGCGGAGCGGTTCATCGAGGCCGCGGACTGGCTGGTCTGGCAGCTCTGCGGCCGGGAGACCCGCAACGTCCCGGCCGCCGGCTACAAGGGGCTACGGCAGGACGGGCGGTACCCGTCGGCGGAGTTCCTGCGCGCCCTGCACCCCCGCCTCGACGGGCTGCTACCCCGCGTCGACGGCCCGCTCGTACCGGCGGGTGCCCGGGCCGGCCGGCTGACCGCCGACGCCGCCCGGTGGACCGGGCTGCCGGCCGGGACCGCCGTCGCGGCCGGCGCCATCGACGCGCACGTCACCGCCGCGGCGGCCCGCGCGGTCGAGCCCGGCCGGATGCTCGCGGTACTCGGCACCTCCACCTGCCTGATCATGAACGCGGAGGCGTACCGCGAGGTGCCCGGCGTCTGCGGCGTGGTCGACGGGGGCGTCACCGCCGGGGCGTGGGGCTACGAGGCGGGGCAGAGCGGGGTCGGCGACATCTTCGCCTGGTACGCCCGCAACGCCCTGCCGGGCCACTACGCCGACGAGGCGCGCCGCCGGGGGCTCAGCCCGTACGAGCTGCTGGACACCCTCGCCGCCGAGCAGCCGGTGGGCGGCCACGGGCTGCTGGCCCTGGACTGGCACAGCGGCAACCGCTCGGTGCTGATGGACCACGAGCTGAGCGGCGTGCTGGTCGGGCTGACCCTCGCCACCCGGCCGGGAGGAGATCTGGCGGGCGCTGCTGGAGGCCACCGCCTTCGGCGCCCGGACCGTCGTCGACGCGTTCACCGCCGCCGGGGTGGCCGTCGACGAGCTGACCGTGGCCGGCGGGCTGACCGACAACCGGCTGTTGCTGCGGATCTACGCCGACGTGCTCAACCGGCCGCTGCACGTGCTCGACTCCGCCCACCCGGCGGCGCTGGGCGCGGCCGTCCACGCGGCGGTCGCCGCCGGGGCGTACCCGGACGTGCCGGCCGCCTCGGCGGCGATGGGCGCCGGCCGGCGCGAGACCTGGCACCCCGATCCGGCCCGGTCGGCGGCCTACGACGAGCTGTACGCCGAGTACCGCGCCCTGCACGACCACTTCGGCCGGGGCGGCACCGACGTCCTGCACCGCCTCCGCGCCCTGCGCCACCACCCCCACCCCCAGTAGCGCATCGATCATGCAGTTGTGGTGGGTCACAAGACGGCATCACAGCGGATGAAACGGGCACCGAAGCTGCATGATCGACGCCGCGCTCGGGACGCTGCGGGATCGGGGTGGGGGACGGGGACGCCCCCGCTCGGCGGGCCGGGCGGGGGCGTCGGGTGGCGCGGTTCAGCCGAGGTCGACGGCCGGGTAGAGCGGGAAGCCGGTCAGCAGGTCGCTGGCCTGCTTGGCGACCCGGTCGGCGACGGCCGGGTCGAGGACGTACTTGGCCTTGGACGCGGTGCCGTCGGGGTTGGCGCCCGGCTTGGTCTGGCTGAGCACGGTGTGGATCAGCTCGGCGGTCTCGTCCATCTGCGCGGTACCGAGGCCCCGGCTGGTCAGCGCCGGGGTGCCGACCCGGATGCCCGAGGTGTACCAGGCGCCGTTCGGGTCCTGCGGCACGGAGTTGCGGTTGGTGACGATGCCGGAGTCGAGCAGCGCCTGCTCGGCCTGCCGGCCGGTCAGGCCGTAGCCGGAGACGTCGATCAGCACCAGGTGGTTGTCGGTGCCGCCGGTGACCAGCTTGCCGCCGCGCCGCAGCAGCCCCTCGGCGAGCGCCTGGGCGTTGTCGACGATCCGCTGGGCGTAGTCGGCGAAGTCGGGGCGGCGGGCCTCGGCGAGGGCGACGGCCTTGGCGGCCATCACGTGCGGCAGCGGGCCGCCGAGCACCATCGGGCAGCCCCGGTCGACCTGGTCGGCCAGCTCGGGCTGGCAGAGCACCATGCCGCCGCGCGGGCCACGCAGCGACTTGTGCGTGGTGGTGGTGACGATGTGCGCGTGCGGCACCGGGTCGAAGTCGCCGGTGAAGACCTTCCCAGCGACCAGGCCGGCGAAGTGCGCCATGTCGACCATGAAGGTGGCGCCGACGGAGTCGGCGATCTCCCGCATGATCCGGAAGTTGACCTTCCGCGGGTACGCCGAGTAGCCGGCGACCAGGATCAGCGGCTTGAACTCGCGGGCGGCCTCGGCGACCTTGTCGTAGTCGACGAGCCCGGTGGCCGGGTCGGTGCCGTAGCTGCGCTGGTCGAACATCTTGCCGGAGATGTTCGGTCGGAACCCGTGGGTGAGGTGGCCGCCGGCGTCCAGCGACATGCCGAGCATCCGCTGGTTGCCCAGCTCGCGGCGCAGCGCGAACCAGTCGGCCTCGGTGAGGTCGTTGACCTGCCGCACCTGGGCCTTCTTCAGCGCGGGCGACTCCACCCGGTCGGCCAGGATCGCCCAGAACGCGACCAGGTTGGCGTCGATGCCGGAGTGCGGCTGCACGTACGCGTGCGCGGCGCCGAACAGCTCCCGGGCGTGCTCGGCGGCGAGCGCCTCGACGGTGTCGACGTTCTGGCAGCCCGCGTAGAAGCGGCGCCCGACGGTGCCCTCGGCGTACTTGTCGCTGAACCAGTTGCCCATGGTCAGCAGGGTCGCGGGGGAGGCGTAGTTCTCGCTGGCGATGAGCTTGAGCGACTCGCGCTGGTCGGCGAGCTCCGCGCCGATGGCGTCGGCGACCCGCGGCTCGACGGCGCGGATCACCTCGAGGGCGCTGCGGAAGGCGGTGGATTCGGCGTTCAGCGACGACATGCGACCTCCAGTGACGTGCGGAAGGCCCAGGCGCTCGGCATGCGTCCTCATGACGGGACCGCTTCCCGATGGTTTTCCATCCCCACGCGCCAGTCACGGCCCGTGCCGATCCTACCGGGTCCGTCCCGGCGGCTCCCGGCCCACCTCGCGCGGCGGAACCGGCGGGTGCCGACGCGGGGCATGACCGGGCCGCGGCGGGGCACAGCACAGTCGGGGCCGGGCACGCGCGTGACCGGCGGCCGACGAGGGGAGTGACAGGCAGATGACCACATCGGGCACGGGCCGGCCGTTCGCCGTGGTGACCGGCGCGTCCAGCGGCATCGGGTACGAGCTGGCGGTCCAGTTCGTCGAGCACGGGTACGACCTCGTGATCGCCGCCGAGGACGACGGGATCGGCACGGCGGCGCAGCGGCTGCGGCGCGACGGCGGACCGCGGGTGCACCCGGTCCGGGTCGACCTGACCCGCGCCGAGGGGGTCGAGGAGCTGGCGGCGGCGGTGACCGCGACCGGCCGCCCGGTCGACGGGCTGGCGCTCAACGCCGGGCGGGGCGCCGGCGGGGAGTTCGTCGGGGGCACCGCGCTCGCGGACGAGCTGGCCGTGGTCGACCTGAACGTACGCTCGACGGTGCACCTGGCCAAGCTGCTGCTGCCCGCCATGGTGCGCCGCGGCGCCGGACGGGTCCTGTTCACCTCGTCGATCGCCGCCACCATGCCGGGGCCCTTCCAGGCGGTCTACAACGCCTCGAAGTCGTTCGTGCAGTCGTTCGCGGAGGCGCTGCGCAACGAGCTGAAGGACACCGGGGTGACGGTGACGTCGCTGATGCCGGGGCCGACCGACACGGAGTTCTTCGACCGTGCCGAGATGGAGGACACCCGGGTCGGCTCCGGGCGCAAGGACGACCCGCGGACCGTAGCCGAGCAGGGCTTCGCGGCGATGATGCGCGGCGACCAGACGGTGACCGCGGGTTCCCTGCTCAACAAGGTGCAGACCGCCGCCGGCAAGATCGTCCCGGACCGGCTCAAGGCGGCGCAGCACCGCAGGATGGCCGAGCCGGGCTCCGGAGGCTGAGCCCTTCCGGGCCCGGCGGCGGTCCGTCGGGCCCGGCCGGCGACGCGGGTGACCCTCGCGGTGGGGCCCGTCGCTGCCTAGGATCAGCGGCATGGCGGGGGAGGACGGCGAGGGCGGCAGTGTGCTCGCCATCAGCGACCTGCACGTCGGTCACGCGGGTAACCGGGAGGTGGTCGAGGGGCTGCGCCCCGGGTCGCCGCGGGACTGGCTGCTGGTCGCCGGCGACGTGGGCGACACGGTGGCCGACGTCGAGTGGGCCCTCGGCCTGCTCAGTCGCCGCTTCGCGAAGGTGCTCTGGGCGCCGGGCAACCACGAGCTGTGGACCCCGCCCGCCGATCCGGTGGCGCTGCGCGGGGCCGCGCGCTACGCGTACCTGGTCGACGTCTGCCGGCGGCTGGGCGTGCTGACCCCGGAGGACCCGTACCCGGTGTGGCGGGGGGAGGGCGGGCCGGTGCTGGTGGCGCCGCTGTTCCTGCTCTACGACCACAGTTGGCGCCCGGACGGGCTCGACACCCCCGAGGCGGCGCTGGAGGAGGCGTACCGGGTGGGGGTCGTATGCACCGACGAGTTCCTGCTGCACCCCGACCCGTACCCGAGCCGGTCCGCGTGGTGCGCCGCCCGGGTCGCCGAGACCGCGCGGCGGCTCGCCGACCGGGAGCCGGGGCTGCCGACGGTGCTGGTCAACCACTGGCCGCTGCTGCGCGAGCCGACCCGGGTGCTGCGCTATCCGATCTTCGCCCAGTGGTGCGGCACCGAGTCCACCGCCGACTGGCACCTGCGCTTCGACGCCACCGCCGTGGTCTACGGCCACCTGCACATCCCCCGTACCACCTGGCACGACGGGGTGCGGTTCGAGGAGGTCTCGGTGGGCTACCCCCGGGAGTGGCGGCCCCGCGCCGCGCCACCGACGCTGCGGCGGATCCTGCCCGCGCCCCCGGACGTGACGACGGGCCCCGGCGCACCGGGGCCCGTGGGGTCGCGTCCGCTCAGGCCGTCACCGCGTCCAGCGACTTCTTGATCGCCTTCGGGTCGGTCGGCTTGCGCGGCGCGTCCGCGCGCAGCGCGATCATCCGCTCGCCGATCTCCTGGAGCTGCTTACGGCCGAGTGCCTCGCGCACCTTGGGGAACCACTCCTGCTCCTCCTCCTCGACGTGGTGCAGGACGTTCTCGATCAGCACGGTGGTCTTGGCGTTGAAGCGCTCGTCGCCGGCATCCATGGTGAACAGCTCGGCGCAGAGCACGTCGGCGACGTGGTGCTCCTCGTACGACTCGAGGATGTCGTCCTCCAGGTCGGGCAGGAGCTTGCGGACCTCGGGGTACATCACCTCGTTCTCGAGGTAGGTGTGGACCGTGAGGGCTTCCAGGATCTCGTTCACCAGCTTCTGGCGCCGCGCCGCCGGACCCTCCTCGGCGTCCTGGAACGCCTTGAACAGGCGGCGCATCTCCTTGTGGTCCTCTTTCAACACCACGATGGCATCGGTGGACACCGTCGACCTCCTCGGTTCGTCTGACACCTCCTCCCGTACCCCCGTGGTGAGCAGCGAAAACGGGTGGGGCCCGGCGGTGATCCGCCGGGCCCCACCACGGGTCGTGCCGTGCTTGCTACTTCACCACGTTGTACGCGTTGACCATGCCGGCGCCGTAGAAGCCGTTGCGCTTGCCGCCGGAGCAGGTCGCGTCGTAGGCGTTCGGGCCGGCCGCGATCAGCGGCACCGGGTTGTAGACGCCGCTGGGGCAGGCGATCGCCTCGGCGGTGGTGCCCAGGAAGGCCGACAGCTGGCCGGGCGTCATGCCCGGGTGCGCCGAGACGGCCAGGGCGGCCACGCCGGCGGCGTGCGGCGAGGACATCGAGGTGCCCTGCTTGTAGCCCCAACCGTTGGTCTTCGTGGTGGTGTTGTAGGTGGTGGAGAGGATGCCGTCGGAGAGGGTCGAGCTGGCACCCCGGGTGCGGAAGCGGGTGTCGCCACCCGGCGCCGTCACCTCGACCACGCCCTGGCCGTACGAGGAGTAGTAGCTCTTCTCCCCGGTCGGGCCGACCGCCGACACCGTCACCACGCCCGGCGCCTCGGCCGGCAGGACGAGGCAGGCGTTGGTGAGGTTCTCGCGCTCCTCGGGCGTCCCGTTGTTCGGGCTGCCCGTGTCGGTGATCTTGTGCGCGAGGTCCCAGTTGCTGTTACCCGAGGACGCCACGTGCAGCACGCCCTTGCCCTGCGAGTAACGCAGGGCCCGCTGGACCGCCTTCCACACCGGACGCTGGCGCGCGTCGTTGCGGCAGTTCAGCTGCCACGGGTCGATGTAGTAGCTGTTGTTGGTGACCCGCATGCCCTGCTCGGCGGCCCACATGAACCCGCAGACCGCAGCCTCCGGGAAGATGTAGCCGTCGTCGTTGACCACCTTGACGGCAGCCACCTTGACGCCCGGGGCGACACCGGCCACGCCGACGCCGTTGACGGCGGCGGCGATGGTGCCGGCCACGTGGGTGCCGTGGTCGGAGGTGGTCGGGTTCCAGGCGGACTCGGTGGTGTCGGTGACGCCACCGATGCAGGACGTGCTCTTGTTCTTCGCGATCTGGCTGGCCAGATCGGGGTGGCTGGACGAGATGCCGCTGTCCAGCACGCCCACCACCACGTCGGCCCGGCCGGCGTTGACGGCGTGGGCCTGCGGGACGTCGATCATCGGCATGTCCCACTGCTGACCGAAGAGGGGCTCCTTGGTCGGGTCGGCGGTCGTGTTGACCGCCTCGGCCGCGGAGACCTCCAGGGTCTCGCCCTCGTCGAGGGCGGTGCCCAGGCCGGCGGTGGACGCCACCGAGTCGACGCCCGCGCCCGCCACGTCCGTGACGAAGTCGGGGTTGGTCGACCGGACGACGAGCACGCCGATCTGGTCGTAGCTGGCGACCACGGTGCCGTTGGCGGCGGCCACGCGCGCGGCCGCCTTGTCCGTCTTGGCACCCTGCGGGGCGAGCACCAGGAACGTGGTGTCCGGGCCGGCGGCCGACGCCGCCGGGGCCACCCCGCCGGCGACGGCGAGGCCGACGCCGAGCGTCACGGCGGACGCGGCAGCCAGTGTCTTGCGACGGAGGTTCTTCACACAGACTCCCAGGGGCTGTTTCCAGCCGGGGTACGCCCCCTGGCGGGGAGCGACCGGCGGGAGGCGCGCGGGATGCACGCCTCCGCAAGCAGCAGCGCCACGGGGTCCGCTGGCGTTACACGCGTCCGTGCGGGCCAACGGAAGGTGTCAGACGGTCGCCAGGGTGTGCGGGATCTCGTCGAGCAGTTCCCGGGCGAGGAAGCCGATCCGGCCGAACCGGGGGACCAGCCGCTGACCGCTCACCGCGTGGGCGAACGCCGCCCAGCACGCGGCCTGCGCCGGTGCGGCGCCCCGCGACAGCAGTCCGGCCAGCAGCCCGGCGCGCACGTCCCCGCTGCCGGAGGTGCCGAGGCCCGCGTCGCCGCTCTCCTCCCGCCAACTGCGGCCGTCGGGGGTGGCGATGTGGCCGTAGAGGGAGACCACCGCGTCGTAGCGGCGGGCCAGCTCCGTCGCCTCGGCGTCCAGGTCGTCGCCGGGCTCCCGGTCGAGCAGGTGCCGGGCCTCGGTGAGGTTGGGGGTGAGCACCACCGGCCGACCGGACCCGACCAGCAGGTCGGGGGCGTGGCTCAGGGCACCCAGGGCGTACGCGTCGAGCACCAGCGACGTCTCCGGGCCGGCGGCGTCGAGTACCAGGCGCAGCAGGCGGCCGGTCTCGTCGATGTCCTTCAGGCCGGGGCCGAGGGCCACCACGTCGGCCTGCGCCACCAGCTCGCCCAGCAGCTCGCCGGGCCGTCCCGCGACCGCCCCCTCGGCGGTCTCCGGCAGCCCCACCACCAGCGCCTCGGGCACCTGGATGCTCAGCGCGGCGGCGGTCGACTCGGCGGCGGCGAGCTGGAGCACACCGGCCCCGGCCCGCAACGCGGCCACGCCGGCGAGCAGCACCGCGCCGGGGGTGAACCGCGAACCGCCGACCACCAGCACCGTGCCCCGGGCCTCCTTGCCGCCGGTCGGCACGGGCAGCGCCCAGTCCCGCAGCAGCCCGGGCGTGATCACCCGGGTGTCAGACCGGTTCGGCATGGACCTCGTCCTCCCTGGTCGGCCGGGCGCCCTGCGCGTGCAGGTGACCGACGTCGTTGAACACGTCCGGGGCGAGCCGGCCGTCGGTGCCGGCGGACCAGCCGGTGATCGAGCAGTTGGCGATGACGTGCTCGCGGGTCAGCGCCATCAGCTCCACCTCGGTGAGCCCCTCCACCAGGTAGCGGGTCAGGAAGACCAGGGCGTCGTGGCCGAACAGCAGCACGCGTCGGGCCTCGTGGTCGCGGCGCAGGTCGCCGAGCAGGGCGCGCAGGCGCAGCGCCACGTCGGTCCAGGACTCGCCGCCCGGCGGCCGGTAGTAGAACTTGCCGAGCCGGTCGCGGCGTGCCGCCTCCTCCGGGTGTCGCCGGCGCACCCCCTGCCCGGTCAGCCCGTCCAGGATGCCCAACTCCCGGTCGCGCAGCCGCTCGTCTCGGCTGAGGGGAATGCCGGTGCCGGCCAGGGCCAGCTCGGCGGTCTGCACCGCCCGCAGGTACGGCGACACCACCGCCACGTCCGGCCGGCGGGCCTCGGGCAGCCCGGCCAGCCAGCGCGCGGTGGCCCGGGCCTGCTCCTCACCGGTCGTGCTCAACGGCACGTCCGCGTCGCGGTGGGTCAGGTCGATCAGCTCGGCGCCGGCGGCCTCGGCCGCCGTGGCCGCCACGTTCGCCGTGCTCTCACCGTGTCGGATGATCCAGAGCGTCGCCAGTTCCGCCATGCGGCAACCCCTACCCGCGCCCCGCCCCGGGTAACCGCGGCCCGCCACCGGTGTCGTTCGGCCCGGGCAGCGGACGGAGACGGTGCCCCGGGTCGCGCCGGGGTGCCGATTCCGCACCCGGCCCCCGGCGCGCCGGTCAGCGCCGGCGATCCGGCGTGGGGCGGGCGACCTCGCAGACCTCCCGCCGGATCTCCTCCAGCCGGACGGCCAGCTCCCGCGGCCGGCTCAGGGCCACCGGGTGCCCACCGTCCATCTCGTCCGGGGTGATCCCCAGCCGGTCGGACACCAGCTTCCGCAGGAAGTCGACGGGGAAGAAGCGGTCACCCCGGCAGAGCAGCGCCCGGGTCGGCACGTCCGGCCAGGCGGCGAGCGGCCAGGGCTTCTCGAACGGCGTGCCCGACTGGTCCCGGGCGTTCGCCGTGGCCTCCTCGACCAGCCGGGGCGGCAGCTCGTGGAAGAAGACGACGTTCGGGTCCTCGTCCTGCTCCGGCGTCCAGCCCTCGCGTTCGGCCTGGATCCGCCTGGCCTGCGCGTAGCCGGTGCCGCTCCACCACTCGCCCGGCGACTCGCCGGGGCAGGGCACCATCGGGGTCAGCAGCACGAGCAGGTCCGCGTGGACCCGGTCGCACACCAGCGGGCCGGTGAACGCGCCGAACGACTGAGCCACGACGACCAGGTCCGTACGGTCCCCGACGGCCCGGACGGCGGCGTCGGTGTACTCCGCCAGCCCCGCCGACTCGTCGGCGCACGGCAGGTCGACCGCCACCACGTCGTGCCCGCGCTCACGCAACTGCGCCGCGAGGAGGTGCCAGTACCAGGGCCCACTGCCCGCGGGCGGGATCAACACGTAGGTCGCCACTGTCAGTGATCCTCCAGGTCCGGGGAGTGGCCCATGGCGCGCGCGGGTGAGGCGTCGCGGCGCCGGGTCCCGCGGCGTCGGTCGTCGTACCGGTCGTGGTGCCGCCACCACTGCTGCGGATAATCCAGCCCCTCCTCCTGTCGGCCCAACGCCGTCAGGTCGAGGTAGTTGTAGGTGTTGATCAACGCGTCGCCGCCCCGGGAGAAGGACGAGTAGGTGTGGAAGACGTCCGCTCCGTCGCGGAGGAACACGCTCAGCCCGGAGCATTCCGCGTCGTCCCTGGTGGCCCCGAAGTCGGGATTGAAGTCCCCACCGAAGGACGAGAACCAGGGAACAGTCCACCCCATCCGCCGCCGGAACGGCTCGATCCTGGTCAGCGGTGCCCGGGACACCAGCACCAGGTTGGTGTCCCGGGCGTGCAGGTGAGCCGGGTGGCCGAGGTTGTCGACCTGTAGGGAGCAGCCCACGCAACCCTCGTCCCAGTCGGGGTGGAACATGAAGTGCCGGACGACGAGCTGGCGACGACCGTCGAACAGACTCGGCAGGTCCACCGGGCCGTCCGGGGAGTCGAAGACGTACTTCTTGTCGATCCGGACCATCGGTAGCCGACGCCGCTGAGCGCTCAACGCGTCGCGTGCCCGGGTGAGCTCCTTCTCGCTGACGAGCAGTTCCGCACGGGCCGCCTCCCACTCGTCTCGGCTGACAACTCTCGGCTGGGTCATGGTGTCTCTCCTGCCTCCGTCCTTCCGGCGACGTCAGCGTCGCGCCGCACCGCCGGCCACCCCCATTGAGACGGCGGGGCGCGTGAGAACTCATCGCCGCCACCATCCGTCAACGGGTCATCGGCAGCCCGAAGGCCGGAAAGACGCGGGGAGGGAACGCGGTGACCTCCACGACCTCGCCAGCCTCGATGCGGAGCACGTCGAGGCCCAGCGCGTGGTAGCGGGGCCGGCCGGGCTCACGCACGTAGCAGGCGACGGCGGGCTGGCGGTTCGCGCGGGTGGGCACGTGACACCAGTCCTTCCAGGCGGTGGGCCCGACCAGCGCGGGCGCCCAGCACTCGATGATCGCGTCCCGTCCCTCGTACCAGGTCGGCTCGGGCGGCATGGTGAAGCGGGCGTCCTCGCGCAGCAACGCCGCCAGCGCCGTCAGGTCGGCGCTTTCGGTCGCCGCGACGTACCGCTGGAGCACCGCCCGTTCCTCGGCGCTCGGGTCGGTCGCCGCCGGCCACTCCGTCCGCCGTTGCGGCAGGCGCTGCCGGAGGGTGGCGCGCGCCCGTTGCAGGGCGCTGTTGACTGCGGCGACCGTGCCGTCGAGCAGCGTGGCGGTGTCCGCCGCCGGCCAGCCGAGCACGTCGCGCAGGATGAGCACCGCCCGTTGCCGGGGCGGCAGGTGCTGGATCGCGGCGAGGAACGCCAGCTCGATGGTCTCCTTGGCCACCAGTGCCGCGTCCGGCTCGACGTCCGGCGGGGCGGGCGGATCGAGCAACCGGTCCGGATAGGGCTGGAGCCAGGGGATTTCCGCCTGCGGCAACGAGGCCCGGCCGGGCCCGGGGACCCGGGACGACGTCGGCGCGACGAGCGGACCGGGCTGCCGCTGGCGGCGGTCGAGGAAGTCGAGACAGGCGTTGGTGGCGATCCGGTAGAGCCAGGCCCGCACGGTGGAGCGGCCCTGGAAGCTCTCCCGGCTGCGCCAGGCCCGCAGGAACGTCTCCTGCACGAGATCCTCGGCGTCGTCGAACGACCCGAGCATCCGGTAGCAGTGCACCTGCAACTCCCGCCGGTGCCGGTCGGTCAGCTCGGCGAAGGCCTGCTCGTCGCCCGACCGGAGGGCCGCACCGGCCGCGGTCACCCCGCTCCCGCCCGATCCCGCGTCGCCTTCGCCCACGAACCGTCTCCCCCCGTCCCGGTCACCGGATCATCGACGCACCGTAACCCACCGGTGCGACGACGACCGACGGAGTCGTCACCGGCGTCCGCTTCCGGCAAGGAAGGCGTCGACCAGGTCCGTCGGGGTGCCCCGCGCCCGGGGCGTGATCGGGGCCGGGCCGGGTAAGCGCTGCCTCCATCGATCACCGAGACGGGGAGGTGTGCCGTGGCCACGATGGTCAGGGAGCCGGCGAGCCCGGTGAAGGATCAGAACTACGACCTGATCCACGCGCTGCAGATGTCGTTGCAGCACATCTGGCAGTTGGAGAACTACATCGCCGACGCCGACGCGCGCGGCGACACGGAACTGGCCACCTGGTTCCGCAAGATCCAGGAGAACAACCGCAAGGCGGGCGAGCAGGGCAAGCGGATGCTCATCTCGCGCCTCCAGGAGGAGATGAGCTGAGACCCGGCCGCCGGCGGCCGGGGCTCCGCGCGCGGAGCGCCCGGCCGTCGGCGCGCGGGCCCGGCGTCGGCCCCGGCGGGATCCGCGTCGGTCGGCGCGGGCCGTGACGCGGCGTGCCGGCCGACCGGCCGGGTTACGGTGTGCACGTGGCGACGCCGGCCGAGGAGATCCAGGTGGGGGAGCGGCTGGTGCGCGTCTCCAGCCCCGACAAGCCGTACTTCCCGGAACTCGGGCTGACCAAGCTGGACGTGGTGCGCTACTTCCTCGCCGTCGGCGACGGCATCCTGCGCGCCCTGCGGGACCGCCCGACCATGCTGGAGCGGTGGCCGCGCGGCGTCTTCGACGGGGCGAAGATCGGCACCCGGCAGGACAACCGGGGCGACGCCTTCTACCAGAAGCGGCTGCCGGCGGGCGCGCCCGACTGGGTGCGCACCGCCCACATCACCTTCCCCAGCGGACGTACGGCCGACGAGGTCGCGCCCGGTGAGCTGGCGGTGGTGATCTGGGCGGCCAACCTGGGCACCCTGCGGTTCCACCCCTGGCCGGTCTCCGCCGCCGACGTCGAACGGCCCGACCAGCTGCGCATCGACCTGGACCCGATGCCGGGGGTGGGCTTCGACCAGGTGGTGCCGGTGGCCCACGAGGTGCGCGCGTTCCTCGCCGAGCTGGGGCTGACCGGCTACCCGAAGACCACCGGCGGACGGGGCCTGCACGTCTACCTGTCCATCGAGCCCCGGTGGAGCTTCGGCGACTGTCGGCGGGCGGTGCTGGCGCTGGGGCGGGAGATGCAGCGCCGGCTGCCGGACCTGGTCACCACCACGTGGTGGCGGGAACAGCGCGACCGGCCGGTCTTCGTCGACTACAACCAGATGTCCCGGGACCACACGATGGCCTCGGCGTACTCCATCCGCCCCACCCCGCAGGCGCTGGTCTCCGCGCCGCTGGACTGGTCGGAGCTGGACGACGCGCGGCCGGAGGACTTCGCCGTGACCACGATACCCGCCCGGTTCGCCGAGCGCGGCGACCCGCACGCGGGCCTCGACGACCGGCGGTTCTCCCTCCAGCCGCTGTTGGAGCTGGCCGACCGGGAGGGGCTGGAGGCCCCGCCGGAGCGCTGAGCGGACCGGCCGGCGGGGAGGCCGCCGTGCCGGCTCACTCCCACGGGCTGCGCTCGCCGTCGAACTCCTCGAAGACCAGCCAGGTGCGGGTGGAGAGCACGCCGGCGATGCTCTGCACGCGGCCCAGCACCACGTCGCGCAGGGTGGCGTTGTCGGGCGCCCGGACCAGGGCGAGCACGTCGTGGTCGCCGCCGAGCAGGGCGGCGTGCTCGATGTAGCGCACCCGGGCCAGCTCCGCCGACACCTCGCGCCAGGTGTTCTGCTCGATCTTCAACGCGATGTACGCCGAGGTGCCGAGCCCCGCCGCCTCGGGCGCGACTTGGGCCCGGAAGCCGGTGATCACGCCGTCGCGCAGCAGCCGCTCGACGCGGGCGTACGCGTTGGTGCGCGAGATGTGGATGCGCTCGGCGAGGGTGCGCACCGACGTGCGGCCGTCGCGGACCAGCTCGTCGAGGATCCGCCGGTCGACGTCGTCCAGCGGTCGCGCCGAACGTCCCGTTCCGGCTGCCGGCTCCGCCGCGCCCCCGGACTCCTGGCTCACTTCGCTGCCCGTCCCATGCCATCCGTCCCGCGTTTGTCCTGGATCTTGAGTCAATCATCCGACAGCAGGAGCATAGGCCCACCACACGTCCAGGAGGTCCCGCCGTGACGACCACACCCGAGGCGGTCCGCAGGGCCCCGCGCAGCCGCCGGGCGGCCACCCCGCCCGACCCGGCCAAGCCGCTGCTGCCGGCCACCGAGCCCGTCCGCCTGCTCGACCCGACCGGCACGCCGCTGCGTGCCCCCGCCGCCTACCCCGAGCCGCCCGTCGAGGCGCTCGTCGAGATGTACCGGCGGATGGTCGTCGGCCGCCGCTTCGACGTCCAGGCCACCGCGCTGACCAAGCAGGGCCGGCTGGCCGTCTACCCGTCCTCGCGCGGCCAGGAGGCCTGCCAGGTCGGCGCCGTCCTCGCCCTGCGCGAGTCGGACTGGGTCTTCCCGACCTACCGGGAGTCGATGGCCCTCGTCAGCAGGGGCATCGACCCCGTCGAGGTGCTGACCCTGCTGCGCGGGGACTGGCACTGCGGGTACGACCCCGCCGAGCGGCGCACCGCCCCGCAGTGCACGCCGCTGGCCACGCAGTGCGTGCACGCCGCCGGCCTGGCCTACGGCGAGGCGTACCAGGGGCGCGACACCGTGGCGCTGGCGTTCATCGGCGACGGCGCCACCAGCGAGGGCGACTTCCACGAGGGCGTCAACTTCGCCGCCGTGTTCAAGGCCCCCGTCGTCTACTTCGTGCAGAACAACCGGTACGCCATCAGCGTCCCGCTGTCACGGCAGACCGCCGCGCCGTCGCTGGCGTACAAGGGCGTCGGCTACGGCGTGCCCAGCGAGCAGGTCGACGGCAACGACCCCGTGGCCGTGCTCGCCGTGCTCACCCGCGCGGTGGAGCACGCCCGCTCCGGCAAGGGCCCGTTCCTGGTCGAGGCGCACACCTACCGGATGGAGGCGCACACCAACGCCGACGACGCCACCCGCTACCGCGACGGCGCCGAGGTCGAGGCCTGGCGGGACCGGGACCCGGTCGCCCGGCTGGAGACGTACCTGCGCTCGCGCGGCGCCCTCGACGACGCCGCCGTCGCCGCGGTCGCCGAGGAGGCCGAGGCGTACGCCGCCGACCTGCGCACCCGGATGAACGCGCAGCCGACGGTCGACCCGATGAGCCTCTTCGACCACGTCTACGCCGAGCCCACCCCACAGTTGGTCGAGCAGCGCGAGCAGGTCCGTGCCGAACTGGCCGCCGCCGCGGACGAGGAGGGTGAGCGCTGATGGCGACCCTGACCATGGCGAAGGCGCTCAACGCCGCGCTCGCCGACGCGATGCTCGACGACGACCGGGTGGTCGTCTTCGGCGAGGACGTCGGGGCGCTCGGCGGCGTCTTCCGGATCACCGACGGCCTCCAGGCCCGCTTCGGCGACAAGCGTTGCTTCGACACCCCGCTCGCCGAGGCCGGCATCGTCGGCTTCGCCGTCGGCATGGCCATGTCCGGGATGCGCCCGGTGGTCGAGATGCAGTTCGACGCGTTCGCGTACCCGGCGTTCGAGCAGATCGCCTCGCACGTGGCGAAGCTGCGCAACCGCACCCGGGGCGCGCTCAGCGTGCCGATCGTCATCCGGGTGCCGTACGCCGGCGGTATCGGCGGCGTCGAGCACCACTGCGACTCCAGCGAGGCGTACTACGCGCACACCCCCGGGCTGAAGGTCGTCACCCCGGCCACGGTCGAGGACGCGTACTCGCTGCTGCGCCAGGCGATCGACGATCCCGACCCGGTCGTGTTCATGGAGCCGAAGAAGCTCTACTTCTCCAGCGCCGAGGCGGAGCTGTCCACGACCTCCGCGCCGATCGGCCGGGCGGTCGTGCGCCGCCCCGGCCGCGACGCGACGCTCGTGGCGTACGGGCCGGCGGTGCCGGTCGCGCTGGAGGCCGCCGAGGCCGCCCGCGAGGAGGGCTGGGACCTGGAGGTCGTGGACGTGCGCAGCATCGTGCCGTTCGACGACGAGACCGTCACGGCCTCCGTCCGGCGTACCGGCCGGTGCGTGGTGATCCAGGAGGCGCAGGGCTTCGCCGGGGTCGGCGCCGAGATCGCCGCCCGAGTGCAGGAGCGCTGCTTCCACGCCCTGCACGCCCCCGTGCTGCGGGTGTCCGGGCTGGACATCCCGTACCCGGCGCCGATGCTGGAGCACACCCACCTGCCGTCGGTGGACCGGGTCCTCGACACGGTGGCCCGGCTCCAGTGGGACGACCAGCCCGACGGGCGCTGGCTGAGCCGGGGGAGCGCGGCGTGACCACCGTGGACGGTACGCAGGTCTTCCTCCTGCCCGACCTGGGCGAGGGGCTGAGCGAGGCCGAGATCGTCGAGTGGCGGGTCGCCGTGGGTGACGTGGTCACGGTGGACCAGAGCGTCGTCGAGGTGGAGACCGCCAAGGCGGTTGTCGACGTGCCCTGCCCGTACGCCGGGCGGGTCGTGGCGCTGCACGGCGCGGCGGGCGAGACCCGCCCGGTCGGCCAGCCGCTGATCACCATCGCGCCCCTGGACGGCGACGGCGGGGCCGGCGACGAGCCCGCCGGGCACGCCACCTACCGCGAGGAGGAGCGGGCCGGCTCCGGCAACGTCCTCATCGGCTACGGCACCGGCCACGGCGGCGCGGGGCGGCGGCGTCGGCGCCCCCGTCTCGTGGCCGCGCCCGATCCCACCCCCGCCGCGTCGGCGGCGCCCGCCCCGGTCGAGCGTCCGGCCGCCCTTGCCGACCGTCCGGACGCCGCGGCGGCGCCCCTGGTCATCTCGCCGATCGTGCGCCGGCTGGCCCGCGAGCACGGCCTCGACCTGGCCGCCCTGCGCGGCACCGGCCCCGGCGGCGTGGTGCGCCGGGCGGACGTGGAGGCCGCCGTCGCCGAGGCGGCCACGCCCGCCGCCCGGCTCGCCGCGGTGCCGGACGAGCCCGCCCCGTCGGCCGTCCCCGGCGCCGAGGACCTCGTCGTCCCGCTGACCGGCATCCGCAAGGTGATCGCCGACAAGCTCTCCCGCAGCCGGCGGGAGATCCCCGAGGTCACCATCTGGGTGGACGTGGACGCCACCGGGCTGCTGGAGACCCGTGCGGCGATCAACGCGGCGACCCCGGACGCGCCGGTGAGCATCCTGGCCCTGCTGGCCCGGATCTGCCTGTCCGGGCTGCGCCGGTACCCGCAGCTCAACGCCCGGGTCGACACCGAGGGCCAGCGGATCGTCCAGTCCGCCGGGGTGCACCTGGGCATCGCCGCCCAGACCGACCGGGGGCTGGTCGTGCCGGTGCTGCGGGACGCGCAGCGGCTCACCACCGCCGAGCTGGCCGCCGAGCTGAGCGCGACCACCACGGCCGCCCGGGCCGGCACGCTGCCCCCGGCCCGGCTGACCGGTGGCACGTTCACGCTCAACAACTACGGCGTCTTCGGTGTCGACGGCTCCACCCCGATCATCAACCACCCGGAGGCGGCGCTGCTCGGGGTGGGCCGGATCGTGGACAAGCCCTGGGTGGTGGACGGGCAGCTCGCGGTGCGCAAGGTGACGCAGCTCAGCCTGACCTTCGACCACCGGGTCTGCGACGGCGGGGTGGCCGGCGGCTTCCTGCGGCACGTCGCCGACTGCGTCGAGCGGCCGGCGGTGCTGATCGCCAACGTCTGACCCGCGTCCGCGACGGCCCCGGCCCTCCGCCTCCCGGCGGGCGCCGGGGCCGTCGCCGTGCCGGGCCGCGTTTCCCTACGGGCGCGCCGGGAATGCGGGCCGGGCAGTCCCGCCGAGGGGAGGACGAGTGGCGTACCCGGACATGCCCTCCGCCGCAGGCGTGCGGCGCCACGCGGTGGCCGGCGCCCCGCTGCTCTGCGACGCCCGGGAGCACGGCATGGTCGGCGACGGGGTCGCCAACGACCAGCCGGCGCTCGCCGCGCTGGTGGACCGGCTCGGCGACGCGTACGCCGCCGACGGCCGGGCGAGGATCATCTACTGCCCGCCCGGGGTCTACTCGATGCGGGACTCGGGCACCGTGTGGCGTACCGGGGTGTCGCTCGTCGGCGCCGGCCCGGGGGCGACCCGCTTCGTGCTCAGCAACGCCGGCAACCGGGCCGACCCGTCGCCGCTGGCGTTCTACACCACGCTCCAGCACGGCGCCGACCGGGACCGGCACCTGGCCGACTGCACCTTCGCCGACTTCGAGATCGACGGCTCGGGAGTGGCGTCGGCGGACTACAACCCGCTGGCCAAGGGGCTCGGTTTGCAGTACGTCGTACGGGGTGTCTTCCGCAACCTGTACATCCACCACACCGCCGCCACCGGCCTGGGCTGCGACTTCCTCCAGGACTGCCTGATCGACGGGGTGCTGGTGGTCGGGTGTGGGCGGCTGGACAACGGCACCGAGATGGGTGGCGCGGGCATCGGCGTCGGCATCGGCGGCTGGGGCAGCGTGGAGCGGTTCAACATCGTCAACTGCAGCGCGGTCGCCAACGCCACCAACGGCATCTTCCTGGAGTTGCAGGAGGCAGGCCAGCTGCGCCCACGGGGGGTGCGGATCATCGGCTGCCACACCCAGGGCAACCGCTTCGGCATCTCCGACTGGGGCGCGAACGGCCTGATCGTCTCCGCCTGCACGATGACCGGCAACCTGGAGGCCGGCTTCCACGTCTCGGCGAAGGGCACCACGCACACCGCCGGGCGGGGCGGCATCCTCACCGACTGCGTGATCGACGGCAACCTGCGCGACGGGGTCAGCATCGGCAACACCCCGGGCCCGTACACGATCCGCGGCAACCGGATCAGCGGCAATGGCCGTTACGGCTACCACCAGCGCGATCTCGGCGGGTCCGAGGAGGCCGTGGCCGAGGAGATCGTCATCGAGAGCAACGACTTCTACGGCAACAGCGCCGACGCCATCCGTATCGACCGGCCGATCCGCGACGCCATCGTGGTCGGCAACCGGATCCGGAACAACGGACGGCAGTGGGCGCCGGCCATGAGCGGGCACGGTAACTCGGTGCGGTACACCGAGAAGTCGGTGGTGGACCGGCGGGCGACGTGGCCGAACGACGGCCACCGGGGCAAGGTGGTGCACGTCGGCGAGCGGATCGCCGTGGTGGCGGCCAACGACGACACCGAGCTCACGCTCGCGCCGATCCGACCGGACTCGCCGAGCGGGTGGAGCGGGGCCACCCCGGCGCCGGGCACGCCGTACGAGCTGCCGGGAGGGCCGCCGGTGCGGGCCGGCATCGCGATCAACGCGGCCGTCGACTCGGCCACCATCCGGGGAAACCGGATCTGGGACAACAAGCAGCCGAGCACGCAGAACCACGGACTGTGGATCACCGCGCAGGGCAGCTGCGTGGACTGCCGCGTCGAGGACAACGACCTCGCCGGCAACGCCGACTCGGCGATCCGGATGGACACCCCGCCCGTGGGTGGCCGGTGGGATCGCAACCACGGCGACGACGACTGGACGTGAGCAGCGGCGGGAGCAGGGCGCCCTCCCCGGCGCCGAGGGCGCGGGAACGTGAGCGCCCTCGGCGGGGCGGCGCAGGCGGGACGGACGGGCACCAGGGGGGCTGGCGACGGCGGGGGCGGACGATTGCGGACGGATCCGGAAGCAGGCGCGGGCGGCCCCATTCCGTGCAGGGCGGGAAATGCTTCCCGAAATTGCGTCTTCATTTCCGTCGAAATTGCGCTCCCATGCGACGGGGCGTGGAGAGAATGTGGCTGAGGGACACCAATTAACGGGGGGACGCATCATGGAGTTGAGGCGGCGACTGGCGGTGCTGGCCGTGACGATCGCGGCCGCGCCGTTGGCCCTCGGCGGGTGCACCGCCGACCGCAAACCGGGCGCCCGGCCGGCCGAGGAACGGGCCGCGGCCGCACTGGAGTTGACCGTGACGCCCGCCGACCGCGCCCGGGAGGTGCCGATCACCGCCGAGGTGGGGACCGCGGTCAGGAACGGCAAGGTGACCGCCGTCCGGATCACCGACGACAAGGGCGCTCGGGTCGAGGCGGAGCCCCGCGAGGACGGCTCGGGCTGGGTGCCGAAGGCGCCGTTGCAGCCGAAGCGCACGTACACCGCGGAGGTGACCGCCACGGGTGACTCGGGAACGACGACCACCCGGAAGACCACCTTCACCACGATGCCGAAACCGACGAAGCCGGAAGTCACCAGCACGCTGTACTTCGCCGGTGATCGGACGTACGGCACCGCCATGCCGGTGACCGTGGCTTTCGACCCGCCCATTCCGAAAGAGGCCAGGGCCGACGTGCAGCGCCGATTGTTCGTGAAGACGGATCCGCCGCAGCCGGGCGCCTGGTCGTGGGTGTCCGACGGCAGCCAGGCCTATTACCGGGCCCCCGATTTCTGGCGGCCAGGAACCAGCATCAGCGTCCGCGCCGGGCTGGAGGGCCTGCCGATCGGCAAGGAGCGGGTCGGCGACTCCGACCGCACCGCCACCTCGAAGATCGGACGGCAGGTCGCCCTGGAGATCGACAACGCGACCAAGCAGATGTCGGTGCTGCGGGACGGCAAGGTGGTCCGCAAGATCCCCGTCAGCATGGGCAAGCCGAGCACGCCGACCTCCAGCGGCAAGATGGTGATCATGGAGAAGCACGACTTCACGACGTTCGACACCCGGGGTTCGGCCGACCCCTACGTGGTCGACGTCGAGGACGCCCAGCGGCTCACCTGGGGCGGCGAGTTCATCCACGCCGCGCCGTGGTCGGTGGGGGACCAGGGCAACACCAACGTCTCGCACGGCTGCACCAACGTGTCCAACGAGGCCGCGGACTGGCTGATGGGCGTCACGCAGGTCGGCGACCTGGTCACCATCAAGGGCACCGAGGTCGAGTTGAACGAGGGCAACGGCTGGACGGCCTGGAACGTCAGCTGGGACGAGTTCGTCAAGGGCAGCGCGCTGCCCGTGCCGGCCGGGCTGCGGCCGTCCCCGTCGGCCGTGCCGCACCCGGGCGCGGTGGCCGGGGGCTCGCCGGCGCCGGCACCGTCCGTGCGCGGCGGCTGACCAGACCGTACGCACACCCGCCGGACCGGTCCGCCGCCACGCGGGCCGGTCCCGGGCGTGCCGGTCGTCGCGCGGCTCAGCCCAGCGGCACCCGGGCCACCCCGGGGCCCGTGAGGCTGCCCAGCCACAGGTGCCCGCCGTGCTGACGGACGCCGGTGATCATGTCGTACGTCCCGCGCGGGCCGTGCAGGGTGCGCAGCACCCGCCCCTCGCCATCGACGAGGGCCACCAGGCCGTAGCGCAGCGGCTTCGGCTGCACCGCCGCCGGCAGCACCGCCACCAGCTGCCGCAGCCGGGGGTGGGGCAGTAGCCGCTCGACCACCGGCACCCGGGGGCTGGGCAGCGCGATCCAGTACGTCCCGTCGCCCACCGGGGTGAGGTTGTCCGGGTATGCCGGCAGGTCGGCCAGGACGGTGACCGCGCCGTCGGCCAGGGCGACCCGCACCAGCCGGTGGGTGGCGGTCTCGACCAGCATCAGCGCCGACTCGTCCGGGGTGAGCGCGAGCCCGTTGGGGAAGTGGAACCCGGCGCGGACGACGTCGGTGCGTCCGCTGCGCGGGTCGTACGCCAGCACCCGCCCGTTGGGCCGATGCTCCAGCAGGTCCCGCTTCCAGTGCGAGAGCGGGAAGCGGTCGGAGGAGTCGGTGAAGTAGACCGTCCCGTCGCGGGCGACGGTGGCGTTGTCGGCGAGGTGCGCCCTCGCCCCGAGCCCGCCCAACTCGCGTACCGCCCCGTCACCGGTCACCCGCAGCAACCCCCGGTACGCGTCGCAGACCACGAGGCTGCCGTCGCGCGGGTCGACCTCCACGCCCAGCGGTCGGCCCCCGGTGTCGGCGAGCGGCCGGGGGAGGGTGCCGGGCGGCGCGTCCACCGGCCACCACCAGAGCCTGCCGTCCTCCGACCCGCTGACGACCCGGCCGGACGGGTCGACGACCACGTCCTCCGGGCCGGACACGCCAGCCGGCAGGGGCAGCAGCTCGACGGCGTCGAGCCGTCGGTCGGCGGGCGCCCACGGACCGTCGAGCGGCGGCGGCACGGTGGCGGGTTCGCGGACGGGGCGGATCAGCCGGGGCGCACGGGGGCGGCGAGGGACCATGCCCCATTCTCGCCCGCCGATGTCGCAGCCCACAGGCCCTGCGGGCGTCCTCCCTGAGGAGGATCCGGGAGTCTCCGGGTAGACCCTGGGCGTACCCGGATCCGGTCCCTCAGCAGGGCGGAAATGTCGGTGGTGGGGGATAGGTTCGTCGGTATGCGACAGCGCGACGACCGGCTCCACATGGAGATCACCGTGGCCGACCACGAGGTGGAGGTGCGGGCGACCGGCGAGGTCGACATCGCCACGGTCGGCGCCTTCCGCTCCGCGCTCTGGGACGCCCCGCCCCGGCCCGTGCTCCGACTGGACCTCTCCGGCGTCCGCCTGCTCTCCGCCGCGGGGGTGCGGGCGCTGGTCGCCGCGCACCTGCGCGTCCGCGCCCGGGGCGGGGAGCTGGTGCTGCTCCGTCCCGACCCGGTCGTCGATCGGGTGCTGCGGGCCACCGGCCTGCACCGGGTCATCCCGATCATGGATCTGTGCGCCGACCGGGAGCTGGTGCCCTGCTGACCGAGGTGCCGCCGGTGCGACCTACCGGCCGCGAGACCTGCGGAGCCCGGGCGCCGTACGCGTGCGGGCCGGTGCCGACGGCGCCGTACGCCGCCCGCACCGACCCGTGGTCCGCCGTCCGCACCGACCGGCCCTTCGCCGTTTGCGCCCGACGGGCCGCTCGCAGGCGGCACCGGCCGGTGGTCGGGCCGGTCGCCCGCTGCGGTGACCGGCCCGCCGCCGTGCGGTCAGCCGCGCGCCCGGGGTCCGACCGTCCGATCGGTGGATCGCTTCGCGCTCAGCGCACGCCGAGCAGGTCGACGACGAAGACGAGCGTCTCGCCCGGCTTGATGACGCCGCCGGCGCCCCGGTCGCCGTAACCCAGGTGCGGCGGGATGGTCAGGCGGCGCCGGCCGCCGACCCGCATGCCCACGACGCCCCGGTCCCAGCCGGAGATGACCTGCCCGCCGCCCAGCGGGAACTCGAACGCCTCGCCCCGGTTCCACGAGGCGTCGAACTCGCGACCGGTGGAGTGTGCGACCCCCACGTAGTGGACGCTGGCCAGCTGTCCCGGCTGGGCCTCCGGCCCCTCGCCGACGGTGATGTCGTCGATGACGAGATCGGCCGGGGGCGCGCCCTCGATCGGACCCACCTCGGGCTTGCCCGAGCGGGCGCCTGCTGCCTGGTTCATTCGGGAGTCTCCTACCGTTTCGGTCCTGATGTCCGTCACCCGAGATCCTGCCCGATGGCGATCGGGCGCCGCGTGGCGGTCCCGCCCGGAACGCCCGACGGGTTCGGGGCGGCGCGCCGGCCGGCAGTCGGGCCGGGTACGGGAGACGTTCGGGCGAGCGCGTGAGGCGGTGGGGCGAGCACGTGAGGCGGCCGGGGCGCGACCGCGGGCTGGCCGGGCGGGCAGGCGAGCTGGCCGGGCGGGCACGCGGAAGCGGGCGCCACCGGTGGTGACGCCCGCTTGCGGGGGAGATGCCGTACCCGGTCACCGCAGCCAGGGGAACCGCCGCACGATCGGGAGCTTCGCCCACGCCCTGCCCAGGCCGAGGGTCGCGCCGGCGTTGACCAGGGCGAGACCGACCAGCAGCGCCGCGTTGAGCAGGTGGTCGTCCATGAAGGGGTTGTTCTCGGGAGGCAGGACGACCGTCCACATCATCACGTAGAGCACCGCGCCGGCGACCGCGGCGACGCGCATCCCGATGCCGAGCAGCAGCGCCACGCCGATCGCGGCCAGGCCGGTCATGAAGAGCACGTCGGCCCAGGCGGCCCCGGCGATGCCGTGGTAGAAGTCCGCGAACGGACCCGCGGCACCGAAGGTCAGGAAGCCCTTGGTGGGGCTGCCGCCGTTGATCCAGGCGTTCTTCGCCTCGGTGGCGAAGCCCAGGCCGAAGACCTTGTCCAGGAACGCCCAGAGGAAGGTCCAGCCGAGGGCGATCCGGATGCCGGCGAAGACGTACCGGGCCGCCCGTTGCCTGGTGGTCTCGTGCCGCGTCTCCGCCACGGGAGCGTCGGTCCTGGCGGTGGTGCGCTCGATCGTCGCGGTCATTGTCTCCACGTCCCTTCGTGTGCCTCGCACCGCGCTTTCCCGGTGGCATCTCCATTGGACGCCTGCCGGCGTCGGCGGGGCAGGGCCGACCGGGCCCCAACGGACCGGGACCTTGGACCCCTTCCGGCCCGGTCCGGCGGCCCTGACCCGGCGGGCCGACCCGGCCGTAGCGTCGCAGGTGAAACGACAGGGAGGTCGTGATGAGGACGTGGCAGGTGGGCGACGTGATGACGCGGGAGGTCGCGACGGTGGGGGAGGAGACCCCCTACCGGGAGATCGTCGACGCGTTGGTCCGGCGGGGCATCAGCGGTGTGCCCGTGGTGGACGGGTTCCGCCGGGTCCTCGGCGTGGTGTCGGAGTCGGACCTCCTGCATAAGGTCGAGCAGGCCGGCCACCCGGACGAGCGGCGGGTCTTCGAGGGGCGCCGTCGCCGCGTCGCCCGGGAGAAGGCCGACGCGCTGGTGGCGCGTGAGCTGATGACCGCACCGCCGGTGACGACCTGGGCGGAGGCGACGATCTCCGCCGCCGCCCGGCGGATGGACCGGGAGTCGGTGAAGCGGCTGCCGGTGCTCGACGACCTGGGCCGCCTCGTCGGGATCGTCACGCGCGGCGACCTGCTGCGGGTGCACCTGCGCACCGACGCGGAGATCCGCGAGGACGTGGTGCAGGAGGTGCTGCGTCGGGTGCTCGCCGTGCGGGACGGCCTGGTCACGGTCCGGGTGCGCGACGGCGAGGTGACGCTCGACGGCCGGTTGGACCGGCGCAGCGCCGTCGAGCTGGCGGCCCGGCTCGCCGGGCAGGTCAGCGGCGTGGTCCGGGTGACCAGCACCCTCGCCTACGACGTCGACGACAGCGCGCTCGTCGACCTCGACGCCGACCGGGTCACCCCGGTGGCCTGACAGGGCCGCGGTCCGGACCCGCCGACGCCGTGCGGGTCCGGACCGCCCCGGGGCCGAGGCGGGTCGGGACCCGCCGGGTGCCGATCGTGGGGCCGGGTTCGCCGCGGGAGGCGACCACCGCCCTGCCGACCCGGTGGGCCGCCCGTACGCCTGACGTCGGCGCGGGGCCGCAACGTCGGCGGCCCCGACTTGTCCGGACCGCCGTCGGCCCGTGGTCGGCTCGCCTAGGCTCGGGATCGGACGCGCTCAGGCCGCCGGCCGCCGCCGGACGGCCCCCTGCGCCGCCGGACACCAGTGCGCGGGCGTGGTCGGGGTGGTCCGGCCAGTACGCCGGCATCGGGCGCGCCGGCACCAGTGCGTGCCGGGCGCCACGTGCGCACCCGCGCCGCCGGCCTCACGGGGCGTCCGCCCCGCCGGCAAGTCGGGGCGTGCGCCGGCCGTACGCCGGGAGCGGAGCCGCCGTCGGGGATGCGGAGGACGCCGGGTGGACGAGGCGACGTTCGCGGCACCGCTGTGGGCCTGGGCGGCGGTGGGCGTGGTCATCGCCGTCATGCTCGCCGTCGACATGTTCTCCCACCGCGACGACCACGTGATCGAACTGCGTGAGGCGCTGCTGTGGAGCGGCGTCTGGATCACCGCCGGGCTCACCTTCGGTCTGGTGGTCTGGCTGTGGCGCGGCGGCGAGCCGGCCGGGGCGTACTTCTCCGGCTATCTGCTGGAGAAGGCGCTCTCCGTCGACAACGTCTTCGTCTTCGCGCTGCTGTTCGGGTACTTCCGGGTGCCTGCCGCGTACCAGCACAAGGTGCTCTTCTGGGGCGTCGTCGGTGCGCTCGCGTTCCGGCTGGCGTTCATCTTCGCCGGCGCGGCGCTGCTGGAGCGGCTGACCTGGGCCGGCGTCGTGCTCGGCGCCTTCCTGATCTGGACGGGGTGGCGACTGGCGGTACGCGGCGAGCCGGACGTCGACCCCGACCGCAACGTCGCGGTCCGGGCGTTCCGGCGGCTGGTGCCCACCGAGCCCCGCTACCACGGCGGCCGGTTCACCGCCCGGGTCGACGGCCGACGCAGGGCCACCCTGCTGCTGGTGGCGCTGGTCGCGATCGAGGCCACCGACGTGATCTTCGCGATCGACTCGGTGGCGGCGATCCTCGCCATCACCACCGACACGTTCCTCGTCTGGACGGCGACCGCGTTCGCCGTACTCGGCCTGCGCAGCCTCTACTTCTGCCTGGCCGGCCTGCTGCGGCACTTCGGCCACCTGCGGTACGGGCTGGCCGTGCTGCTGGCCTTCGCGGGGGTGAAGCTGATCCTGGCCGAGACGCCGGTCGGGAAGCTGCCGATCTGGTTGACCCTCGCGGTGGTGGTGCTGACGCTGTCGGTCGCGATCGGGTGGAGCCTCGTCGACGCGCGGCGCGAACGGCGTCGGCGCGCGGGGGGCTGACGGCGCGAACGCGGCCGAGGCCGGGGGCCCGGCGGGTCAGTTCGGTCGCACGACGGGGTCGGCGAGCTGCGCGGCGAGTACGGCGGGCGCCTCGGCGAGCGACGGGCCGTACCAGGTCAGGTGCCTGCCGGAGACCAGGGCGCAGGGGGTGCCGGGAAACGCCTCCGGCCCGTCGTCGGCGGTGAAGAGGTACGGCTCGTCGGGCAGCACGACCAGCTCCGGCGCGCGGGCGCGCAGCTCGTCGAGGCCCGGGCGGGGGTAGCGCTCGACGTGGTCGGCGTACACGTTGGTCACGCCGAGCCGGCGCAGCACGTCGCCGGCGAAGGTGTCGGCGCCCAGCACCACCCACGGCCGCCGCCAGACCGGCACGACCGCCCGGCGGGCCGGCCGGGCCGCGGGCAGGTCGGCCCACGCCCGGCGGGCCACGGCGAGCCACTCCGGCTCGGCCGGGGCGCCCAGGTCGCGCATCAGGTCGGCCAGCTCGGCCAGCGCCTCGTCGACGGTACGCGGGTAGGTCACCCGCACCGGCACGCCGGCGGCGCCCAGCGCGTCGGCGTCCTCGCGGCGGTTCTCCTCGACGTTGAGCAGGACCAGGTCGGGGCGCAGCGCGAGCACCCGGTCGAGGTCGGGGTACTTGCTCCCGCCGACCCGCGTCACCTCCAGTCCGGCGGGGTGGGTGCACCAGTCGGTGGCGCCGACCAGCAGACCCGGCAGGGTCAGGGCGACGGCCTCGGTCAGCGACGGCACCAACGACACGACGCGCACGCCCGCGCACCTCCCCGGTCCGGTACGCCGAGCGCCGGCGTACCGGTCGATCATGCCCTGACCCGCGTTCCGGTCGCCGGACAGGCGTCCCTTGCGACGGCTCTACAACGTTGTAATACTCGCCTGGTCCCCTCAGGAGGTTCGATGAGGCCCCACGCCACCCCGCCCGCGCCGCCCGCCGCCCCCGCCGAGGAGGAGGTGCCCCTGGTGGCGCTCGGCGAGCTCTACCGTGACGGCATCACCGCCTGCCGGGGCGCCTTCGCGGTGGACTGGGTGGACCGTGTCGGCGAGGACGTCGAGGCCGCCTTCCGGGAGGCCCGTTCCCGCCCCGACGGCGCGGTCGGTCGCGGCCCGCAGCGGTGGTACGTGGAGATCCACCCCGAGCAGCTGCGCGGCTTCGTCGACCTGGTGACCCACCCCTGGGTGGTCTCGGTGTGCCGGGCCGTGCTCGGTTCCGACTACCAGATCGTCGAGCTCGGTTTCGACATCCCGTTCCCCGGCGCGGTCATGCAGCCGTGGCACCGGGACTTCCCGATGCCGGAGGACACCCGCCGGCAGCGGCGGCTGACGTCGCTGGCCTTCAACCTCACCATGGTGGACACGGTGGAGGAGATGGGGCCGTTCGAGATCGCCCCGGGCACCCAGTGGGACGACGGGCGGGACTTCGACCACCAGATGTTCCCGCCGAGGGGGCGCTACCCCCGCTACGAGCAACGGGCGGTCCGCAAGTACCCGCGGCGCGGCGACATCTCCGCCCGGTCCGCGCTGACCGTGCACCGCGGCACGCCGAACGTCTCCACCCTGTCGCGACCGGTGCTGGTGCTCGGCGTCGACGCGCCGGGAGCCGGCAACGCCGAGCACCACGACATGGCGGTCACCCGGGAGTACTGGGCGGGCCTGCCCGAGCAGGTGCGCGCGCACCTGCCCTGCCCGGTGGTCGACGCCCTGACGCCGATCCGGCAGAAGCACACCATCGAGGGCCTGGTGATGGGCGCTGAGTAGCCCGCGCCGCACCTAGTCGGCGTCGCGACGCAGCCAGCGCTCGCGGGTCAGCGCGTACTCCACCTCGCCGTGCTCCGCGCCGTCGATCGGCTCCGGCCAGTCCCCGACGTACGTCCGGACGAGCCGCAGCCCGGACTTCTCCATCACCCGGCGCGACGCGGCGTTGACGGTCATCGTGTTCGCGGTGACCCGCCGCACGCCGAGCTCGGCGAAGCCCTTGTCGATCAGCGCCCGGCAGCCCTCCGTGGCGAGCCCGGCGCCCCAGGCGGCCCGGCGCAGCCGGTAGCCCAGCTCCACCTCCCGGGCGTCGCCGTCGCGGGTCGGACGGAACTCGAACCAGCCCAGGAAGGCGCCCGAGCCCCGGTCCTGCGCCGCCCACCAGCCCAGGCCGGGCGCCCGTCGGTAATGGGCGAGGATCCGGGGCAGGACGCGCTCCCGGACCGCCTCGGGCGGGGTGGGGCGCCCGCCGGTGAGGTACCGCATCACCTCGGGATCACCGTCCAGCTCGACGAGGAGGTCGGCGTCATCGGCGGTGAACTCGCGCAGCACCAGCCGCGGGGTGCTCAGGAAGACGCTCACCCGCCCATCCCAGCGGCACGGGCGCGCAGCCTCAATCGAATTCCGGGCCTGCGGCCCGAGGGACACCGCCACCACGCCGGTCATGATCGACCGCCTAGACTCGCCCCGGCCGACGCGTCGGCCGGGACCGGCGGCGGGACGGACGGATCAGGCGGATGACGGGCACCGGTGGTGGGGGCGACTCCTGGCTGCGCGCGGTCGCCGGGGACGGTGGGCGCGGCCCGCTGCTCGTCCGGGGCGACCAGCTCGTGCACGGTCCCCGCCGGCTCGGCGAGCTGGTGCAGGGGCGCCCGCCGGGCGTCACCGGCAACCAGTGGAGCACGGCCAGCCGACAGGGCTACGACCTCGTCGTCTGCGCCGCCGACACGGCCCGGCCCGTCTTCGCCGTCGAGATCGGCCCCGTCGCGCCTCCCAACTCCGCCGGGCAGCGGGTCGAGCGGCTCAAGAACGCGGTCGCCGAGGCGGTCGGCCTGGCGGTGCTGCGGATCGGGTCGCCGACGCTGCGGGCCGAGGCCCACGGGCGCCGGATCGTGGCGTACGTGATCGACGCGCGCGCGTACGCGGCCCTCGGCGCGGGGGAGCCCGACGACGCCGGGGCACCGCCGGTCGGCTTCCGCGACATCCTCGGCCGGCTGCCCGACGGGCGGACCGGTCCTGTCAACGACCTCGGCGCCCTGGCCCGGGCCGCCGCCGTCGAGGCGTACGTGGCGCGGCGGCTGGCCGACCCGATCGTCCGGGGCCTGCACGTGCGCTGGGCGGACGGACCCGCCGAGGGATGGAGCTGGGTGCAGGTACGCCCCGACGCCTGCCTCGTGGAGCGGGTGACGGTGCGCGAGCGGCGGGTCTCCGCCGGGGTGGACCCGGGGCGGCTGGCCGAGGACCTGGCGGCGGTGGCCGTCGGCGAGCGCCTGCGCGCGCTGGACGCGGCCGAGCCGGTGCTGACGCCCCGCGACGAGCTGTTCGCCGAGATCCGGCGGCTCCAGTCGCGGCACGACGAGATGACGGGCGGCTTCGCGTTCGCCCACCTCTGCGCGGACTGACCGGCTTCACCCCGGGCGGACGGCACCGCCCAGCGCCCGGAGGCGGCGGCCGGTCCGCGCGACACGGCCGCCCGGAGGGCGCCACGGGTCGGGCCTCCGCCGACGGCGGTCGGCGCAGAGCCCCTTCCGGAATCCCGGGAACGCGTTGAACCTTCGCGCCGGGCGTCCCGTACTCCTGCGGGAATGGACAGGATCTCCCCGACCGCGTCCCGTGACGCGGTAGACGGTGCGGAAAGGGCATCGTCGGTCATCGACGTGCCGCCGGTTCGCCGCGACGGTTCCCGTCGGGTGCGCCCCCTCGATTCCGTCGGTCCGCCGAGGTCTCGAATCAACTACCGGATCGCGAAGGAGAGCAATTCGATGCGCAGGTCCACACGGGCGCGCCGGTCGTCCGGCACCGCCCGGAGCAAGCGGCTGCTGGCCGTCGTCGGCACCCTCGCCGTCTTCGGCGGGATCGTCGCCGTCACCCAGATCTCGTCCGCCGAGGACCGGCGGTCGACCACCACCCGGCCGGCCTCCGCCGCCTGCGTGGAGCCCAGCCCCGGCGCGACCGCGCCGAGCGGGCGCGGCACCAGCCGGACCTGGCAGGACGGCCGGTGGGTACGCAACCACTGGGGCGACGGGCAGCAGACGGTCGCGGAGTGCGAGCAGACGCGCGGCGGCGGCGCCGACAACGGCGGCTCGGCCGTGGCCTGCCCCGACGTGGCCGGCCAGCTCCCGCGGGTGCCCGATCGCGCCCGTGCCGAGGTCGACCGGAACCTGAACCTGTTGCAGGCCCAGATCGCCGAGGCGGACCGGCGGCTGGCCGCCGAGGGGCGGCGGGGCGCGGAGTTCGTGCGTACCTCGATCCTCCAGCCGCTGGCGGCCAAGCGGCGGGCCACGCTGGAGCGGATCACCATCGCGATCGACCGGGCAGGCCCCCGGCCGCAGGGCCTGGCCCGGCTCGCGGAGTGCCGGGTCGCCCCGACGGGCAACAACGGCGGCGGGAACAACGGCGGCGGGAACAATGGCGGTGGGAACAACGGTGGTGGGAACAATGGCGGCAACAACGGCGGTGGGAACAACGGCGGTCCCGGTTCCGGGCTGGGCGTTATCGCGAACGACTGCGACGACAGCCGGTTGCAGCCGCACGACGGTTTCCAGAACGGCAACCGCTGCGTCAGCACCGCGTTCGGTGAGGTCGGTGCCGCCGCGAACAATCCGTCGCTGCTGATCACCGAATTCCCCGAGCGGGTGGGCGCCAACCAGCCGTTCACCCTGCGGGTCTCCACCCGCAACCTCGTCCGGGACCGCTTCCTGGCGGCCGGGCAGGGCGGGTACTACGTGGAGAGCTCGCTGCTCAACGACCAGGGGCTGGTGCGCGGCCACTTCCACACCGCCTGCCGGATGCTGGGCAGCCTCCGGCAGCCGCCGGAGCCGCAGGAGGTGCCGGCGTTCTTCGTCGCGACCGAGGACAGCCGTGGTGGCGCCGAACCCGACGACGTCACCATCCAGGTTCCCGGCCTGCCCGGATCCGGCACCGCCCAGTGCGCGGTCTGGGCCGGCGACGGCTCGCACCGGGTGCCGATGATGGAACGGGCCAACCAGACCCCGGCCTTCGACGTGGTGCGCATCGAGGTCGGCTGACCGCCGTCCCGGGGCCGGCGGACGTACCCGCCGGCTCCGGACGGTGCGCTCACGCCAGCGTCGCCGCCTCCCGCGGGACGGCCGGCGCCGCGGCGGCGCGCAGGGCGCTGATCCGCCGGGCCCGGGGCCGTACGGCGGCGAGGTTGCCGGCGGCCACCAGCAGAGCCAGCCCGAACAGGCCCAGCCAGAGCACGTCGGTGGAGTACCGGGCGGCGACCAGCCCGCCCACCGTCGGCCCGGCGAAACTGGCGAACGCGTAGCCGAGGGAATAGACGCCCTGGTACCGGCCGCGCTGGGCGGCCGGCGCGAGGTCCGCGGTCAGCGCCGAGTTCGAGGGGGTCATCAACATCTCGCCGAGCGTCCAGACGGCCACCGTGAGCGCGTAGAACCAGACGGCGTCGGCCAGGGCGGTCAGGGCGAAGCCGACGCCGACCACCACGACGGCGACGGCGATGGTGCGGGAGCGGTCGAAGCGCCCCACCAGCCGGGGCACGAAGAGTTGCCCGAGCACGATCATCAGACCGTTGACCGCGATGACCGGCCCGTACGCCGACGTCGGCAGCCCGTCGGCCTGCAACGCCACCGGCAGCATCACGCTGCCCTGGATGCAGAGCCAGGCCAGGCCGGTGAGGGCCGTGAACGCCAGGAAGACCCGGTCCCGCAGCACGGTGCCGAGCCCGGCGGAGTCGGCGCGGGCGAACTGCGCGACGGTCACCGGGGCGGGCCGCGACTCGGGCACCTTGAGCCCGATCAGGGCCGCCGTGCCCAGCAGCACCGCCGCGTTGATCGCGAACAGCAGCAGCGGGTCGGCCCGGACCAGCAGGCCGGCCACGGTCGCGGCGACCGCGAACCCGATGTTGATCGCCCAGTAGTTCAGCGTCAGCGCGCGCAGACGGTCCCGTTCGCCGACGACGTCGATGACGGTCGCCGTGAAGGCCGGCCGGGCGACGCCCAGGAAGAGCCCCAGCAGCAGGGTCAGGGCCGCCATCGCCACGGGGTGCCCGCTCAGGCCCAGCGCCACCGCCGCCGCCGCGGCGGCCACGTTGCCGGTGAAGATGGCGGGCCGCCGCCCCCACCGGTCCGCGACGATCCCGCCGAGCACGCCCCCGGCCGCGCTGCCGGCCCCGTGCAGCCCGATCACGATCCCGGCGTACGCGGGACTGAGGCCACGTACGGAGACCAGGTAGACGCCGAGGTAGATGGCGACGAAGCTGCCGAGCCGGTTGATCAGCGTGGCCGTCCACAGGTACCAGAAGGTGCGGGGCAACCCGCCCGCCGTCTGGCTCCACCATCGCGTCATCCGCCACCCCCGAGATCCGAGCAGGTAATGCTCGACAAAGCTGTCGCTCATTACACTCGGGAAGGGTGACGATCGCGGGGCGCCTCGGTGTGATCGTGGCGATGGTCACGGCCGGGAGGTCGGCGAACGCGCGTTCTGGGACGACTCGAAGCGCCCCGGCGTCGCCGATGGCCGATGCGTGCAATGGGAGCGGGCCGCGAATGGACCCGCCGGTGGGTGCGGGCCCCGCGAATGGTCCGCCGTGGGAAAAGACCGGCGGGGCCGCGCTGATTCCTCAGCGTGACCCCGCACGAGCCCGAGCGTGAGCCCGGCGGTCAGCGGTTCTTGTACGCCTCGACGACCTCGACCGGGATGCGGCCACGCTCGGAAATCTTGTAGCCGTTCTTGGTGGCCCATTCCCGGATGGCCCGGTTCTGCTCCCGGTCCATTCCCGAGCCGCCCGACGCGCCCGCCCGCCGAGGGGGCCGCCCAGTGTCGACGGACCCTCGGCCGATCCGCCGGCCAGCGTTGATGTACGGGTCGAGGGCCTTGCGCAGCACGCCCGCGTTCTCGTCGGAGACGTCGATGGTGTAGGCCACGCCGTCCAGACTGAACTCGACGGTCCGGTCGGCCTTTCCACCGTCGAGGTCGTCGGTCAGGACCGTGATTACTTTTCTCGCCATCGTCAATTACTCCCTGTGTGGGGCGGGGTGTGGTCAAAGTTTGACCTATCCCACGGTGAATCCGCAACAATGCGCGTCGTCCTCATTTCGGCGAGTCGTGTTATGGCGGGAAAACGGGTCGGCGCAAAGCCCGGCGTTCAGTCGCCGAGCAGACCGGCGTGACCCGCGAGCGCCGCCGCCTCGGCCCGTGTGGATACTCGCAACTTCCGCAGCAGCGCGGCCGTCATCCGCTTCACGGTGCGTTCCGAGACATGCATCCGTTCGGCGATCTCGACGGTGCTGCATCCCCGCGCGATGGCACGCAGCATGACCCGTTCCTCGTCGTCGAGGTCGACCGGTGCCGGCCGGCCGGAACGCAGCAGCGCGCGCAGCAGGTGTCCCGGCAGCACCGCCCAGCCGTCCAGGACGGCCAGCAGCGGGGGCAGCAACTCCTCCGGCTCGGCGGTCTTCGGCAGGTACGCCTCCGCGCCCGCGCGCAGCGCCTCCAGGGCGGGCGCCGGGTCCTCCCCGCCCGACATCGCCACCACCCGTACGCGGGGCGTGGTGCGCCGGATCGCCGCCACCGCACGGATCCCGCCCGGCGGCGGCATGTGCAGGTCCACCAGCGCCAGGTCGGGCAGGCAGCGTCCGACGAGCGAGGCGGCGGCCGAGGCGTCGCCGGTGGAGCCCACCACCTCGGCCCGCCCGTCGGTCGTCGCCGGCAGCAGCAGCTCCAGCCCGCGGACGAACAGCGGGTGGTCGTCGACCACGGCCAACCGGACGACGGGGGGAGCGGGCATGCCTGGTCCGTTCCCGAGCGGGTACCGATCATGCGGCCTAACGAGGGAGGTCGGGCGGATGCGCGCACGGCACGGGTGGCGAGGCCCGCTGCGGGTGCTCCGGTGGGCGGGACCCGAGGCGGGTCCCGCCGATCCGGGGGCCCTGGACACCGACCCGGAACTGCTGCTCCGCGTGCTCTGCCACGAGTTCCGCACCCCGGTCAGCGCCCTCACCTCGCTCACCCGCGCCCTCGCGGACGACCGGCTCGCGCTCACCGGCGACGACCGGCGCGCCATCACGGCGCTGGCCCACGAGCAGGCCGTACACCTTCAGGGCCTGCTGCGGGACGCGGCTGCCGGCACCGGTGCGCTCGCCCCGGCGGCGGACCCGGCGGCGCCGCTGGCGGAGATCCTGCGCGGCGCGGCGACCCTGGTGCCGCCGGGCCGGCGGCTGATCGACGTGACCCGGCGGGCCGGCGGCTGCCCGGTGCCGCGGCGGCGGACCCGGCAGGTGGTCACCAACCTGGTGGAGAACGCGTTGCGGCACGGCCCGGCCGCCGGCCGGATCGGCATCCACGCCGCGCTCGGCCCCCGGGGTCTGAGCATCGTCGTCACCGACGAGGGCAAGATCGACCCGTCCCTCGTCGAGGCCCTGAGCCGCCCCGGCCCCGGCGCCGGGGCCTCCGGGCTCGGGCTGTGGATCGTCCGGCGGCTGCTCGCCGCCGACGGCGGACGGCTGCGCCTGCACCGGCTGCGACCGCGCGGAGTGGCCCTCGAGGTGGTGCTGCCCGTGCCCGGCGCCGGTAGGCCGTCCCCGCGGGGCCACCGGTTGGCCCGATAGGGCCGGCCGTCGGGGGAACCGCCTCGGTGACAGCCCGACCGCACCGAGGAGGACACGTTGTTCAGCCACATCAAGGACCTTCAGTTCGAGGCCAAGCCGGACGGCCCGGACGCCGCGTTCGCCCGCCGGCTCCAGGAGATCCTGGGCGGCAAGTGGGGCGAGATGACCGTCGCCAACCAGTACCTCTACCAGGGCTGGAACTGCCGCCTGCCCGGCAAGTACAAGGACCTCTTCCTCGACGTCGGCACCGAGGAGATGGGCCACGTCGAGATGATCGCCACGATGATCACGCGGCTGCTGGAGAACGCCCCGCTGTCGTTGCAGGAGGCCGCCGACGACAACCCGATGGTCGGGGCGATCTACGGCGGTTCGAACCCGGCGCACTTCATCCACGGCGGCGGCGGAGCGCTGCCGGTGGACAGCGCCGGCGTGCCCTGGAACGGCAACTTCATCACCGCCAGCGGCAACCTGATGGCCGACTTCCAGCTCAACGTCACGGCCGAGGCGCAGGGCCGGCTCCAGGTGGCCCGGCTGTTCAACATGACCGACGACCCCGGGGTCAAGAACATGCTGCGCTTCCTGCTGGCCCGCGACACCATGCACCAGAACATGTGGATGGCGGCCATCGAGCAGCTCAAGGAGGACGGCCTGGAGGAGATGCCGGTGCCCGACGCCTTCCCGGACTCCAAGGAGTTCACCGAGAAGTTCAGCTACACGTACCTGGACTTCTCGCCGGGCACCGACGCGTCGGAGGGGCGCTGGGCGTCCGGGCCGGCGCCCGACGGCAAGGGCGAGTTCCGCTACGACCACAGCCCGCGCGCGCACGCGCCCGAGCCAGTCCTGCCGCCCGGCGACCCGAGGCTCTACGGGACGAACCCGGGCCTCGCCAAGGGCGCCGTCAACAAGGTCAAGAGCAAGCTCACCTGACGCCGTCGTGCCGGGGGCGTCCGCGAGCGGCGGGCGGCCCCGGCGACGCCGTACCCCGAGGAGGTGCGCCGTGACCGAACTCGTGCTCCGCCCGCTCGCGGACGCGTTCATGCAGGTGGGTGTGTACGTCGCCGTGATGGTGGCGCTCTTCGGCTGGCTGCGCTGGCGCTACGGCGACCGGGTCACCGAGGGGCTCACCAGCCGGCCCCGGCTCGGCCCGCTGGTCGGTGCGCTGCTGGGCGTCAGCCCCGGCTGCGGCGGGGCGATCGTCCTGATGCCGCTCTACGCCCGGGGGAAGGTCTCCTTCGGCACGGTGGTCGCCGCCCTGGCGGCCACCATGGGGGACTCGTCGTGGGTGGTGCTCGCCTGGAATCCCGTGTTCGCCCTGAAGATCCACGTACTGCTCTTCGCGGTCGGCCTGGTGACCGGGTACGTCGTCGACGCGCTCGGCATCGATCCGGCCCGCGCGGTCAACCGCCGGGTCGCCGCCGCACCCACGCCGGTAGGACTCGCGGCCGTGGGCGGCCCGGACCTCGCCGGGGCGCGACGGCTGCTCGGCGGGCTGCTGCCGCGCGTACCGGCGTCCACGGCGTTCTGGGGGCTGACCACGCCGGCGTTCGCCGTCTCGGTGCCGGTGGTCTTCCAACTGGTCGACCCGGGCGCGCTGAGCCGGTCCTTCGGGGGCGTCGACCCGTACCTGGCGCTGGGGGTGCTCGGCTCGCTGACCGCCGCGCTGATCTTCGCCGCCGGCCGGGGACGGCTGGCCGACGACAGCCTGGAGACGGCGCAACCCCGCTCGCTGCGGGAGACGCTGCGGCACAGCGCGCACGAGGCGTCCTTCGTCACCGTCTGGGTCGCGGTGGCGTACCTCGGCTGGCAGGTGGTGACGACCACGACCGGCTTCGACGGCTCCCAGCTCGCCCTCACCGGCCTCGTCGGCGTGCTGGTCGGCGCGGGCATCGGCCTGATCCCCGGGTGCGCGGTGCAGATCGTCTTCACCGGCCTGTACGTCAGCGGCGGCCTGCCCCTGCCCACTCTGGTCGCCAACGCGATCAGCCAGGACGGGGACGCGCTGATCCCGCTCGCCGCGCTGCGCCGGCACTCGGCGGCGCTCGCCACCGTCGTCACCACGGTCCCGGCGGCGGCCGTCGGCGCCGCGCTGCTCGTCCTGCTCTGATCCCGTACGGAGGGGAGATCCCGATGTCCGTCGCGATCCCGATCGCCCGCACCCGTCGCAAGCTCCTCGTCTTCGCCGTGCTGACGGGCGTCGCCGCGGTGGCCGGCCTGCCGGGCTGGACCGTCGCCGCACTGGCGCTGACCTGCGTGGCGATCCCGCTCGCGGTGGCGGTCGCCGGGGGCGCCGGCGGCGTGCGGGAGCTGCTGCGTCCGGGGCGCAGCGCGGCGGCGGCCGGTGGTCTGGGTCACAGTTCGGAACAAGGGGAACGCTTTGTTACTTGAGTTGGACACGCTCAACTCAACGCGATAGCAGGTGTTCGATGGCAACTCTCCCGGTACTTCCCCTGACCGACGCCGTGCTCCTGCCCGGCATGGTCATCCCGGTGACCCTCGACCCGACCACCCAGGCCGCCGTTGACGCGGCCCGCGCCACCGGCGAGGGCACGCTGCTCGCCGTGCCCCGCCTCGACGGCGAGTACGGCCCCGTCGGCGCGGTCGCCACCATCGAGAAGGTCGGCCGGCTGCCCAGCGGCGAACCGGCCGCCGTCGTCCGCGGCCTGTCCCGCGCCCGGATCGGCTCCGGCGTGCCCGGCCCCGGCGCCGCCCTCTGGGTCGAGGCGACCGAACTCGACGAACCCGCTCCCGCCGGGCGTGCCCGCGAACTCGCCCGCGAGTACCGCGCCCTCATGACGTCCGTGCTCCAGCAGCGCGGCGCCTGGCAGGTCATCGACGCCATCGAGCGGATGACCGACCTCTCCGAGCTGGCCGACTCGGCCGGCTACGTGTCCTGGCTCAGCCTCGCCCAGAAGACCGAACTGCTCGCCGCGCCGGACGTCACCGCCCGGCTGGAACTGCTCGTCGGCTGGGTGAAGGACCACCTGGCCGAGCAGGAGATCGCCGAGCAGATCAGCACCGACGTCCGCGAGGGGCTGGAGAAGTCCCAGCGGGAGTTCCTGCTGCGCCAGCAGCTCTCCGCCATCCGCAAGGAACTCGGCGAGGACGAGCCGGACGGCTCCGCCGACTACCGGGCCCGGGTGGCGGCCGCCGACCTGCCCGACAAGGTCCGCGAGGCGGCGCTGCGCGAGGTCGGCAAGCTGGAGCGGGCCAGCGACGCCTCCCCGGAAGCGGGTTGGATCCGGACCTGGCTCGACACCGTGCTGGAGATGCCGTGGGGCACCCGTACGGAGGACCACACCGACCTGGCCGCCGCCCGCGCCGTGCTCGACGCCGACCACGCCGGCCTGGCCGACGTCAAGGACCGCATCCTGGAGTACCTCGCCGTGCGCAACCGGCGCGCCGAGCGCAACCTCGGCGTCGTCGGCGGCCGGGGCTCCGGCGCGGTGCTCGCCCTCGCCGGCCCGCCCGGCGTCGGCAAGACCAGCCTCGGTGAGTCGGTCGCCCGCGCGCTCGGCCGCAACTTCGTCCGGGTCTCCCTCGGCGGCGTACGCGACGAGGCCGAGATCCGTGGCCACCGGCGCACCTACGTCGGCGCGCTGCCCGGCCGGATCGTGCGCGCCCTGCGCGAGGCCGGCTCGATGAACCCGGTCGTGCTCCTCGACGAGGTCGACAAGCTCGCCGCCGGCTACTCCGGCGACCCGGCCGCCGCCCTGCTGGAGGTACTCGACCCGGCGCAGAACCACACCTTCCGCGACCACTACCTCGAGGTCGACCTCGACCTGTCCGACGTGCTCTTCCTGGCCACCGCCAACGTGGTGGAGGCCATCCCCGGCCCGCTGCTGGACCGCATGGAACTGGTCACCCTCGACGGGTACACGGAGGAGGAGAAGGTCGCCATCGCCCGCGACCACCTGCTGCCCCGGCAGCGGGAACGGGCCGGGCTCACCGCCGAGGAGGTCGACGTCGCCGACGACGCCCTCGCCCGGATCGCCGGCGAGTACACCCGCGAGGCCGGCGTACGGCAGCTCGAACGGGCGCTCGCGAAGATCCTGCGCAAGGTCGCGGTGGCCCTGGCCACCGACCCGGCGCCGGTCCGCGTCGACACCGGCAACCTCGCCACCTACCTCGGGCGGCCGAAGTTCACCCCGGAATCGGCGGAGCGGACGGCCGTGCCCGGCGTCGCCACCGGCCTGGCCGTCACCGGCGCGGGCGGCGACGTGCTCTTCATCGAGGCCACCAGCATGGAGGGCGAGCCGGGGCTGACCCTGACCGGCCAGCTCGGCGACGTCATGAAGGAGTCGGCGCACATCGCGCTGTCGTACCTGCGCTCCAACGGGCGCCGCCTCGGGCTCGACCCGAACGCCCTGGCCGGACGGCGGATCCACCTGCACGTGCCGGCGGGCGCGGTGCCGAAGGACGGCCCCAGCGCCGGTATCACCATGGTGACCGCCCTGGCGTCGCTGGCCAGCGGCCGGCCCGTGCGGCCCGAGTTCGGGATGACCGGCGAGGTCACCCTCTCCGGCCGGGTGCTGCCCATCGGCGGGGTGAAGCAGAAGCTGCTCGCCGCCCACCGGGCCGGCCTGACCGAGGTGATCATCCCGGCCCGCAACGAGCCGGACCTCGACGACCTGCCCGCCGAGGTGCGGGAGGCGCTGTCCGTGCACACCCTGGCCGACGTCGCCGACGTGCTCGCCCTGGCGCTGCGTCCGGCCGACGCCGACACCCGCCCCGACCCGGCGCTGACCGCCGCCTGAGGTGTCAGGAAGGGCCCCCTGCTACGCGCGAGGCGTTGACAGGGGGCCCTTCCTGACGTGCGGGGTCAGCGGCGGTCGCGCCGGTCGAAGTCCCGGTCGCGGCGCTCGCGCCGGTCGGCCCCGTCGAAGCGGCGCTCGCCGCCGCCGTCGACGTCACGATCCCGGCGTACGGTCGCCTTGCGACCCTTGATGGTGCTGCCGCGCAGCCCCGCGATCACCTCGTCGGCGACGCCCTGGGGCACCTCCACCAGCGAGAACCGGTCGGCGATCTCGATCGAGCCGATGTCCCGACCGCTGATCCCGGTCTCGCCCGTGATCGCGCCCACCAGGTCCTGCGGGCGGACCCCGGCGCGCCGGCCCAGCCCGATGAAGACCTGGGTGGTGCCGCCGGTGCGGGGCCGGGCACCGCCCCGGCGCTCGCCCCGGCCGCCGGCCTCCGGTCGCCCCTCGCGCGGGCCCCGGACGGGAACCTGGGGGATCTCCTCCTCGTCGTCCGAGCCCGGCGACGTCGCCTCGTGCGCCAGCTTCACCGCCGCGAGGGCCACCTCGACCAGGTCGAACTCGTCGGTCAACGACTCGACGATCGCCCGGTACGGGTCGAGGTCGTCCTCCAGCAGGCTCTCCCGCAGGGCGCCCTGGGTCAGCTCCAGCCGCCGGGTACGCATGTCCGCCACGGTCGGGATCTTGTCGATGGTGATGCGCTGACCGGTGACCCGCTCGATGGTCTTGAGCATCCGGTGCTCGCGCGGCTCGGCGAGAGTGATCGCCACGCCCTCCCGCCCGGCCCGGCCCACCCGGCCGATGCGGTGCACGTACGACTCGGGCGCCGACGGCACGTCGTAGTTGACCACGTGGGTGAGCTGCTCGACGTCCAGACCGCGCGCGGCCACGTCGGTGGCCACCAGCAGGTCCGCGGTGCCCGTACGCAGCCGGCCCATCACCCGGTCACGCTGCTCCTGGCTCATCCCGCCGTGCAGCGCCTCGGCCCGGTAGCCCCGGCCGTTCATCGTCTCGGTGAGCCGGTCGACCTCCTCGCGGCTGCGGCAGAAGACGATCGCCGCCGTGGGGGACTCGACGTCCAGCACCCGGCCCAGCGCCGCCGGCTTGTGCGCCCGGGCGACGATGTACGCGCTCTGGCGCACCCGGGGCGCCTCGCCGGCCACCGGCTGCTCGCGGGCAATGAGGATGCGTACCGGGTCGGTCAGGTGCTTGCGGGCCAGCCCGTCGATGCGCGCCGGCATCGTCGCCGAGAAGAGCACCGTCTGCCGCTGCTCCGGCGCGTGCTCCAGGATCGCCTCGATGTCCTCGGCGAAGCCCATGTCGAGCATCTCGTCGGCCTCGTCGAGCACCACCGTGGCCAGCGCGCCCAGGTCGAGCGTGCCCCGCGCGATGTGGTCCAACGCACGGCCCGGGGTGGCGACCACGACGTCGACGCCGAGGTCCAGGGCGCGCAACTGCCGGCCGATCGGCTGCCCGCCGTAGATGGGCAGCACCCGCGCGCCCAGGTCCTTGCCGTAGCGGTGGAACGCCTCGGAGACCTGCACCGCCAGCTCGCGGGTGGGCACCAGCACGAGCGCCACCGGGGCGCCGCCGGGCCGGTCGTCGGGCATCCGCTGCAACAGCGGCAGCGCGAAGGCGGCCGTCTTGCCCGTACCCGTCGCGGCCTGACCCAGCAGGTCCCGACCGGCCAGCAGCGGCGGGATGGCCTCCCGCTGGATCGGAGTGGGCTCCTCGTAGCCCAGGGCGGTCAGCGCGCCCAGCAACTCGGCGCGTAGTCCGAGATCCGCGAAGGCGCTCGTGTCGTCGAGGGCGGCGGGGGCGGGCTCGGTGGGCGGGTCGTGCCGTACGGGTGCGGAACTCATGCCGTCAAGCTTTTCATCACCGCCGCGACGCCGTTTCGCCGACCGGCACAACCGTGACCCGGGCGGGCCCGTCGCCGTGCCCCGGGGGCTAGCCTGGCGGCGTGCGTACGGTCGAACTGGTCTGCTCGCCCGAGCTGGAGGCGGCCGTGCGCGGCGCCTGGGAGCGGCTGGCCGCGTCGGGCCTGCCGAGCCTGGCCCGCAACGCCCACCCGACCAACCGGCCGCACCTGACCCTCGCCGCCGTCGACGAGTTCCCGCCCGGCGCCCGGCCGCGCCTGGCCGCACTGTTCGACGCGGCGCTGCCGCTGCCGGTGCGGCTGGACCGGATCGCGGTGCTCGACGGCAGCGCCCCGCTGGTGTGGCTGCTGCGCCCGTCGCCGGAGCTGACCGCCCTGCACGCGTCGGTGTGGGACGTCCTGGCGGCGGCGCCGGGCCAGCGCCCCTGGCACGCCCCCGGGCGCTGGCGGCCGCACCTGAGTCTGGCGCTGCGCTTCCGCGACGCCGACCGCCGGCTGGCCCGCGCGGTCGCCGGCGTCGAGCGCCCCGGCGGTACCTTCGTCGCCGCCCGCAGCTACGACGGGTCGACCCGGACGGTCAGCCCGCTCGGCGGCGACGACCGCCGCGGCTGACCGGCCCCGCCGCCGCGCCGGCCCCGCCGCCCGGAGACGGGGCCGGGCCCCACCGTCCGGCGGGGGCCCGGCCCGGTCGAAGGGCTCAGCGGGGCTCAGCGGTGGAAGCGCAGGTAGTCGAAGTGCGCGGTGACCGCCGGGTCGGCGCCGCCGTGCGCGACCAGCCCGATCCGGGGAGTGGTGTCGGCCGGGAACGTCCAGACCCCGCCCCACGTCCAGTTGCGCCCGTCCCGGCTGGAGCCGGCGCGGAACTCGTGCTCGCCGGAGACCGGGTCGACCCGGTGCGCCAGCCGCAGCCAGGTGGTGGTCGCCGGGGTGCCGACGATGGTGCCGCCGTAGACCGGCCGACCGGCGAAGGGCAGCTCGTAGCCGTACTCCACCTGCCGCGTGTTCCAGATGGCGACCTGCGACAGCCGGGCGAAGCGGTCGTCGTCGACATAGGCGACGAGCCCGGCCTGCTGGTAGTTGCGGACCGTCTCCTCGCCGAGGTCGAGGGTCACCTTCGTCTCCACGACGTAGTCGCCGCCCGGCGCGTCGCGCAGCAGCACGCCGGCGGTGTTGCCGGTGCCGGTCAGGTCGGTACCCTGCACCGGCCAGCGCAGCGCCCCGCCCGACACGGTGGCCGCCGGGTCCGGCCGGAGCCACCGCCACGCCGGGTCCAGCCCGCCGGTGAACTCGTCGGAGAACGCGGGCAGCAGTCGGCCCGCCCGCGGCTCGGCGACGGCGTGGCGCACCGGTCGGTGCAGCCGGGCGACGCTGACGTTGTCGAACCCGGCGGACCCGCCGGTCGCGGTGAGCGTGAGGCGCCCCGCCACCGGCCGCGCCAGCCGCAGCGACACGACCGCCAGCTGGTCGCCGAGGCGGGCCGGGCTCAGCTCGGCCACCAGGTCCCGGCCGCGTACCTCGACGGCGAGGTGGTGCCCCGCCGCGGCGTCGAAGCCGGCGGGCAGCGGCGCGCTCACGGTACGCCCGCCGTCGGCGGCGACCAACCGGCCGGCGGCGGCGTCCACCCGCACCGAGACCCGGCCGCCGAGCGTGAGCCCGGCCGCCCCGGCGGCGGAGAGCCGCAGGTCGGCCTCCGCCCGCACGTCACCACCCACGGTCGTACGGCTGGTCAGCGCGCCGCTGCCGGTGAGGCGGCCGTCAGTGACCCGCCAGTCCCCGGCGCCGCGCCGCCAGCCGTCCAGCCCGGCGTCGAAGCGCTCGTCCACCCGCCCGGTGGTGACCGGCGCGGGCCGGGCGCCCTCGGACGGGCCGGCACCGGCGTTCACCGTCGGCCAGCCGTCGATCCAGTCGAGGCGGTCCAGCAGCATCGGCCGCTCGTTGACGCCGAACGGCTCGTCCAGGTAAGGGTCGGCCCGGTCGATCGCGTGGTAGACGATCCAGTCCTGGCCCGACAGATCGGTGAGGAAGCCGTTGTGGCCGGTCCCGATCCACCGGTTGCCGTTCTGGGTGAGCACCGGCGTACCGCCGGCCCGGGAGGCGGTCAGCGCGATGCCGTCGCGGTCGACGAACGGCCCGCGCGGGCTCCGGGACCGGCCGACCTGCACGGAGTAGCCGGTGGCCGGGCCGGCGCAGCAGTTGGCCGTGGACGCGAACAGGTAGTACCAGCCGTCGTGGCGCACCACGTGGCTGCCCTCGAACTTGTTGTCGATGGCGACCATGGTGGGCGTGCCGACCGCGCGCAGCCCGTCGGGGGACAGCTCGGTCACCGAGATCCCGCCGTAGTAGCTGCCGTGGTAGAGGTAGTGCCGGCCGTCGACGTCGGTGAACTGGCTCGGGTCGATGGTCCACAACCAGCCCCCGCCACCGCCGGGGCGGGGCGCGACCACGGGCTCGTCGGCGAAGGTCCACGGGCCGGTCGGGGTGGGTGCGGTGGCCGCGCCGACGGCGAAGTCGCCCCCGTCTGGGGAGACGGTCGTGTCGGTGACCGTCACGTACATGACCCAGCGGTCGCCGACCCGGCGCACGTCGGGGGCCCAGAAGCCGGCGCCCGGCGCCGCGTACGCCGGGCGCTGATCGGCGCCGAAGGCGTCCCCGACGTACGTCCAGTCGACGAGGTCGGCCGAGCGGGCGGTGGGGACGCGGTGGAAGACCCCCTCGCCTTCGCGCAGCGGGTCGGTGGTGCCGTACGCGTACCAGAAACCATCCTCACCACGGACGATCACCGGGTCGGCGAAGGTGTCGGCGAACCCGGCCGAGACGGGATTGTGGTAGCGGAGGTCGGGTACGGCGGCGGCCGGCGCGGACGCCGTCCCGGCCAGGACCAGACCGATGACGGCGGCGAGCGCCCCGGCGCGGCGGAGATGTCCCATCAGACCTGCCTCGGGTGCGAGATGTCGATCAGGATCGGTGCGTGTCCGTTTCTACAACGTTGGATACAACGTTGTAAAGGAGTGACGGCACGTCAGCGTCCGCTGCGAGGTACCCGTGCCCCGGGCGTGGGTCCGTGGCCACTCCGCCGCCGGTCCGCCGCCGGTCCGCCGCCGGTCCGCCGCCGGTCCGCCGCCGGTCCGCCGCCGGTCCGCCGGCGGTCTGGCGCGGTGGTCTGCAGCCGGTCCGCAGCGGTCTGGCGCGCTGGTCCTGGCGCTGATCCGGCGCGCTGGTCCCCGGCCCCGTCCCTGCCCCGCCTCCGTCCCTGCGTCCGCCTCCGCGTCCGCCCCCGCGTCCGCTGCCGTGCTCGCCGCCGGTCGGCGTTCCGCCGCCGTGCGCGCCTCGCGCCCGTCGGTCGGCGCTTCGCGGACGCCCGTTCCGCCCGGCGGTCGCTTTCAAAACCGATCTTCCGGGCGGCGGAAAACAAGAGGCCCGTCCCGAAGCTTGTTACGGACGGTGATGGCGAGCGGTGGTCACCGTGTGTCACGGCTGACGCTTCGGCCGCTGATGGCTCTCTCGCCCCTTTGCTCTGCATCTCTCCCCGCACCACTCCTATGAGCTGGGATTTTGTATTTGCTGGCCCGGCCGGAGGCTTGAGTGCGCCTGACTCTAAGTAGTTGGTGCGTATGTGGATGCAGAGCAAAGGGCGGTGAGGGGGATGTGGCCGGGCGACCGGACAACTACTCCTCGTGAAGCTGGAGCTGGCTGGCGTGGCCGGCTGCGGCGGTTGCGCTGGCGGCGGTTTCGCGTTGATGGACGCCGCAGCCGCCGCCCCCGCCGCGCCAGCATCACCCGCGCCCTCTGGGAGGCAGTGAGTCGCCAGGGCCACCCTGGCCTCCGGGGCTCCAGGGCTCCCCGGGGCTCGGGGCGCTGCGTGCGGCGCGGTGCGGCGCCGCGGTGCGCGTACCACCTGCCGTCGTGGGCCGAGGTGCAGCGGGTTGGGCGGCGGTGTCCCGGCCGTGGCCGTTCGTGCCTGGCGGCGGCAGGGGAGCCCCGAAGGAGTAGATAGGAGGATTGTTCGGACTCCTCCCGTCCGGCCCGATTACGGTGTGTTCAGGGCGATGCACAGTGCTGCCGTGACGGGAGAGAGGACCCGACCATGCGAGTGCCCAGCCGAAGCCCGGGACAGCGGCCCGGCTCCTCCGTCACACCCGCCGCCCCGACGCGGCGGCGCGCGTTCGCCACGCCGACGCGGCCCGCGGCACCGGATCTCGACGCCTACCGGGCGGCCGTGGCCGACCTGCTGGTCGAGGTCGGCGCGCTCGCCGGTGAGTCCTGCACCAACGCGCGGCAGATGCTGATCGACGACCGGCTGCGCGAGCCCGCGATCGCCGCGGTGCTCGACGCCACCCCGCAGGGGCCCGTCGGGGCCCGCGAGACGCTGTTGCTGGAGATGGCCCGGTACCAGCCCAACGCGCGCAGCTCCGCCGCCGACCTCACCGCGCTGGTCCGGATCTACCTGCTCTCCCGCGTCGACGTGATGTGGTGGCGCGACGCCCCCACCTTCCTCACCGACGCCCAGGTCGAGGCCAGCCCGGACCTGGTGGACCTGGAGTGGCTGCGCAGGCGGGACCTGCTGCGCTTCCGCTACACCGAGCAGCCCCGCACGCTGCTGGGACGCGGCGCGCGGGCGGTGCGACGCCGGCTGCTGCCCGCCGCCACGCCGCGTACCGCCGGACTGCGCTTCCGGCGGGCCCGCCGGGAGGTGGTGGCGCTGCTCAACGACATCGCCCGGCAGTTCGCCGCCAGCACCCCGGCCGGCACGCCGCCGCTGTGGGTGACCAGCCTGGTCCGCAGCGCCGAGCACCAGCACCGACTGCGCCGGCTCGGGTACGCCGCCATGGTGCCCAGCGGCCACTGCCTCGGCTGGGCGGTCGACCTGGAGATGGAGTGGTTCGACAGGTTCGGGGTCCGGGACACCCTGGCCGAGCTGCTGCTGGCCCGGCAGCGGGCCGGCGAGGTCAACGTGGTCGACGAGGGCCAGGCCTGGCACGTGTGCCTCGCGCCCGCGGCGCGGCGGGGGCTGCGCCGGGCGTACGAAGCCGAGATGGGGGTCTGAGCCCGATGTGTGGCATCGCGTTGAGCCTCGGCCCCGAGGCCGATCCGACGATCTTCCGGCGGATGCTCGCCACCCTCGCCCCACGCGGCGAGGTCACCGAGACCCGCTACGAGAACGGCCTGCTCACCGGCACCCGCCGGCTGCCGATCGTGGACCGCGAACGCGCCGTGCAGCCGTGGGCCTCCGCTGACGAGCGTTGGCTGCTCTGCTACAACGGCGAGGTCTTCAACCACCACGAGCTGCGCGCCGAACTCGTCCGGCTGGGCCACCGCTTCCGCGGCACCAGTGACACCGAGGTGGTGCTCGCGGCGTTCCTGCGCTGGGGCGAGGGCATGGTGACCCGGCTGCGCGGCGAATACGCCTTCGCCGTCGTGGAACGGGCCACCGGCCGGGCCTACCTGGTCCGGGACCCGCTCGGCGTCAAGCCGTTGTACTGGTGCCGCATGCCCGGCTGCCTGCACGTCGCCAGCGAGGTCAAGGCACTGGTCGGTCACCGCGCCCCGATCGCCGAGGTGCCGCCCGGGCACCACGGCTGGGCCGAGCCCGACGGTTCGGTCCGGCTGCGCGCGTACGTCGACCTGCTCACCCTCGGCGACGGGCTGCCGGTGGTGGACGACCCGGACGAGGCCGCCCTGCTCGTCCGTGCCGCCCTCACCGACAGCATCCGGATGCGGGTGGACACCGACCTCACCGTGGGGGTGGTGCTCTCCGGCGGCCTCGACAGCTCGCTGGCCCTGCTGCACGTACGCGAGATGCACCCGGACTGCGTCGCCGTCACGGTCGGCGTGCCCGACAGCCCCGACGTCGCGTACGCGCGGCGGCTCGCGAAGGACCTCGGGGTGCCGCACGAGGTGGTCGAGCTGCGCCCCCGCGACATCCGGCTGGCCGACATCCGGGAGACCATCAGGATGTCCGAGCTGACCGAGTACGGCGACATCATCAACGCGGTGGTCACCCTGCCGCTGTTCCGCCGGCTGCGCGAGCTGGGCGTGAAGGTGGCGCTCACCGGCGACGGCTCGGACGAGCTGTTCGGCGGCTACCCGATGTACCACGAGGTCGGTCCCGAGGCGTCCCGCCGGCTCTTCCTGCACAAGATCCGCAACCTCTGCCGTACGGAGTTGCAGCGTGTCGACCGGGCCGGCATGGGGCACGGGGTGGAGGCGCGCGTGCCGTTTCTCGACCTGAGCCTGGTCGAGCTGGCGATGCGGCTGCCGATCGGGCTGAAGATGCGCGAGGGGCAGGAGAAGTGGATCGTCCGGCGGGCCTTCGCCGACCTGCTGCCGGACTACGTCCGGCGCCGGCCGAAGAACCCCATGTCGTACTCCTCGGGGCTGCACGAGCGGGCCCGGCTCTACAAGCCGCTCTTCGCCCGGCTGCACCGCTCGTTCGGCTACGACCTGCTCGAACCGGTGCGCCGCGACTTCGACAACGTGCTGACCCGGTGCGGCAACGACCTGGACCGGGCCATCGCCGACGGCCGTGCCCGGCCCGACTACACGGTGCTGGAGCACGCCCGCGACCTGGTGGGCGCGGCGAAGTGGAACGCCGCCCCGATGGTTCGTCGGTTGGTCGGGCCGCGCCGCACGCGGGGCGACGAGGCGCCGCTGCCCGGGTGACCGGTCGGCACGCACCCCTCGCGGCGCCGGCCGGGGCGCGCCTCGCGACCGGACACGCCTCGCGCCCGGCGCGGATCAACCGGTGCGGTCGCGGGTAGTGCTGCGGGCATGGTGGAACTGGACGTGATGGTGCTCGGGCAGGTGGCCCGGGATCTCGTGCTGCTGGTGGACGAGGTGCCGGCCGCCGGCGGGAGCGCCCCGGTACGGCGGCGGCGCGAACTGCTCGGCGGCAAGGGGGCCAACCAGGCCGTCGGGCTGGCGCAGCTCGGCGCCGCCGTCGGTCTGCTCGGGGTCGTGGGCGACGACGAGGTGGGGGACCGGCTGTTGGCGCTGGCGCGGGCCGACGGCGTCGACGTGGAGTGGGTACGCCGGCGGCCCGGCACCCCGACCGGGCTCATCGTCGACGTGGTCGACGCCGACGCGTACTGGCGCTACCTGGAGGACCTGCCGGAGGCCACCCTGCTCACCCCCGACGACGTCGCCGGGGCGGCGCCCGCGCTGCGGGCCGCGCGGGCCGTACTGATCCAACTCCAGCAGCCCGCGCGGACCGCGCTGGCCGCGGCCCGGACCGCCCGGGAGGCCGGCCGGCTGGTCGTGCTCGACGGGGCCCCCGCCGACGGGGCCGACGCCGACGCGCTGTTCGCCCTCGCCGACGTGCTGCGGGCCGACGCGCGGGAGGTCGAGCTGATCACCGGCGTCGCGCCGGAGGACGCCGGGGCGGGGCTCGCCGCCGGGCGCGCGCTGCTGCGCCGCGGCCCGTCGCTGCTGGCCGTCGAGGTGGCCGGGAAGGGCAACGCGTTCGTCTGGCCGGACGGCGAGCTTTTCCTGCCGTTGAGCGAGACGCCCACCGTGGACGACACGGGCGCGGGGGACGCCTTCGTCGCCGCGCTGACCCTCGGCGTGCTGCGGGGCGAGTCCCGGGAGCGGGTCGCCCGGTACGCCGTCGCCGCTGCCGGCGCCACCGTCGGTCATCCGGGTGGTCGGCCCGCGCTGACGCCAGAGGCGATCCGCGCGCAGCTCGACCGGATACCGGCCGGGTGACCGGCACTCGCCGAGACGCGACCGCCGGACGGGGTGACGATTGTGGACGGTCGGGCACGAAGGCGGGTTTTCCGTCCCCGGGGCCCGGGTATCCCGAGATCCTGACCGAGAGGCGGGTGACTGACATGAAGCGCAATCAATACCACGTCGTGCCGAACGGCGGCGGCTGGAAGGTCGAGCAGGGCAGCCAGGTCGTCGGCACGTTCGACACGAAGCAGCTCGCCGTCGAGGCGGGACGCCGGGCGGCGCACGACAACGAGCCGAGCCAGCTCGTCGTGCACACCTCCGACGGCAAGATCGAGACGGAGTACACGTACCAGAACGACCCGTACCCGCCGGCCGGCTGAGCGCCGCCGCGTCCGATCCGGACACGAACGGGCCCGACCCCCTGCGGGGTCGGGCCCGTCGGCGCGTCGGGCGACTACCAGCTCAGGTAGCTGGGCTGGGTCTGCACGTTCAGTTCGCGGTACCGCACGAGGTTCGCCGACCAGGTGCGCCAGTCGGTCAGCTTCAGGACGTCGAGGCCCTTGACCATGTCGTTGGAGTAGATGTAGCCGTTGTAGTAGTACGCGGACCAGGTGCCACCGCCGACGAGCCGGTCGGCCGAGAGCGGGCCCCGCTCCCAGAACGCGATCTCCTTGGGGTTGGCCGAGTCGGTGAAGTCCCAGACGGAGATGCCGCCCTGGTACCACGCCTGGACCATGATGTCGCGACCGAGCACCGGGATCAGCGAGCCGTTGTGCGCCACGCAGTTCTCGGTGTCGGCGTTCATCCGGGGGATCTTGTAGTAGCTGCGGAAGACCATCTTGCGGGCGTCACCGCGACCGGTGATGTCGTAGATGGCGTCGGCGCCCCGCTCCGGGCCGATGGCCTCGTTGCAGGTGGCCGCGCCGCCGCCGCCCAGCTCGTCGGTGAAGACCACCTTGGTGCCGGCGTTGTTGAACGTGGCCGAGTGCCAGAACGCGAAGTTGACGGTGTCCCGGACCCGGTTTATCAGCCGGGGGGCCTCCCGGTTGGAGATGTCCATCAGGATGCCGTCGCCCATGCACGCGCCCGCGGCGAGGTTCTTCTCCGGGTAGGCGGTGATGTCGTGGCAGCCGGTGGTCGCCGAACCGCCGGGCCGGCCCTCGTAGCCGCCGTCCGGGAAGAGGTTCGGCGAGGCCACCACCGCCGCGTCGGTGGGCGACTTCACCGGCACCTTGACGATGGAGATGGAGTCGTGCGGGGGCTGGCAGTCGGGGAACTCCGCCCGCGGGCTGTACGAGGAGACGTACAGGTAGACGGTCTTGCGGTCCTTGCCCGGCACCAGGGTGTGGGTGTGCGAGCCGCAGGCCGTCTCCACCGCCTTGACGTAGCGCGGGTTGGCCTTGTCGCTGATGTCGAAGACCTTGATGCCCTCCCAGGACGCCTTCTCCGTCGCCGGCGCGCTGGTGCTGTTGCAGGAGTCGTCGCTGCGCGAGGAGTCGGTGGAGAGGAACAGCAGGTCACCGTGGACGGAGATGTCGTTCTGCGACCCGGGGCAGTAGACCTGCGACACCACGCTCGGCGTGCTCGGCCGGGAGATGTCGTAGATGACGAAGCCGTTGTAGTTGCCGGCGAAGGCGTAGCGGCCCTGGAAGGCCAGGTCGCTGTTGGTGGCGTCCAGCGGCGCCTGCTTCGGCAGGTTGGCGATCTGCCGGAGGTTCGGGCTGCTGACGATCTCGTCGACGCCCGGAATGGTGTTGGTGGTGTCCACGGTGCCCGATGGGGCGGACCGCGCCGCCACCCCGGCGCTTCCGGGTGTGGCGGTGGCGACGCTGGCGAGGAGAAGGCCGGCCGCGGCCAGGCTCACGGTGGTGAGCCGCCTGGCCCGCAGGGTGCGGAAACTGGTCATCGGCGACGCCCTTCGCAAGGGGATGGCGATTGGCCACACCCTACAGTCCGATGAGTTCCATCGATGTGATGCAGATCACATGAATGCGCGTCGGTCGATGGATAGCATCGCCATGACCTCTACCGGGGGGAGTGGCCCATGACCAACCGCCGTGCGCGGACCCTGGCCGTCGTCATATCCGCGTCGCTGCTGGCGGTGGTCGTCGTCGCCGTCTTGCGCTCCGGCGGCCCGACCACGGCTCCGGCGGGACAGGTCGCCGCCCCCGCCACGACGTCCGCCCCGGTGGGCCCGAGCCGGCCCGCGGTGATCGTTCCCGGTCGGCCGGGCGAGACCGCGGCGGTCCGGCCCGCCGAGGAACTGCGCGACGCGGCCACGTCCCGGCACAACTCGATGGACGTCTGGTTCGTCCGGATGATGATCCCGCACCACGCCCAGGCGTTGGAGATGGCGGAGTTGGCCGGCGACCGTGCCGGCGACCCGGCCCTGCGCGCCCTCGCGGAGCGGATCCGGGCCAGCCAGGGCCCCGAGATCGGCATGATGCGGGGCTGGCTGCAGGCGCGCGGGCTCTCCACCGACGTGGCCGACCACGACCACGGCAGCATGCGGGGCATGCAGACGCCCGAGGCGATCCGGCAGCTCGCGGCGGCGCGGGGCGCCGAGTTCGACCGGCTCTTCGTGCGGATGATGACCGAGCACCACCAGGGCGCGGTCCAGATGGCCACCGACCTGCTCAAGGTCGGCTCCGACCTCACCCTGTCGGAGTTCGCCAACTCCGTCGCCACCGAGCAGACCGTCGAGATCGACCGGATGCGCGAGCTGCTGGCGTGACCCGGGCGGGCCACCCGACCCGGCCCGGGGCGGGTGACCCCTGACCTGCGGCACGTACGCTGGGTGACCGTGAACCGCACGATCCTCGGCCGCCGGTGGCGCGGCGTCGCCTTCGACGTCCTCGTCGCCGCCGTGGTGGTGCTCCTCGGCCTCGCCGGCCTGGCGAACCAGCCCGGCGGATGGAAGGCCACCCTGGTCAGCGCCGGGATGGCGGTGGCGCTGCTGTTCCGCCGGGCCCACCCGTCGGCGGTCGCCGTGGCGGTGGCGGCGCTCGCGCTGGTGCAGGTGGTCGCCGGGTGGGGGCCGCTGGCCTTCGACGTCGCCGTGCTGATCGCCCTCTACAGCGTGGTCAAGTACGCCGACCGGCTGCGCGACGGAATCCTCGCGGGTGTCGGGGCGGCCGTCGGGGTGGTGCTCGCCGGCCTGCAGACCCAGGGCGTCATCGCCTGGTGGGCGACGGCGATCTACTACGGCCTGGTCACCGGGGCCGTCTGGCTGGTCGCGCTGAACGTGCGGACCCGCCGGCTCTACGTGCTCACCCTGGAGGAACGGGCCGCCACCCTGGAGCGGGAACGGGAGGCGGAGGCGCGCGCCGCCGTGGCCGGGGAACGCACCCGCATCGCCCGCGAGCTGCACGACGTGGTGGCGCACAGCATGGCCGTGATGATCGTGCAGGCCGACGGGGCGCGGTTCATGCTCGACCGGGACCCGGAGACCGCCCGCCAGGCGGTCAAGGTGGTCGCCGACACCGGCCGGCAGGCGCTGGAGGAGATGCGCCGGCTGGTCGGCGTACTGCGGGAGCCGAGCGCGCCGGACGCGCAGGCCGGGCCCGGCGCGGCGGGTGCGCCCGAGGGCGCCGGGGCGGCCGCCGACCCGGCGCACCGCCGGCTGGCGCTGACGGAGCTGCCCGCCCTGCTCGACCGCTTCCGCGCCGCCGGCCTCCGGGCCCGGCACACGGTCACCGGGGAGCCGGCGCCGATGCCGCCCGGGCTGGAGCTGACCGTCTACCGGGTGGTGCAGGAGGGGCTGACCAACGCGCTCAAGCACGCCGGGGTCGGCGCCGGCGTCGAGGTCACCGTCGCCTGCGCGGGCGACGCCGTGGTGGTGCGGGTGGTCGACGACGGCCAGGGCCGCCCCCCGGTCAGCCCGGCGCCCTCCGGCGGGCACGGCCTGGTCGGCATGCGCGAGCGGGTGGGCGTGTACGACGGCAGCCTGACCGCCGGACCCCGACTGGCCGGGGGCTGGCAGGTCGAGGCGCGGCTACCGCTACCGTCGACGTCCGCGACGACGGAGGTGACGGCGGCATGACGGTCCGCGTGGTGATCGTGGACGACCAGGCGCTGGTCCGCGCCGGTTTCCGGATGGTGCTGGACTCCCAGGCGGACCTGGAGGTGGTCGGCGAGGCGATCGACGGCGCCGACGCCCTGCGGCTGCTGGCCCGCGTCGAGGCCGACGTCGTGGTGATGGACGTCCGGATGCCGACCATGGACGGGGTGGAGGCCACCCGCCGCATCTGCCGGGACCGGCCCGCCGGCTCGCCCCGGGTGCTGGTGCTCACCACCTTCGACACGGAGCAGGACGCCTTCGCCGCGCTCCAGGCCGGCGCCAGCGGGTTCCTGCTCAAGAACGTGCCGCCGGAGGAACTGCTGGCCGCCATCCGGGTGGTCGCCCAGGGTGACTCGGTCGTCGCCCCGTCCATCACCCGCCGGCTGCTCGACCGCTTCGCCGGTCGGCTCGGTCCCGGGCCCGCCGAGGACCCCCGGATCGGCCAGCTCACCGAACGCGAGCGGGAGATCCTCCTGCTCGTGGCGCAGGGCCTCTCCAACGCGGAGATCGCCGCCCGGGTGCACGTCGCCGAGGCCACCGTGAAGACGCACGTCGGGCGGATCCTGGCCAAGCTCCAGCTCCGCGACCGGGTGCAGGCCGTGGTGCTGGCGTACGAGACCGGGCTGGTCACCCCCGGCGGCTGAGACCGGATACGACCCAGGTCGTACGGGCCCACCCCGTCAGGGGCGCCCCAGGTCGCAGCGGGGCCACCCCGCGCGGGTGGACGCGGTCGCACCGGCGGCGCCCATAGCGTCGGAGACGTCCCAGCCACGATCTCCACGGGGAGTTCCACGTGTCCGTCGCACCTCCCGCGCACGCCACCGCCGGCGTCGCGGTCGCCGCCCACGGCCTGTCCAAGCGGTACGGCACCGGCCCGGCAGCCGTCGTCGCCCTCGACGGCGTCGACGTCGACTTCGCCGCCGGCCGGTTCACCGCCATCATGGGCCCGTCCGGCTCCGGCAAGTCCACGCTCATGCACTGCCTCGCCGGCCTGGACCGGCCCACCTCCGGCAGCGTGCGCATCGGCGACGCCGACCTCGCCCGCCTCGACGACAAGCGGCTCACCCTGCTGCGCCGCGACCGGGTGGGCTTCGTGTTCCAGAAGTTCAACCTGCTGCCGGCGCTGACCGCCGAGGAGAACATCGTGCTGCCCCTGGCCATCGCGGGCCGGCGACCGGAGCGGGCCTGGCTGCGCCAGGTCGTCGCCGCGGTGGGGCTCGCCGACCGGCTGCGCCACCGCCCCGCCGAGCTCTCCGGCGGCCAGCAGCAGCGGGTGGCGGTGGCCCGCGCGCTGATCACCAAACCATGGGTGATCTTCGCCGACGAGCCGACCGGGAACCTGGACTCGCGTTCCGGCGCCGAGGTGCTGCGCCTGCTGCGCGAGGCCGTCGACACCCTCGGCCAGACGGTGGTCATGGTGACCCACGACCCGTCGGCCGCCGGGCACGCCGACCGGGTCGTCTTCCTCGCCGACGGCCGGCCGGTACGCGACCTCACCGCGCCGACCGCCGAGCGGGTCCTCGACGCGCTCGCCGGCCTCGACCCGGCGCGCGCACCGGGCGCCGACCGCGAGGCGGTGACCCGATGATCCGTACGACCCTGCGCCAGCTGCGCGCCGAGGCGCTGCGCCTGATGCTCTCGTCGCTGGCCATCGTGCTCGGCGTCGCGTTCATCGCCGGCACGCTGATCTTCGTCGACGGGATGCGCGCCGGCGCGTACGAGCGGGCCGGGGCGTTCGACCGGCACACCGACCTCGCCGTCTACTCCGCCACGGACGACCCGCTGCCGGCCGTGCTGGTCGAGAAGGTGCGCGCCCTCGACGGGGTCGCCGCCGCCGAGGGCGAGCTGCTCGGCTCCGGCGGGATCGTGGGCGCCGACGGGCGCCCCGTGCTCGGCTACGCCGTCCTCGCCGCGATCCCCGTCGACGAGGCGCTGCGCTCGTACGACGTGGTGGCCGGCCGGTTGCCCGACCGCCCGGGCGAGGTCGTGCTGGACGCCGCGACCGTCGAGCAGGAGGGCTTCGCCCTCGGCAGCGGGGTACGCGTCGGCGGCGGCGGGGGAGCCGCCCGCCCGTACACCCTGGTCGGCACGGTCGACGTGGCCGGCACCGCCCGCGACGTCGGCGGCCCGTTCATCGGCCTGGTCGGCGCGGACGCCCTCGCGGTCACCGGCCAGCGGGGCTACGACCGGATCATGGTGGCGGCCCGGCCCGGCGCGGCCGACGGGGCACTGGTCGAGCGGGCCGCCGGGGCCGTCGGCGCCGGCGCGACCGTCAAGACCCGGCAGCGCATCCTCGACGACGCCGTGACCGACGCGGTCCGCGACCTCGAGCAGTTCAACATGGTGCTGCTGACCTTCGCCGGCGTCGCCGTCGTGGTCGCCGGCTTCGTCATCGCCAACACCTTCGCCATCGTGCTGGCCCAGCGGACGCGGCGGACCGCGCTGCTGCGGCTGGTCGGCGCGACCCGGGGCCAGCTGTTCCGCGCCGCGCTGCTGGAGGCCGCGCTGGTCGGGCTGGTCGCCTCCGCCGCCGGCGTGCTGATCGGCGTGGCCCTGGCCGGCGGCATGAACCAGGTGATGACGCGGCTCGACGCGCCGGTCCCCGGCGGGCTCACCGTCACCGCGTCGACCGTGCTGGTCAGCCTGCTCCTGGGCACAGCGATCACGATGGGCGCCGCCCTGCTGCCCGCATGGCGGGGCACCCGCGTCGCCCCGGTCGCCGCGCTCACCGACGCGGCGGTCCAGCCCGCCCGGGGCGCCGGCCGGCTCCGGTTGACGGCCGGCGCGGTGGTCTTCGCCGCCGGGATCGCCGCGCTGCTCGCCGCCGCGTACGCCGTGCAGGTGGTCCTGGTGGCCGCCGGCGGCGTACTCACCTTCTTCGGGATCGTGCTCTTCGGCCCGGTGCTCGTGCCGGCGCTGGTCCGGGTGCTGGGGTGGCCGGCCCGCAGGTTGTTCGGTGCCACCGCCGGGCTGGCCGTCGCGAACGCCGTACGCAATCCGCGCCGGATCGCCGCGACCGCCACGGCCCTGGTGATCGGGATCGGTCTGGTGTCTGCCTTCGTGGTCGGCGCCCGCAGCACCAAGGACGGCATCGAGCGCAGCGTGGACGCCGAGATCGGGGTGGACTGGCTGGTCACCGGGATCGGCGGGGATCTTCCGGCACCGCTCGTGGCCGAGCTGCGCGCGCGACCCGAGCTGGCGGTGGTGCACGAGCAGCGGGGTGCCGTCGCCGCCGACGTGCGGATCCAGGTCGCGCACCCCGCCCTGGTCGGCCGGACCCTGACCGGTGTCGTGTCGGGGCAGGTCGATCGGCTGGGTCCGGGACAGGTGCTGGTGCACCGGGAGTTGGCCGAGGCCCGGGGCTGGACGACCGGCTCCACCGTGACCGTACGCGGTCGGCCGTTGCGGGTGGCCGCGGTCGTCACCGCCGACGGGCCGACGCTCGCCGGCAGCCCCGTACCCGCCGGTCACGTGATCGAGGTGGTCGACGCCGACTTCGCCACCCTCTTTCCCGACGAGCGGGGCTACCTGGCCGAGATCGACCCCGCCGACGGGGTCTCCGCCGCGCAGGCCCGGGCCGCCATCGAGGCGGTGGTCGCCCGGTATCCGACCGCCAACCTGATGGATCAGGGCGCCTACAAGAAGATGCTCACCGCCACCGTCGACATGCTGCTCGCCCTCGTCACCGCGCTGCTGGGCCTGGCCGTGGTGATCGCGCTGGTGGGGGTCGCCAACACGCTGAGCCTGTCCGTGGTGGAGCGGACCCGGGAGAACGCCGTGCTGCGCGCGGTCGGGCTGACCCGGGGACGGATGCGCGCCATGCTGGCCGTCGAAGCGGTGCTGATGGCACTGGTCGGCGCGCTGCTCGGGGTGGGTCTCGGCACCGGTGTCAGCGCCGCCGCGATGGCCCTGCTGGCCCGGATCAGCGGCGACTTCGCCGTGGTGCTGCCGGTGGGGCAGCTCGGGCTGATCCTCGGGGTGGCGGTGGTGGCCGCCCTGGTCGCCTCGGTGCTGCCGGCCCGCCGCGCGCTGTCGCGGCCGGTGGTCGAGGCGCTCGGCGACCAGTGACATCCGCTGCCCGGTCCCGCCGCCACCGCGACGGCGGGACCGGCCGGCCCCCTGGGCCGGTGCGCGGGCGCGGTGGCGGGGACGGGACGGCGCTGTGCCGGGAGCGCGGTGTGCGGTCAGCCCGCCGGGGGGTTGGCGGGCTCGACCGGCGTGGTCTGCGTCTCGGTCGGCTCCACCGGCGGCGGCGGGCTCTGCGTCGGGACGGCGGTGCTGGGCGACGGGCGCGGCGGTTCGGTGGTGCCGCTGGGCTCGGGGGACTCCGGGGCGTCCGACCCGCTGGGCTGGGGGGAGACCGGGGGTGCGGTGCCCGACGGCGAAGGGCTGGAGGTGGAGCCGGTCGGCCGGAACGGCCGGCCCGGGTTGGCGGGTTCGTCGTCCTGCTCCGCGGGCGCCTGCGCGTCACCGCTCGGCTCCGCGGCCGGAGTGGTCGCCTGCGGCACCTTGACCGCCGGCGCGTCGGCCTCGCCCGAGGCGCCGAGCGCCGCGCCGAGCCCGGCCAATGCCACCAGCACGGCCGCCGCGGCGCCGACGAGGGTGCCGCGGCGCCTCCGACGGGCCACGCCGGCGACGGCCGGCATGTCGGTGCGGGTGCCCGGGTCCACGCCGCCCACGGCCGCGGCGGCGGGCACCATGGCGGTGGCCGCGGAGGGGTCGGACACGGCGGCCCGCGCGGCCTCGGCCATCGCCGCCGCGCTGCTGAACCGGTCGGCCGGGTCCTTGGCCAGGGCGCGGGAGACCAGCGCGCGGACCGCCTCCGGGACCTCGTGCGGCAGCTCCGGCGGCTCGTCGTCGAGGTGGCGCACGGCGACCTGCAACGGGTTGTCGCCGGTGAACGGCGGGCTGCCGCTGAGGCAGCAGTAGGCCACGGCGCCGAGCGCGTAGATGTCGGTCGCGCCGGACACCGGCCGGCCGGCGGCCTGCTCCGGAGCCATGTAGAGGGCGGTGCCGGGCACCGCGTTCGTGCTGGTGATGCTGGTGACGTTCGTCGACCGGGCGACGCCGAAGTCGACCAGCACGACGCTGCCGTCCTCCTGCACCAGCAGGTTGCTGGGCTTGACGTCGCGGTGCACGATCCCGCCGAGGTGCGCGGCGTGCAGCGCCTGCGCGACCTGCGCGACGATCGCCATCGTCTCGGCCACGTCGAGATGCCCGGCGGCCTCGATCCGCTTGGACAGGGGCTGGCCGGTCACGAACTCCATGACCAGGTAGTCGGCCCGGCTCCCGTCGGGCAGGTCGTCCTCGCCGCAGTCGAAGACCTGCACGATGCCCGGGTGGCGCAGCGCGGCCATGATCCGGGCCTCGGCGCGGAAGCGGGCGATGAAGTCGGGGTCGGAGACCAGCGCCGGCAGCAGGACCTTGACCGCGACCTGCCGGCCGAGGACGAGGTCCTTGCCCCGCCAGACGTCGCCCATGCCGCCCGTGGCGACACGTTCGTCCAGGCGGTAGCGACCGCTGAGTACGACCTCCGATGACAACACAGCACCACCGTACCCAGACCCACCGGGATCGGCTCGCCGCCCGCCCCCGGCCCGGCCCGCGCCGGCCGCGACGCGGGGGCAGCGCAACCCGACCCGCCTCGGATACCCTGTGACGGGTCGCGGACCGTGCGTGACGCCGATCCGCCCAGGACGGCCTTACGCTGGATGAACGCGCCGCCGCCCGCGACCGCCGATCGGCGCAGCGTCGCGGGTCGCCGCACCGTTACAGCGACGGGCCGGCCGAACGGCTAGATAATTCTCACTCTTTTGCCCGCCGACTGGGCTTGCCCGATCGACCCGGCGCTCCTAGCGTTAGCCCGTCTCGGGCCCGCCCCACGGCGCCGCCGCGGCACCTGCGCCACAGGCCGTGCCGCCACGGCAGAGTCCGGACGTGCCGTCCGGGCGACGCGGTCCCGGGCGTGATCAGGTCAGCGGGGGGCTGAGGGTGCGGGATCAGTTCCGGTTGCCGGACCGTGCTTGCCTCGCGCACGCCCACGTCGGCGTGCGCCGCCTGCACGTGTCCCCGGGACGAGAGCGGCAGCCGCATGGCGGGTGAGCTGAACGAGGCCGTCGTGGCGGCGCAGGCCGGCGACGAGGACGCCTTCCGCTTCCTCTACCGCAGCCTCCAGCCGGGCCTGCTCCGTTACCTGACCGCCCTGGTCGGCGCGGACGCCGAGGACGTCGCCTCCGAGACCTGGCTGCAGATCTCCCGTGACCTGCCCAGCTTCACCGGCGGTGAGTTCCGGGCGTGGGCCGTCACCATCGCCCGCAACCGGGCAATGGACCACCTGCGCCGGCAACGCCGTCGTCCGTCGCTGCCGGTACCGGTGCAGGCGCTCGCCGAACTGGCCGGTGACGCCGACACCGCCGAACGGGCCGGCGAGACGATCGGCACCGAGGCGGCGCTCGCGCTGATCGCCACCCTGCCGCCCCGCGAGGCCGAGGCCGTGCTGCTGCGCGCGGTCGTCGGGCTGGACGCCGAGACCGCCGGGCGGGTGCTCGGCCGCCGGCCCGGTGCCGTACGCACCGCCGCCCACCGGGGACTGCGCCGGCTCGCCGCGCTGATGGAACGCCACGACCCGGCCCGGTCGCCGGCCGCGCCCGAGGCCGCCGTGACGCCGCGACCGCGTACCGGCGGGCGGCAGGCGTCGCACGTCGAGCCGGCGGACGGTTGACGTGAGGGGATTCAGGATGTTCTTCCGTCGGACCGGGCGGCCCGCCGACCGCGGCGCGGCCGACCGGCTCCTCGACGACGCGCGGGCGGACGCGCCCCGTACGCCGGAAACCGACGTGTTGGAGCCGCTCAGCCGGCTGCTCGCCGCCGCCGCCGCTCCCGCCCGTCCCGGCGAACTGGCCGGCGAGGAGGCCGCCGTGGCCGCCTTCCGGGCGGCTCGCGCGGCCGGACCCGCCGCCGGGGGAGTCCCGGCGCCGCGCCGCCGCCGGTTCACCGCCGGCGCCGTGGCCTGGGGGGCGGGGATCGCCGTCACCGCCACCGCGGGCGCCGCCTTCGCGGCCGTCACGCTCGACCGGGCCGACGACCCGGCCCCGCCGCGACACCCCGCCACCCCGGCACCGGCCACCGCGTCGCCAACCACCTCGACGCCACAGCGCGACGGGCCGAGCGCAGCCACCGGCGGCGGCGCCCCCACCGGGACCCCGACCGGTGCCACCGCCCCGCCGAACTCGGGCGTACCCGCCCCCGGAAGCACCACGGGCGCCGCCCCGGGGACGCCGCAGGAGCGCCCCGAGCAGCTGCAGGGCCTCTGCCGGGCGTACCTGGCGAAGAATCCGGCGCAGCGGGAGCGGGCGCTGGACACCCCCTCGTTCGCCCGCCTGGTGACCGCGGCGGGCGGCCGTGGGCAGGTCGAGGGCTTCTGCGGGGACCTGGTGCCCGAGGCGGCGGCGAAGGAGTCGCCGGAGTCGCCAAACGAGCCGACGAAGCAGCGGCCGTCGCCGACCCCGGGTCCGACCGCCGCCGACTGAGTCGTCCGCGCTTCTCCGGACAGCCCGGGTGGCCGCCACCGGCTGAGCCGGCGCGGCCCGATTCCCCGGCCGTCGCGGCGGGCCGGGGCCGCCCGTCTGCGCTGCACATTCCGGCCGGTAGGACGAAATTCGTCTGCTAGACAGGAACGGGTGGGGTCGTCGACGCCCTCGCCGATGACGGTGGGTGGCGTTACGGTGACATCGATCGGGAGCCTGCCGGGAAGGGAGACCGCCCTGTGGTGACGTCGCCGGAGCTCGACCGGACCACCGTTCTGCGGGAGTCCACCGCCGCCGAGGGCCACCTCGCGCGCATCTGCTTCAAGACCGGTCCGCCGACACACACCGGCGTCGAACTCGAATGGACCGTGCACGACGCCGCCGATCCCGCCCGCCCGGTCGACGGCGAGCGGCTACGGGCGGCTCTGGGGCGGCACAGCCCCCGCACCCTCGACCGCGCGAGCCCCGCCGATCCGCTCCCGCACGGTGGCACCGTGACCGTGGAGCCGGGCGGGCAGCTGGAGATCTCCACCGCGCCACGCTCCTCGCTCGCCACTCTCATCCACGCGGCCGACGGCGACATCGCCGAGCTGAGCGGCCTGCTCGACGCCGCCGGGCTGGTCCTCGGCCGCAGCGGCATAGATCCGCACCGGCCGCCCCGGCCGGTGGTCGAAGGCCCCCGCTACCGCGCCATGCGCCACGTCTTCGACCGGCGCGGGCCGGCCGGCCGGACGATGATGTACAGCACCGCCGGCCTCCAGGTCTGCCTGGACGCGGGAGAGCCGGAGCACCTGGCTGACCGGTGGGCGGCGGTGCACGCGCTCGGGCCGCCCCTGCTGGCCGCGTTCGCCACGGCCGACCGGCACGCCGGCCGCAGCACCGGCTGGGCGTCCGCCCGGATGGCGGCCTGGTACGGCATCGAGCCGGCCCGCACCCGTCCCGTCTGGACGCCGACGACCGACGTGGACCCCGTCACCGCCTGGACGAGGTACGTCCTCGCCGCGCCGCTGCTCTGCGTGCGCGGCGACGGCCCCGACTGGACGCCGCCGCCGGGGATCACGTTCGCCGACTGGCTCGACGGGGCGCTGCCCCGGCCGCCCACCACCGACGACCTCGACTACCACGTGAGCACCCTCTTCCCGCCGGTGCGGCCCCGGGGCTACCTGGAGCTGCGCTACCTCGACACGCAGCCGGGCCGCGGCTGGATGCTCCCGCTCGCGGTGCTGGCCGTCCTGCTCGCCGACCCCGCCACGGTCCGCGCGGCCCGCGACGTCGCCGGTCCGGTGGCGCACCGCTGGTACCCCGCCGCCCGCCACGGCCTGCGCGATCCGGCGCTGGCCGCCGCCGCGGCGGACCTGTTCGACCTGGCCCTCGCGGCCCTGCCCCGGCTCGACCTGCCGGCGGCCCTGCACGACGACATCGACCGAGGCGTACGGCGGCGGCGCGACGCCGCGGGAAGGAGCCACCGGTGACCGGGACGTCCACGCAGTCGACGGGCGCGGAGCAGTTGCGCAGCCGGATCGCGGCGGAGCTGGCACGCACCCGCGCCCGCACCACCCTGCTGACCGAGGCCGTCGACGAGGCCGACCTGGTGCGGCAGCACTCGCCGCTGATGTCCCCGCTGGTCTGGGACCTCGCCCACGTCGGCAACCAGGAGGAACTCTGGCTGGTCCGGGACGTGGGCGGGCGCGAACCCGTACGGCGGGACATCGACGACCTGTACGACGCGTTCAAGCAGCCCCGCCGGGACCGCCCTACGCTGCCGCTGCTGCCCCCGCAGGAGGCCCGCGCCTACCTGCTCACCGTCCGGGACAAGGTGCTCGACCTGCTGGACCGGGTCGCGTTCACCGAGCGACCGCTGGTCGCCGACGGGTTCGCCTTCGGCATGATCGTGCAGCACGAGCAGCAGCACGACGAGACGATGCTCGCCACCCACCAGCTGCGCGCCGGCCCGGCGGTGCTGCACGCCCCGCCGCCGCCGGAGCCGCGCGTCCGGGTCGACGCCGAGGTCCTGGTGCCGGCCGGCGAGTTCACCATGGGCACCGACACCGACCCGTGGGCGCTGGACAACGAGCGCCCCGCCCACCGGGTGCGCCTGCCGGCGTACGTCATCGACGCCGCACCGGTGACCAACGGGCGCTACCGCGAGTTCATCGCCGACGGTGGCTACGACGACCCGCGCTGGTGGAGCCCCGACGGCTGGCGGCACCGCCGGGAGGCGGAGCTGGTCGCGCCGATGCACTGGCGACGCGACGGCGACGGCTGGGCCTGCCGGCGGTTCGGGCAGTGGGCGCCGGTACGCGACGACGAGCCGGTGGTGCACGTCTGCTTCCACGAGGCGCAGGCGTACGCCGCGTGGGCCGGCAAGCGGCTGCCGACCGAGGCGGAGTGGGAGAAGGCGGCGCGCTGGGACCCGGCCACCGGCCGCTCCCGCCGCTACCCCTGGGGCGACGACGACCCCACCGCCGAGCACGCCAACCTGGGCCAGCGGCACCTGTGGCCCGCGCCGGTGGGCGCCTACCCGGCCGGCGCCTCGCCGCTGGGCGTGCACCAGCTCATCGGCGACGTGTGGGAGTGGACCTCCACCCCGTTCCGGGGGCACCCCGGCTTCACCGCGTTCCCCTACCGCGAATACTCGGAGGTCTTCTTCGGCGACGAGCACCGGGTGCTGCGCGGCGGGTCGTTCGGCACCGACCGGGCCGCCTGCCGGGGCACCTTCCGCAACTGGGACTTCCCGATCCGGCGGCAGATCTTCAGCGGCTTCCGCTGCGCCCGGGACGCCCGGCCGGAGGAGGCGCAGCCGTGAGGACGGATTCGCGGGGCGGTGCCGCCTGATGTGCCGCCACCTGGCCTACCTGGGGCCGCCGGTGACCCTGCGGGAGCTGCTGTTCGACCCGCCGTACTCCCTGGTGCGGCAGTCCTGGGCGCCGCGCGACATGCGCGGCGGAGGGACGATCAACGCCGACGGCTTCGGCGTCGGCTGGTATCCGGGCGACGGCGAGCCGGTGCGCTACCGGCGCTCGCAGCCGATCTGGAGCGACCCGACCATCGCCCAGCTCGCGGAGGTCACCTCGGCCGGCGCGGTGCTGGCCGCCGTCCGCTCCGCCACCGTGGGCATGGCGGTGCTCGACGGGGCCGCCGCCCCGTTCGCCGAGGGGCGCTGGCTGTTCAGCCACAACGGGGTGGTGCGGGGCTGGCCCGACTCGATGGTCCCGCTCGCCGCCACCCTGCCCGTACGCGACCTGCTCACGCTCGACGCGTCCACCGACTCGGCGCTGCTGTGGACGCTGGTGCGCCACCGGCTGCGGGCCGGGGTGAAGCCGGCGCGCGCCATCGCCGAGACCGTGACGGCGGTGGCGGCGGCCGCACCCGGTTCCCGGCTCAACCTGCTGCTCACCGACGGGCGCACCGTGGTGGCGAGCGCGGCCGGGCACGCGCTGTCGATCCGCGCGACGCCGGCCTCGGTGCTGCTGGCGTCCGAACCGCACGACGACGACCCCGGCTGGCAGGCGGTGCCGGAGGGGCGACTGGTGGAGGCCACCGCGACGGGGGTGCGCGTCCACGCCCTCGCCGAGGTCTGACCGCCGGCCGACAGGGACGTTCCACCCGACGACGAAGGGGATGACATGAGCGCGGAGCCGCTGGAGATCCACCTGGAGGAGCAGGACCTGGGCCGCAGCCTGCGGGAGGACGTCCGCACCGGCCTGACCGCCGAGGAGAAGTGGCTGCCGCCCAAGTGGTTCTACGACGCCCGCGGCAGCGAGCTGTTCGAGGAGATCACCCGGCTGCCGGAGTACTACCCGACCCGGGCCGAGCGCGCGGTGCTGGCCGAGCGGGCCGCCACGATCGCCGAGCTGACCGGGGCCAAGACGCTGATCGAGCTCGGTTCGGGCTCGTCGGAGAAGACCCGCCTGCTGCTGGACGCGTTCACCCGCCGGGGTGGGCTCGGCACGTTCGTGCCGCTGGACGTGTCGGTCAGCGCGCTGCGGCAGTCCACCGCCGAGATCGCCGCCGACTACCCGGGGCTGCGGGTACGCGGCATCGTGGGGGACTTCACCCGCCACCTGGACCGCCTGCCGACCGGCGGGCGCCGCCTGGTGCTCTTCCTCGGCGGCACGATCGGCAACCTCCTGCCGGCCGAGCGGGCACGGTTCCTCGCCGCGATGCGGGCCGCGCTGGAACCGGGGGACTGGCTGCTGATCGGCACCGACCTGGTGAAGGATCCGGCGGTGGTGGTGCCGGCGTACGACGACGCGGCCGGTATCACCGCCGAGTTCAACCGCAACGTGCTGCGCGTGGTCAACCGGGAACTGGGCGCCGACTTCGACCCGGACGGGTTCGCCCACGTCGCGCTCTGGGACGCCGAGCGGGAGTGGATCGAGATGCGGCTGCGGGCGCGGCGGCCGATGCGCGTACGGGTGCTCGACCTGACGGTCACCTTCGCCGAGGGCGAGGAGCTGCGTACGGAGGTGTCGGCGAAGTTCCGCCCCGAGGGCGTCGCCGCCGAGCTGGGCGCCGCAGGCTTCGCCGCCCACGACTTCTGGACCGACCCGGACGGCCTGTTCGGCGTCACGCTGGCCCGCGCCGAGTGACCGGCCGGCCTGCCGGTCGACCGGTGGCGGGTCCCGGCGGGTGAGCATCTTCACCCGCCGGGGCCGGGACGATCGGTGATCGGCTAGGCTGGGCGGCGCGAAGGGGAGTAGCCCCCAATGTCGTGGTCGACACACTGGTGCGTTCCGCATCCGGCCACGCGGCCTCGTCATCCGAGGCGGGCGAGACCTTCGACCCAGGCTGTAGCAGCCGGGTCGAGGGCGCCCCCGTACCTCCTCCCGGCTTGATCCGGAAGGATGTCATGGAAGGTTTCCTCGTCGCGCTGGTCGTCAGCTTCGGCGTCATCTTCGTCGCGGAGCTGGGGGACAAGTCCCAGCTGATGGCCCTGACCTTCGCCACCCGCTTCAAAACCGTGCCGGTCCTGATCGGGATCACCGTCGCCACCGCCGTGGTGCACCTGGCCTCGGTGGCGATCGGCTATGGGCTCGGTGCCGCCCTGCCGACGGAGTGGATCTCGCTCGTCGCGGGCCTGGCGTTCCTCGGCTTCGGGGCGTGGACCCTGCGGGGCGACACCCTCACCGAGGAGGAGAAGCGCAAGGCCGAGAAGACCAGCAAGTCCGCCATCGTCGCGGTGTCGGTCGCGTTCTTCCTGGCCGAGCTGGGCGACAAGACCATGCTGGCCACGATCACCCTCGCCACCCAGTACGGCTGGTTCGGCACCTGGCTCGGCTCCACGATCGGCATGGTGGCGGCGGACGCGCTCGCCATCCTCGTCGGGCGGATGCTCGGCCGGCGGCTGCCCGAGAAGACCATCAAGTACGGCGCCGCGGTGCTCTTCGCGATCTGCGGGCTCTGGCTGATCCTGGAGGCCGTCACGCAGCTCACCTGACGGCCGACCATCCGACCACCGCCCTACCGGCCGCTACCTCCCGCCGTCCGCTGCCGCGCTGGGCGGCCGACTATCGCCCCGTCGGCCACTGCCGCGCTGGCGGCCGACTACCGCCCCGCTGGCCGGGTAACGCCAGCGGATGGCTGTCGAGGAGATCCTGCGCCACGGCTACCAGATCCTGGTCACCGCGGTGGAGGTCGCCGGGGCGGTGGTCATCTTCGTCGGGGCGGCGTGGGCGGCGCTGCGGTTCGTGGTCGAGGGGCTGCGGCACCGCAGCGCCGCCGTGTTCACCCCGATCCGGCTCTCCCTGGGGCGGTTCCTCACCCTCGGGCTGGAGTTCCAGCTCGCGGCGGACATCCTGCGTACGGCGGTGTCGCCGACCTTCGCCCAGATCGGGCAGTTGGCGGCCATCGCCGCGATCCGGACCGCGCTGAACTACTTCCTGGGTCGGGAGATCCGCCAGGAGCAGCAGCAGGTGCGGGGGGCGGAGCGCGGCGGGTGATCCGGGACCTGGTCACCGCCGTCACGGCGGCCGCCGCCCTGGCCGGGCTGGCGGTGCTGGTCGGCACGGGCTCCTGGCGCTCGGCGATGCGGGTGCTGCTGGACCTGCTCACCGCCGCGGGCCTGCTGCGGCTGGCCGGCGGTCAGGACTGGCCGGACCTGGCCGCCGCGGCGGCGATCGTGCTGCTGCGCCGGCTGCTCTGGGCCGCGCTCACCGCCGGCGCGCCGCACGGGCGTGCCCACAACCCGCCGCAGCGGGCCCCGGACGCGCCCGGATGAACAGCGGTGCGCCCCGGCCCGGCGCGGCGCGTCCCGACTGCCGGGGTGCGCCCCGGCCCTGCAGAGCCCGCCTGTCGCGACCCCGGCGCGGCGCGGTGACCTGTCGGCGCCGGGCGGCCGGCGCCGGACGAGCCGGTCCGGTCAGCCCTCTCCGCGCTGGTAGACGTCCGGAACGCCGTCGCGGTCGGCGTCCACCTGTTCCGCCTGTGCGATGCGCCGGTAGGCGGCGTTGCGCCGTACCAGCACGACGGTGGCGAGCAGTGCGGAGACCACCGAGCCGGTCAGCACGGCCGCCTTGACGTTGTCGTCGGCTGCGGTGCCGGAGCCGAACGCCAGTTCGCCGATCAGCAGGGAGACGGTGAACCCGATCCCGGCGAGCAGCGCCACCCCGAGCAGGTCCGTCCAGGTGATGTCCTCGTCGAGTTGGGCGCGGGTGAACCGGGCGAGCAGGTACGTCGAGCCGAAGATCCCGATGACCTTGCCGAGCACCAGGCCCGCGACGATGCCGATCACGATCGGGTCGGTGACGATCGCGCCCAGGTCGGCGCCGCGCAGCGAGACACCGGCCGCGAAGAACGCGAAGACGGGTACGGCGAGGCCGGCGGAGATCGGACGCCAGCGGTGTTCGAGGTGCTCGGCGAGCCCGTGCGAGTCGCCGGTCTTGCCCCGCAGGACGGGCACGGTGAAGCCCAGCAGGACGCCCGCCACGGTGGCGTGCACCCCGGAGGCGTGCATGAGGGTCCAGGCGGTCGCGGCGAGCGGGATCAGTGCCCACCACCACGTCTTGCGCCGCTGCACGAGCAGGCCGAACACGGCGATCGGGACCAGGGAGGCCAACAGCGGCAGCGGGCTGAAGTCGTCGGTGTAGAAGATCGCGATGACGGTGATGGCGAGCAGGTCGTCGACCACGGCGAGGGTGAGCAGGAAGGCGCGCAGGCCCTGCGGCAGGTGCGAGCCGATGACGGCCAGCACGGCCAGGGCGAAGGCGATGTCCGTCGCGGTGGGGATGGCCCACCCCCGCAGCCCGTCGCCGCCGAGGTTGACCGCGAGGTAGATCAGGGCGGGCGCCGCCATGCCGCCGACCGCCGCGACCACGGGCAGGGCCGCCCGGCGGGGGTCGCGCAGTTCGCCCGCGACGAACTCCCGCTTGAGTTCCAGCCCGACGACGAAGAAGAAGATCGCCAGGAGACCGTCGGCGGCCCAGGCGGCCAGGTCCAGGTCCAGGTGCAGTGCCGCGCCGCCCGACCAGGGCACCCACGCGCGGAGGGCGGCATAGGAGGATTCCCAGGGCGAGTTCGCCCAGGTGAGCGCGATCATCGCGCCCAGCAGCAGGAGCCCGCCGCCGACGGTCTCGGTGCGCAGCACATCGGCCAGGAACCGGGCCTCCGGCCAGGACGTACGCGAGAAGAACCGCCGGTTCGGGCGGGGGCGGTCGGCGTGCGGGGTGCGGTCGGTCATGCGCGGATCCACCTCGGTCTTGGGCAGCACGGAACGACGCCGACCAGGCTTCCCGGCACACCGTTGCCGACCCTATCCAGCGGCGGCGTGACCGGCGAGTCGGGACGGCCCATTGCTGCCGAGGTCACGCCCGGTCGGTTTCTCCCGCCACCCGGAACGCCGTCCGCCCGTTTGTCCGGTGGTGGGTCGGGCGCACATGTCAAGGGCCGAAAATACGTAACTCGGGACATAAGGCGTATGAGTCGCTTTAATGGTTTCACGAGATTAAGTCGACCTTGGGGGTTTTCGTGAAGTTCTTTGGCGTTACCGGCCCGGTACGGAGGCGCGCCTGATGGACGTGTACCGCCAACTCCGCCTCGTGCGCCGGCACTGGTGGATCGTGCTCCTGGCCGTCATGGTCGCGCTCGGCGTCACCGCCCTCGTCACCGTCCGGGCGCAGCCCCGCTACGTCGCGTCGGTGACCTTCTTCGTCACCACGCCCAGCCAGGGCGTCACGGACGCCTACCAGGGCGGCCTCTTCCTCCAGCAGCGGGTCAAGTCGTACGCTGAACTGCTGACCAGCGACCGCCTCGCGCAGAGCGTGGTCGCCGAGAACTCCGTCGGGCTCACCGCCGAGGAGATCCAGCGCCGGGTCAGCACCTCGACCGAGACCGGCACCGTGCTGCTGCGCGCGTCGGTGACCGACACGGACCAGAACCGGGCCCTGAAGGTCACCGAACTGCTCTCGGCGAAGTTCGTCGAGCTGGTGCAGAAGGTGGAGACGACCCAGGACGGCAAGGCCGGCCCCATCCGCATCGAGGTGGTCAGCGGGCCCCGGGTCACCCCGACGCCCGTCTCGCCGCAGCCGGTGCGCAACTTCGCCGTCGGTACCCTGCTCGGCCTGCTCGCCGGCGTGGGCCTGGCGATCCTGCGTGGGGTCGCCGACGTCCGCCTGCGCGACGCCGCCGGTCTCCAACGCACCACCGGCAGCCCGCTGCTCGGCGAGATCCCCTTCGAGAGCACCGCGAAGTCGCAACCGTTGATCGTCGGCGAGGCGGCGAACTCCGCCCGGGCCGAGGCGGTGCGCAAGCTGCGTACCAATCTGCGCTTCGTCGACGTGCACGAGCCCGCCCGCGTCATCGCGGTCACCAGCGCCCTTCAGGGGGAGGGCAAGACCACGCTCTCCTGCAACCTCGCGATCGCCCTGGCCGAGGCCGGCTGGCGGGTGCTGCTGGTCGACGCCGACCTGCGCCGGCCGAAGGTCGCCGACTACCTGGGCCTCGACGCCGGCATCGGGCTCACCGACGTGCTGGTCGGCGACGTCCAGGTCGGTGACGTGGTGCAGCGCTGGGGCGACAAGTCCCTGCTGGTGCTCCCGAGCGGCTCGGCGCCGCCCAACCCCAGCGAGCTGCTCGGCTCGAAGGCGATGGCGGACCTGCTGCTCGCCCTGCGGGAGTCGGCGGACATCGTCATCATCGACACCGCCCCGCTGCTGGCCGTGACCGACGGCGTGGTGGTGGCCGTGCAGGCCGACGGCGCGCTGCTGGTCTCGCAGCAGGGCCGCACCTCGCGCAGCCAGGTGGCGCAGGCGGCCCGCGCCCTGAACTCGGTCTCCGTACGGCTGCTCGGCTGCGTGCTGAACATGGCCAAGGTGGCCAAGGCGGAGGCGTACCAGTACGAGGCCTACCGGGTGGTCGCGGGCGCCGCGACGCCGGACCTGCCGGCCGATTCGGCCCCGGTGGCCCGGCACGCGGAGCGCGTCGACGTCGTCAGCGACCGTACGCAGGAACTCACCCGGCTGTCCCGATGAGCGCCGCGAGGGGTCGCATCGACCGTTCGATCTCCTCCGCGCAGCGCCGGAAGTCGGCGACGGTCCCGCCGATGGGGTCCCGCAGGTCGTCCGCGTCGGGGGTGGCGGGTTGCAGCCGCCCCCGGGCGCGGGCGGCCGCCTCGACCGCCGCCCGCAGGGGAGCCCCGGCCGGGTCCGTCGTCGGGTCGGCGGCTGCGGCCAGCCGGCCGAACTGCCGGACGGTGAACGTCCGGTGCAGCGCGGCCGGCGCGAGCGCGGTGCACACCGAGCGCTGGCGGCGCGTCGCCGCGAGCACCAGCGTCGCCCCGACCAGGTGCTCCGGGCGCAGCCGTCGGCTGCGGAAGTCGGTCGGGTCCCCGCCGGTCTCCGCCGCCAGGTCCGCCGCGTACGGGTGCATCGGCAGGTCGTCGACGGCGTCGGTGCCGGCGCTGGCGACCGTGACCGCCCGCCCGGCCAGCAGGCGGCGGGCGATGTACTCGGCCATCGGTGAGCGGCACAGGTTGGCGTGGCAGACGAACAGCACCCGGTCGACCATGCGGACCCCTCTCGTCGGTGCCGTCGCGGACGGTGGCGCCGCGCCGGTCGCCGGCCGTCGGAGCCGGCCGGTCGTGGAGGGGATGTCGGCATCGTACGCGGGCCGGACGCCCCGACGTCACGGTGCCGCGCCGAGCGGGGCTGTCCGGACGGAGGCGGGTCGGTGAGGGTCGGGATCCTGTCGTACCACTTCCCGCCCGAGCCGGCGTTCATCCCGGGCAGCCTCGCCGAGGAGCTCGCCGTGCGGGGGCACGAGGTGAAGGTGCTCACCGGCTTCCCCGACTATCCCGGCGGCCACGTCTATCCGGGCTGGCGGCAGCGCTGGCGGCACGAGACGCGCAGCGAGCGGTTGACCGTACGGCGGGTGCCGCGCTACTCGGCGGGCGACGGCTCGGTGCGCACCCGGATGGCCGGGCACCTGTCGTTCGCCGGCAGCGCGACGCTGACCGGGCGGTCGTTCCTGGCCGACGTCGACGCCCTCTACGTGCACCTGCCGCCGGCGAACGCCTTCGCGGCGGCGGCCCTGCCGCGGGTGCTGGGCCGGGTGCCGACCGTCGTGCACGTGCAGGACGTCTGGGCGGAGGACGAGCCCGTCGGGGCCGAGAACGGGCGGTGGGCCGCACGGATCGCCGCCGCGATGACGCGGGCCTACCGGGCCGCCGACCGGGTCGCGGTCGCCGCGCCGTCGCTGCGTGGCCGGGTAGTCGCGGCGGGCGCCGACCCGGCCCGGGTGCGGGTGGTGCTCAACTGGACCGACGAGCGGATCTTCCAACCCGCACGGCCCAGCCGGGCGGCCCGCAGGCTGGTGCGGCGCGACGAGCGCTGCGTGGTGATGCACGCCGGCACGATCGGTGCCCGGCAGGGACTGGAGACCGCGGTGCGGGCGGCGGCGGCGCTGGACCACACCGTGGACCTCGTCCTGGTGGGATCGGGCGCGGACGAGCGGCGGGTGCGGGGGCTCGCCGCCGAACTGCGCGCCGAGAACGTTCGCTTCGTCGAGCGGCGGTCGCCGCCGGACATGCCGGACCTGTACGCCGCCGCCGACTACCAGCTCGTCATGCTGCGGGACCTGCCCGAGCTGCGCAGCACCCTGCCGGCGAAGCTCCAGGCGGCGTTCTCGTGCGCCGCGCCCGTGGTGGCCTCCGCCGGCGGCGACACCGCCGAGGTGGTGGAGCGGGCCCGGGCGGGGCTCTCCTGCCCGCCGGAGGACTGGGCGAGCCTGGCCGACCGGTTCTGGCTGGCCGCGACCATCCCGCCGCCCGCCCGCACCGACATGGGCCGGCGCGGGCGCGAGGCGTACCTGCGCGACATGTCGATGTCGGCGGGCGTGGACCGGATCGAACAGCTGCTGTACGAGGCGGCCGCCGGGCGCGCCGGCGTGCGGTGAGCGACGAGCGGAGCCCGCGTAGGGAGCGACCGCGTCATCACCGGGTGAAACCGATCGTTAGCAGTGTGCAACGGCAGCGGAATGCGGCCCGGTGGCCGTCTTCCAGGAAGGACGTGTGGTGTGACGGAGAGCGCGAGACCGCGTCGACGGCGTGGTCGTTCCCGCCGGCGGCGGCAGGTGCGCCGGGCCCTGCTCGCCACCCTCGTGGTGGGTTCCCTGCTGCTGCTCACCGCCGGCTGGGTGGGCTTCCGGGGCTGGCAGGCCCGCGCCCACCTGCTCAACGCCGCCGGTCTGGCCCGGGAGCTCAGCGCGCAGGTGCTCGGGGGCGACACCGCCCGGGCCCAGCGCACCCTCGCGGCGTTGCAGGAGCAGTCCGGCAGCGCCCGGGCGGCGACCGGTGACCCCGGCTGGTGGGTCGGTCGGCGCACCCCGTACGCCGGCGACAACCTGGCGGCGGTCCGGCAGATCTCGGTGGCCATCGACGATCTGGCCCGGCAGGCGTTCCCGCCGCTGCTGCGCGCCGACCTGACCAGTCTCGTACCCGCGGGCGGGCGCCTGGACGTGGCGCGGTTGCGGGCCCTGTCGGCCGAGCTGGCCAGGGTCAACTCGGCGGTGCGGGGGGCCCGGGACAGCCTCGCGACCGTACCCACCGACGGCCTGGTCGCCCAGGTCCGGCAGGCGCTGGCCGACCTGCGCGGCGAGATCGACCGGCTGGCCGGGCTGACCGCCGCCGCCGACCAGGCCAGCCGACTGCTTCCGCCGCTACTGGGCGCCGACGGCCGCCGCACCTACCTCGTGGTCTCCCAGAATCCCGCCGAGCTGCGCGCCACCGGCGGCATGATCGGCGCGTACGCCGTCGTGCACGCGGCCGACGGTCGGGTCCGGATGGGGCGGCAGGGCAGCAGCAGCGCGCTGGGCCGGTTCGTGCCGCCGCTGAAGGTGCCCGCGGAGGTACGCGGGATCTGGGCCGACCTGCCGGGGATCTACCCGGCCGACGTCAACCTCACCCCGCACTTCCCGACCGCCGCCGCCCTCTACCGGGAGATGTTCCGGCGGCGTACGGGCACCGCCGTGGACGGGGTGCTCGCGGTCGACCCGGTGGTGCTGTCGTACCTGCTCAAGGCCACCGGCCCGGTGATGGTGCCCGGCGGGGTCCCGCTGGCTGCCGAGAAGGTCGTGCAGACGGTGCTCAGCGACAGCTACCAGCGGATGGACAACGAGAAACAGGACGCCTTCTTCGCCGCGTCCGCCGCCGCCGTGTTCGACGCGCTGGTCACGAAGAATATTGACCCGAAGGCGTTATTGTCCTCATTTGACCGTGCTGTCACTGAACGCCGGATATTGTTCTGGAGTGCCCGACCCGAGGAGCAACGGACGATCGGCGACAGCCGGATGGCCGGGACGCTCCCGGAGAAGGACACCGTGCCGACCGTCGGCGTGTTCCTCAACGACGGCAGCGGCGCGAAGCTCGGCTACTACCTCCGGCCGTCGGCGACCCTGGCGGTCGGCGACTGCCGGCCCGACGGCCGCCGGGAGCTCCGGCTCCGGGTCACCCTGCGTTCGTCGGCGCCCAGGTCGGGTCTCAGCGAGTCGGTCCTCGGTCTCGGTCTGGCCGGCGACCCGTACACCGTCCGCACGTTGGTGTCGGTGCACAGCCCGGCCGGCGGGGCGGTGCTCGCCGCCCGTCTGGACGGCGCCGAGACGGCCGTCGGCAGCGGCACCGAACGGCGCCGCCAGGTCGGCACCGTCAACGTCGAGGTCGGCCCGGGGCAGTCGCGCACGTTGGAGGTCACCGTGCTGACGGCGACCACCGGCGTCGGTACCGCCGAGCTGTGGCTGACCCCCACCGCCACCCCATGGACCACCCAAGTTGTTTCCGCACCAAGCTGTGATCAGTAGGAGGGAACCAATCATGCGGCTATCCCGCATCATCATGGCGCTCACGGTCGGTATGGCCGTGCTGGCCGCGCCGACCGCAGCGGGGGCGGCCCAGCCGCAGCCGGCGCCCGGCACCGGAACGCCACAGCCACCGGTCTACCCGCCCGGCCCCGCGACGCTCGCGGTGAGCCCGCCGACCGTCTTCGTCGGCCAGACCGCCACCCTGATCGGTAGCGGCTGGACGCCGGGCGAGACGGTCATCATCACCGTCAGCACGTCGCCGCTCGCCGCCGCCGTACCGGGCGCCGAGCAGGCGCGCCGCAGCAACGGCGAGATGGTCGCGATGGCGCCGGTCTCGTTGCAGCGGGCGCCCCAGCCGAGCCCCAGCACCATCGTGGTCACGGCGGACGGGGCCGGCAACTTCCGCACCACCTACACGCCGCGTCACCCGGGCAGGTACACCTTCCGGGCCGTCGGCCAGACGTCGGGCCAGGTGGCGACCGCGACGCTGACCGTGCTCAAGAAGCACGCGCCGCCGCTGCCCGTCACGGGCGACAGCCTGAGCACCCCGATGAAGTTCGGCGGCGGCCTCGTCGGCGCCGGTGCGGTGCTCCTGCTGCTGTCGCTGGTCTGGCGCAAGCGTCACCGCTTCGGCATGGGAGCCGCGCGCTGACGGTGTGACTCCCTCCGGGCAGGGCCCGGACACCGCGAAACGGCTGGCGCCCGTCGGACAACTCCGGCGGGCGCCAGCCGTCCGCCTGCCCGGCCCCGGTCGCCCGGTCCGTGGCGGGCCCGCCACGCCGGGGCGACCGGCCTTGCGGGCGTCCTCGGCCGGCAGGCGAGGGCATGGCACCATGACCGTGTCCTGCCCGCCGGGTGGGCGGGACACGACATCTGATGGAGTCGGAATGACAGGACTGGCCGGCGCGCCGGTGCCGGGGCTGGCGCCACTGTGGACGCACGACCCGAGCACCGCCGGTCCCTACCGGCTGGTCGGCCGGCTCGGCTCGGGCGGCCAGGGAGTGGTCTACCTCGGCGAGGACGAGCAGGGCCACCGGGTGGCGGTCAAGATGATCAACATCGACCTGAGTGATCCCCGGGCGCGTTCGCAGTTCATGAAGGAGATCGCGGCGGCGCGCCGCGTCGTGCCGTTCTGCACCGCGCAGGTGCTCTTCGCCGACGTCGACGGCGAACGACCGTACGTGGTCAGCGAGTTCATCGAGGGTCCCACGCTGCACCGGCACGTACGCGAGCACGGCCCGGTCACCGGCAACGCGCTGCACCGCCTGGCGGTCGGCACCGCCACCGCGCTCGCCGCGATCCACCGCTGCGACGTCGTGCACTGCGACCTGAAGCCCGACAACGTGGTGCTCGGCCGGGACGGCCCCCGGGTGATCGACTTCGGCATCGCCCGCGCGCTGGGCGTCACCGAGACGGTGACCAGCCGGGTGCTGGGGACCACCGCGTACATGGCTCCGGAGCGGTTCCGCAACGACGACTCGGTCGGGCCGCCCTGCGACGTCTTCGCCTGGGCCGCCACCATCGCCTTCGCCGCGGGGGGCCGCCCGCCGTTCGGCACCGACTCGCTCTTCGCGGTGATGCACCGGGTGTTGAACGACCCGCCCGACCTGCCGCCCCTGCCGCCGGGCCTCGACGAGCTGGTCCGGCAGTGCCTCGCCAAGGACCCGGCGGACCGGCCGGAGGCCGAGCAGGTGCTGATGCGGCTGCTCGGGCAGGACGTCGGGGCACCCGGCCCGCTGCGCCACGAGAGCGTGCTCCGCCTGGGCAACGAGACCGCCGGCGCGCCCACGCCGAACCAGCCGCTGCCGTTGCCCCGTCCCGCGTCGGATGCGCCGACGGCACCACCGGAACCGACGTCGCCGACCCGAGTCGGCACGGCACCGGTGGGCCGGGCGGAACCGACACAAGGTGCGCAGAGCCGGTCTGCGGATTTCGCCCCCGTCGCTGAGGCGGGCGGCGGCTGGGGGCGGCGGCTGCGCCGGGAGTCGGTCGACGCCTGGGGCATCTCGACCGCGATCTTCCTCGGCTCGGTCGGTGCCGCCGCCGGCTACGTCGCGTCGAGCGGGGTGGGCGTGGCCGCGGCGACCGGGGCGAGCGCCTTCGGCGTGGTCTACGTGGTCCGGCTGCTGGTCGCGGTGGCGCTCGGCGACCGGGGCGAGCGCCCCTGACCGAGGGGCGCCGGGCCCGCCGCCGCCCGTGGCACCGCCCCGATAGGTTGACTGCCGTCAGTCGACCCGCGAGGAGGACGTCCCATGGCCCCAGCCCCGCCGCGCGCACGACAGTGGTTGCCGTACACCGCGGCCGTCACCGCCGGGCTGCTGGTCATCGTCGGGGCGTTCGTGCTCGTACGGCAGCGGGACGCGGGCACCGACCGGCCCCGGGCCGACTGCGCCCTGCGCCTGGACGTCAACTCCTCGACCGAGAAGGCGGCGCTGCTGGTCGAGCTGGCGAAGCGGTACAACGACAGCGGCCGGACGCTCGACGGCGGCGGCTGCGCCCAGGTGCACGTCAGCGCCCTGAACTCGGGCCGGGCCACCGAGGTGCTGGCCGCCGGCTGGAGCGGCACCGGCCTGCCGCAGCCGCAGGTCTGGTTGCCGACGTCGAGCCTGTGGACGGGCCAGCTCCGGCTGCTCGACGAGGCCGCCGGGCGGGCGCCGCAGACCCCGGACCGCTACCCGTCGATCGCCAACAGCCCGCTGGTCATCGCGATGCCCCAGCCCAAGGGTGAGCTGGTACGCCAGCGCGGTCCGCTGGGCTGGGGGGAGATCCTCGGCCTCTCCGGCCGGCAGGGCTGGGCGGGCTTCGGCAGGCCGGAGTGGGGCCGCTTCACCTTCGGCAAGGACAACCCGAACATCTCCACCTCGGGTCTGGCGGCGACCATCGCCACCTACTACGCCGCCGCGAACCGCTCCAGCGACCTGACCACGTCGGACCTGGCCGATCCGAAGGTGACCCGGTTCGTCCGGCAGATCGAGGCCAACGTGTCGCACTACAGCGACGACTCGGTGGAGCTGCTCCGCGACCTCGCCGAGGCCGACCTGGCCGGCGGGGGCGCCAGCGCCGGCGACATGAGCGCCATGGTCATGCAGGAGGAACTGGTCCACCTCTACAACGAGGGGGGACTGAGCCCGCGGCAGGAGGGCCAGGAGCGGGGCCACCGGCCGAAGGTCCCGCTGGTCGCCGTGCACCCGAAGGAGGGCACCTTCAACCTGGACCACCCGTTCGTGGTGCTCCCCTCCGCCGACGAGCGGCAGCGCGTGGCCGCGGACGACTTCCTGGCCTTCCTGACCGAGGACGACCAGCAGGCGAGCTTCGCCCGCCTCGGCTTCCGCGACCACGAGCGGCAGGCCTCGGCGGAGCTGCTCGCCAGCGTCGGCGCCGAGCCCGCCGGCGGGCTGGCGTACTTCGCGCCGCCGCACCCGGCGGTGGTCGAGGCGATGTTGGACGGCTGGAGCACGCTGCGCAAGAAGGCCAACATCCTGATCGCGCTGGACACCTCCGGGTCGATGCAGGCCCCTGTCGGGGATCGCACCCGCTTCCAGGTCGCCTCGGCGGCGGCGGCCAAGGGTCTCGCGCTGCTCAATTCCGAGGACCGGGTCGGGCTCTGGTCGTTCTCCTCGGAGACGTCGAAGCGGCCCGACGGCCCGTACCGGGAGGAGGTCCGGCTCGGCGACTTCGACAAGAAGCGGATCGACAGCCGGATCGCCGGCCTGCACGTCGCGGGCGACACCGCGCTCTACGCGACCGTCCGGGCCGCCCACAAGCAGGTCCTCGAGCGGTACGACCCGCAGCGGATCAACGCCGTCGTCGTGCTGACCGACGGCAAGAACGAGTACGCCCGGGACAACGACCTGGCCCGGCTGCTCGCCGACATCACCCTCGACCCGCGGCGCCCGGTGAAGGTCTTCTGCATCGCCTTCGACCGGGATTCCGACTTCGCCACGCTGGACAAGATCGCCAAGGCGTCCTCGGGCAAGGCGTTCGACGCCACCGATCCCGCCATGATCGACGAGGCGTTCGTGAAGCTGGTCAGCAGCTTCTGAGCCCGCCGGCGCCGCCGGGGCGCGATGCGCGTCGCCCCCCGGTCGGCCGCCGGCGCTGTCGCGGCGGACCGGCCGCCCGGTCAGATCAGGCCGTGGGCCAGCATCGCCTCCGCCACCCGGCGGAACCCGTCGATGTTGGCTCCGGCCACGTAGTCACCGGGCAGCCCGTACTCCTCGGCGGTGCTCCAGCAGCGGTCGTGGATGTCGCGCATGATGTCGCGCAGCCGCTGCTCCGACTCGGCGAACGTCCACGAGTCGCGGCTGGCGTTCTGCTGCATCTCCAGCGCGCTCACCGCCACGCCGCCGGCATTGGCCGCCTTGCCCGGCGCGAACCGGACGCCGGCCCGGCCGAGGATGCGTACCGCCTCCGGCGTGGTGGGCATGTTCGCGCCCTCGACCACCGCGACGCAGCCGCCGGCCACGAGCGCCGCGGCCTCCGCACCGCCGATCTCGTTCTGCGTCGCGCACGGCAGCGCCAGCTCGCAGGGCACCTCCCAGACCGTACGACCGGAGACCGCCATCGCGTGCGGCACGTGCCGGGCGTAGTCGTCGAGCCGGGCCCGGCGCTGCTCCTTGAGCTCCCGCAGCAGCTCCAGGTCGATGCCCTTGTCGTCCAGGACGTAGCCGGACGAGTCGGAGCAGGCGACCACCCGCCCGCCGAGCTGGTGCACCTTCTCGATCGCGTAGATCGCCACGTTGCCGGATCCGGAGACCACGACCCGCTTGCCGTCCAGGCTGTCGCCGGCCTGCCGCAGCATCTCGTCGGCGAAGAAGACCGCCCCGTAGCCGGTCGCCTCCCGGCGCACCTGCGCGCCCCCGTACGCCAGGCCCTTGCCGGTGAGCACCCCCGACTCGTACCGGTTGGTGATCCGCTTGTACTGGCCGAACAGGTAGCCGATCTCCCGGGCGCCCACGCCGATGTCCCCGGCCGGCACGTCGGTCTCCGCGCCGATGTGCCGGTACAGCTCGGTCATGAAGCTCTGGCAGAAGCGCATCACCTCCCGGTCCGAGCGCCCCTTCGGGTCGAAGTCCGCGCCGCCCTTGCCGCCGCCGATCGACAGCCCGGTCAGCGCGTTCTTGAAGATCTGCTCGAAGCCGAGGAACTTCACGATCCCGAGGTAGACCGACGGGTGGAAGCGCAGCCCGCCCTTGAACGGGCCGAGGGCGCTGTTGAACTCCACCCGGAAGCCCCGGTTGACCTGGATCCGGCCGCGGTCGTCCTCCCACGGCACCCGGAAGATGACCTGCCGCTCCGGCTCGCAGATCCGCTCGATGATCCGCGCCTCGGCGTACTCGGGGTGTCGGGCCAGCGCCGGGCCGATGCTCTCCAGCACCTCGCGTACCGCCTGGTGGAACTCCGGCTCACCCGGATTGCGGGCGACCACGCTGGTGAACACCGTCTCCACGGTCTCCGGCATACGACACGTCCCTTCGCTTGCGCTGGTAGTCCCTGTTGCTACCACCCGGACCCGGTTACCCGCCAACCGTCCCGCGATACGGACCGTGACCCGCGTCCGGTTCACTGGTCCGATGGACGAGCCGATCTGGGACGCGGTCCGGGCCTCGCGCGGCTGGTTGGACGCCGCCAACGGCACCGGGCAGACCGAACTCACCTGCCGGATTCTCAAGCTGACCGAGGAGGCGGGGGAGGCGGCGGGCGCCTGGATCGGGCTGCTCGGCCAGAACCCGCGCAAGGGGGTCACGCACAGCCGCGAGGACGTGGCGGCGGAGCTGGCGGACGTGGCGTTCACCGCGCTGGTCGCGATCGAGAGCCTCGGGCTGGACGCCCGTGGCGCGCTCGACGCGTGCGCCGGGAAGGTCCGTGCCCGGGTCGGGCCGCCGCCCGACTGAGCCCGCCCCGCCGGCCCGCCGCCCAGCTGGGCCCGCCCCGCCCGCCCGCCGCCCAGCCTGTCGTGACCGTCACAGGCCGTGGCGCCGGTCGCCCACCACCTGTTCGCAGAGCGCCGCCTCCGAGCGCGCGGAGAACGGGTCGCGCCGGGTGGCCACCGCCCGGCGGGTCTCCTCGGCGACGAGGTCGGCGTTGATCTGGGCCGCGGCGACCACGCCGGCCGCCGCGGCGGCACCGACCTGGGCGGCGGGGTCGGTGACGTTGCCCGCCACCCACACGCCGGGCACGTCGGTGCGGCCCGTCGGGTCGGCGGGGACGTGCTCGCCGACCCCCGCCGGGTGGTCCGCCGCCGTGAGCCCGAGGGCCGCGAGGAAACCCGCGCGCGCCACCATCCGCGACGAGACGGCCAGCGCGTCGCGGTCGACGACCCTGCCGTCGCCCAGCCGTACGCCCACGAGGCGGTCCCCGACGACCTCCAGGGACGCGACCTCGCCGTCCACCACGCGGATCTCCCGGGCCGCCAGCTGCTCCGCCTGCTCGTCGGAGAGCGCCGAGGTGTGCCGGAAGTACGTGACGTCGGCGCTCAACTGCCGGAACAGCAGCGCCTGGTGCACCGAGAGCGGCCCGCCGGCCAGCACCCCGATCGCCCGGTCGCGGACCTCCCAGCCGTGGCAGTACGGGCAGTGCAGCACGTCCCTGCCCCAGCGCTCCCGCAGCCCCGGGACGTCCGGCAGCTCGTCCACCAGCCCGGTGGCCACCAGCAGCCGCCGCGCCCGCGCCGTACGGCCGTCGCCCAGCGCGACCGTGAACCCGCCGTCGGCGCGGGTCACCGCCTCGACCTCGCCGGTCACCACCCGGCCGCCGTATCCGCGTACCTCCGCCCGGCCGCGTTCCAGCAGCTCGGCCGGCCGGATCCCCTCCCGGGCCAGCAGCCCGTGCACCCCCTCGGCCGGGGCGTTGCGCGGAGCCCCCGCGTCGATCACCACCACCGACCGCCGCGCCCGGGCCAGGGTCAGCGCCCCGCTCAACCCCGCGGCGCCACCTCCGATCACCACCACGTCGTAGCCGCTGTCCAGCTGATCGGTCACCGTGACCACCTCCCGCGACCACAGTGCGGTCGCGACGAGCATGGTGGCAAACATTGTTGCCGAAGTGGCAATATGGCGGCATGGACGACGAACTGGACCAGACGCTCGGCGCGGTCGGGCCCCGGCTGCGCGCGTTGCGCCGGCAGCGGGAGACCACCCTCGCCGACCTGTCGGCGGCGACCGGCATCTCGGTGAGCACGCTGTCCCGGCTGGAGTCCGGTGTCCGCCGGCCCACCCTCGAACTGTTGCTCCCGCTGGCCAGGGCGCACGGCGTCACGCTGGACGAACTCGTCGACGCCCCCTCCACCGGGGACCCGCGCATCCACCTGCGCCCGGTCACCCGCCACGGGATGACCATGCTGCCCCTGACCCGCCGACCCGGCGGCATCCAGGCGTACAAGCTCGTGATCCCGGGCGGGAGCCGCCGGGCCGAACCCGATCCGCAGACCCACGAGGGCTACGAGTGGCTCTACGTGCTCAACGGGCGGCTGCGGGTCGTCCTCGGCGACCAGGACCTCGTACTCACGCCGGGGGAGGCGGCGGAGTTCGACACCCGCGTACCCCACTGGTTCGGGTCGGCCGACGCCGAGCCGGTGGAGTTCCTCAGCCTCTTCGGCCGGCAGGGCGAACGCGCCCACCTACGCGCCCGCCCCCGGACCCAACCCCCACCCACCCCCTCCACCCACAGCTGACCCGTCCCCTCCCTCCCGTTCCTGCACCCGGTGATCATGAGGTTGACGGCACCAGCGGAGATCGACATCGCCGCTAACCTCATGATCGACGCGGGTGAGCGGGTGAGCGGGTGAGCGGGTGAGCGGGTGAGCGGGTGAGCGGGTGAGCGGGTGAGCGGGCGGGGCAGCGGGGGAGCGGGGTGGACGGAAGGATAGGGGGATGGGTGATGTACGGGTGTGGGGCGAGCAGGCGGGGATCGTCGTACTGCCGAGCGGGGCGCGGGTGCGGGGGCGGCGGGTCGCGGACGCGGCGTCGCCCGCCGACTTCGCCCTGCTGCTGGCGCCCGGGCCGGTGCCGGCCTGGCCGCACCGGCGGATCCGGTGGCCCGACTTCTGGGTCCCGGTCGACCGGGCGGACGCGATCGACGCGCTGAGCGAGGCCCTGCGCCGCGCCCACGCCGGCGAGCGGGTGGAGGTGGCCTGCCGGGGCGGTACGGGGCGCACCGGCACGGCGCTGGCGGCGCTGGCGATCCTCGACGGGCTGCCGCCGGAGCGGGCGGTGGACTGGGTGCGATCCACCTACCGGCCGCGGGCGGTGGAGACGCCCTGGCAGCGTCGCTGGCTGCGCCGCCTCGTCTGACCCGCCGCCACCGCCCGCCCGCGGGCCGCCGCCGGGTACCGCCGCGCCCGCCGGCACCGCCGCCGCCTACGGTCCGCCACGTACCGGCGGCGGCTGCCGGCGCTGCCCGGCCGGCCCGGGGGCTCAGGTGGCCACGTACTCGCGCAGGTGCCGTGCGGTCAGGGTGTCGCCGTGGGCGACCAACTCGGCCGGCGTGCCGGTGAAGACGATCCGGCCACCGTCGTGCCCCGCCCCCGGCCCGAGGTCGATCAGCCAGTCGGCGTGCGCCATCACCGCCTGGTGGTGCTCGATGACCACGACGGTGTTGCCGGCGTCGACCAGCCGGTCCAGCAGGGCGAGCAACTGGTCCACGTCGGCCAGGTGCAGCCCGGTGGTCGGCTCGTCCAGCACGTACGTGCTTCCGCTGTCGGCCATGCGGATGGCCAGCTTGAGCCGCTGCCGTTCGCCCCCGGAGAGCGTGTTGAGCGGCTGCCCGAGGGTCAGATAGCTCAGCCCGACGTCGACCAGCCGGTCGAGGATCACCCGGGCCGGGCCGCTGGGGAAGAAGTCCCTCGCCTCGGTGGCCGACATCCCGAGCACCTCGCTGATGTTCTTCCCGCGCAGCCGGTAGGTGAGCACCTCGTCGGTGAAGCGTCGCCCCTCGCACCGCTCGCAGACCGAGGCGACCCCGGCCATCATCGCCAGGTCGGTGTAGACCAGGCCGATGCCCTTGCAGGTGGGGCAGGCGCCCTCGGAGTTGGCGCTGAACAGCGCGGCCTTGACGCCGTTGGCCTTCGCGAAGGCGGTGCGGACCGGGTCCAGCAGGCCCGTGTAGGTGGCCGGGTTGCTGCGCCGGGAACCCCGGATCGGCGACTGGTCGACGACCACCACGCCCTCGCGGCGGTGCAGCGAGCCGTGGATGAGCGAGCTCTTACCCGAGCCGGCCACCCCGGTCACCACGGTCAGCACGCCGAGCGGGATGTCGACGTCGACGGCGCGCAGGTTGTGCAGGTCGGCGTTGCGGATCGACAGCCGGCCGGACGGCCGGCGCACGTGCTCGCGCAGGCGTACCCGGTGGTCGAGGTGCCGCCCGGTGAGGGTGTCGGAGCGGCGCAGGCCGGCGACGTCGCCGGTGAAGCAGATCCGGCCGCCCGCCGTGCCGGCGCCGGGCCCGAGGTCGACCACGTGGTCGGCGATGGCGATCGTCTCGGGCTTGTGCTCCACGACCAGCACCGTGTTGCCCTTGTCGCGCAGGCGCAGCAACAGGTCGTTCATCCGGGCGATGTCGTGCGGGTGCAGGCCGACGGTCGGTTCGTCGAAGACGTACGTGACGTCGGAGAGACTGGAGCCGAGGTGCCGGACCATCTTCACCCGCTGCGCCTCGCCGCCGGAGAGGGTGGCGGACTCGCGGTCCAGGCTGAGGTAGCCCAGGCCGATCTCGACCAGCGAGTCGAGCAGGTCGCGCAGGTTGCCGACCAGCGGGGCGACCGACGGGTCGTCGATCGCGCGTACGAACCCGGCCAGGTCGCTGATCTGCATCGCCGAGCACTCCGCGATGTTGCGCCCGGCGATCCGGGAGGAGAGCGCCGCCTGGTTGAGCCGGGCACCGCCGCAGTCGGCGCAGGTGGTGAAGGTGACCGCCCGGTCGACGAACGCCCGGATGTGCGCCTGCATCGACTCGCGGTCCTTGGCCAGGTAGAGCCGGCGCACCTTGACGGCCAGACCCTCGTACGTCCAGTTGTTGCTGCCCACCTTGATCTTCGTGGACGGCTTGTGGAGGAAGTCCTCCCACTGCTGCGGCGTGTAGTCCTGCAGCTTGGTGTCGGGGTCGAACAGCCCGGAGTGGACGATGGTCTGCCAGTACCACGAGTCGACGGCGAAGTTGGGCACCTTGATCGCCCCGTCGTTGAGCGAGCGCTCGCGGTCGACCAGTTCGTCGACGTCGAGGTCGGAGACCCGCCCGAGGCCCTCGCAGGTCGGGCACATGCCCTCGGCGAGGTTGAAGCTGAACGCCCCGGCCCCACCCACGTGCGGGGTGCCGAGGCGGCTGAAGACGATGCGCAGCATCGCGTACGCGTCGGTGGCGGTGCCGACGGTGGAGCGCGAGTTGGCACCCATCCGCTCCTGGTCGACCACGATGGCCGCGCTCAGGTTGCGCAGCGAGTCGACGTCGGGGCGGCTCAGGTTCGGCATGAACGACTGTAGGAAGGCGCTGTAGGTCTCGTTGATCATGCGCTGCGACTCGGCGGCGATGGTCCCGAAGACCAGGGAGGACTTGCCGGAGCCGGAGACCCCGGTGAAGACGGTCAGCCGGCGCTTGGGAATGTCGACCGAGACGGAGGCGAGGTTGTTCTCCCGGGCGCCGCGTACCTCGATCATGTCGTGGCTGTCGGCGGCGGACCGTGCTGGCTGCTGCATGCGAACCCTTCGCGTGATCGTGGGCGGAGTTCCGCCCGGACTACATCTACGGGGGGCCAGGCCGCCTTCAATCGTCTCATTGAAGCTCCCGTGGAGGGTTTCACGTCGTTCACCAGTGCTGGCCATCCGAATCAGGGGGCGAAGTCTCAAACTACGTGGAAACCGGTAGGGTGGCCCGCGTGGTGGATCCGGGGCGACGGGCCGGGCGGTGGCGGGGAGCGCAGGTGGCGGAGACCGCCGGCATCTCCGTGCAGCAGGTACGCAACTACGTGGACCTCGGCGTGCTGCCGCCGGTCGAGCGCACCCCCGCCGGCTACCGCGTCTTCACGGACGAGCACGTGCGGGCGCTCGCGGTGGTGCGGCGGATGGCCGAGGGGCACGGCTGGGCGCGTACCCGGGAGGTCATGGTCGCGGTGCACCAGGGTGACCTGGCGGCGGCGCTCGCGGCGCTCGACGCCGGCCACGCCGAGCTGGACCGCGAGCGGGCCGACATCCGGCGGGTGCTCGGCGCGTTCGAGACCGTGGTGGCCAGCCCGGCCGCCGTCCTGCCGGCGCCCCGGCGTGGCGCCCGCATCGGCGAGGTCGCCGACCTGGTCGGCGTCCGCACCTCGCAGCTACGGCTGTGGGAGCAGCGCGGCCTGGTGCGTCCGGTCCGCGAGCGCGGCACCGGCTACCGGGTGTACGACGCGGCCGAGGTGCGCGCCGCGCAGGTCGTCGCGCTGCTGCGCCGGGGGGCGTACCCGTTCGACATCGTGGCGGCCGTGCTCGACGAGATGCGCACCACCGGCAGCGCCCAGCGGGTCCGCGCGGAGCTGGCCAAGCGGGAGCAGGAGCTGCACCGGCGCAGCCTGCGCCGGCTGGGCGCCTCGGCGGCGCTGCACGACTACCTGCGCCACCTCGACCCGGCCCTGCCGGGGTGACTCAGCGCAGCACCAGCAGGTCGAGGTGGTCGACGACCGGGCCGGTGACCGCGTCGGCGGCGGCCCGGAGCCGGGCCAGGCCGGCGGCGTACTCCTCGTCGCTGATCAACTGGAGCGGGGTGTGGGCCCGGCGGTCGAGACGCTCGGCGAACTCGGCCAGCGACGCCGCCGTGGTCTGCGCGACGGGCTCGACCGTGCTGACGGTGAACCCGGCCGCGGCGAACGCCGCGCGTACCCGCGCCAGGTCGGGGTAGGTCTCGAGGACCCGTATGGCCTCGGGGAACCAGCGGAACAGCGTGATCCGCCGGTGCCGGCCGGGGAACGGCGAGCGGATCAGCACGGGGGCGCCCGGCCGGAGCACCCGGCGCAGCTCGCGCGCCGCGACGTCGAGGTCGGGGACGTGGTGGATCATGGTGGACAGCCACGCCGCGTCCGCCGTGCCGTCGCGCAGCGGCAACGCGACGGCGTCGCCGGCGAGCAGCGGCCGGTGGGTGGCGCGCGAGCGCATCGCCCCGGCGGGCTCCACGCCCACCACCCGGACGCCGAACCAGTCGGTGAAGGCGGTGGCCCAGGCGCCGGTGCCGGCTCCGACGTCGAGCACGGTGGCGCCGGCACGCGGGCGCAGGTGCTGCTGCACGGCGTGCCGCCACCGCTCCAGCCCGCTGCGCGGCAGCTCCCGGGTCGCGGCGAAGGCCGCCGAGTCGGTGTCGTCGTACGGGATCAGCGCCACGGCCATCACCTCGCCACCGTCGCCGGGAGGTCCGGGCGATCGTTCCCCGGTTCTAGTTGGTGCGGCAGGCGGGAGGCAACGGCTTGTGAGCCATCCGACGCGGGCGGCCCGGCCCGTCGAGCGGGCTCCGTCGACGCGGGACGCCCGGGACCGGGGTGCGCCGGGGCGTCAGCAGGAGGCGGGCTGCGCCAGGCACCCGTCCTGTTCGCCGCCCTCGGACGGCGGCGCGAAGAAGGTGTCGGCGGCGCGCAGCGCGGCGGCGTCGCGGAGCACGTCGCCGGGCCGGTTGGCGTGGCCGAGCAGCACGCCGCCCCACCGCATGCCGAGGTAGTCGGCGCTTCGCCGCAGGGTGGTCACCAGCGGTTCCGCCGTGGCCGGGTCCTCGTCGTTGAGGGCGCTGACCGCCCACATCCGGCGGCCCCGCATGCGCTGGCGGAAGTCGACGCCGGGTACCCGCAGCCAGCCCGACCAGTGGTCGAGGTAGAGCTTGGTGGCGGCGCTGACGCTGTACCAGTAGAGCGGGGAGGCGACCACCAGGTCGGTCGCGGCGAGCGTCTCGGCCAGCAGCAGCGCCTCGTTGCCGGTCGGCTGCGCGTAGCGCTGCTCGTCGTGGCGGATGTCGCGGAAGGGCGCCAGGGGATGGTCCGCCAGGCGCAGCCAGTGCTGCTCGGTCCCGGCCGGCAGCGCGGCCGCGGCGCGCCGGGCCAGGAGTTCGGTGTTGCCGCCCGAGCGTGAGCTGCCCAGCAGGAAGAGGAAACGCATGCCGACACCGTCCATGTCCGACCGAACAGAGGTGCCCTGAAGGTATCTCGACGGCCGCCCGGTGGCCGCAGGGCCGGGCGGCCCGCGCCGGCGTCGCGCCGGCCGGTCAGAGCGCCACCGCGGCCAGCACCAGCAGGGCGCACGCCGTCTCGACCAGCCCCACCCGCACCGGAGCGACGCGGCGTCCGGTGAGCAGGACCGCCCGGGCGAGCAGCAGCGCGAAGACGACGGTGACCGGCACCGACGCCCAGAGCACCGCGGCGAGCGCGGCCACGGCGTGGTAGGCCCACGAAGCCCACCGGTACCGGACGCTGTCCCGCTCCCGGATCATCGTCTTGACGTACAGGACGGTGCCGACCAGGTAACCCAGCGCCACGACCGTCACCCCGACCACGCGCGTCCACGGCACCTCGGCGACGGTGGCGACGACGAGACCGAGCAACCCGCACTGGAGCACGAAGGCGAGGTCGTTGACGAACGCCCGGTCCCGGCGCCGGCGGGCGTGGCCGGCGTTGACGGCGGCGAGGGCCGCGTAGAGGGGCGCGTAGGCGAGCGACGCGGGCCGGGCCACCAGCACCGGCGCGGCCAGCGCGACCGTGGCGAGGCCGTATCCGAGGAGCTGCGGGCGTACGCGGCGGAACCGCCCGGTCTTGACCGCCTGCAACCCGAAGTACGACAGCGGGTACGCCGCGAGCGCGGCGCCGAGCAGGGGCAGGTGCAGCGGGTGCGGACCGGTGACGGTCAGCGCCGCCAGGACGGGCAGCAGCAGCATCGCCCACGCGCCGTGCTGCGGCGGCATCCACCCCGGCGACCTGCCCCGGCCCGGCGCGTGGCCGGTGGCGCCGACCGTGGTCCGCCCGGCCGGGCCGGCGGCCGGGCGGCGGTGGGCCGGGACGGTGGTCACGGCCGCGGCGTCACGGTGAGCAGGACGGCGGCGTCCGTGACGGCGTGCAGCGCGTGCCGCAGCGGCGGGATGACCACGAGGTCGCCGGCGTCGCCCTCCCAGGCCTCGTCCCCGGCCACCAGGCGTACCCGCCCCGCGAGCACCTGCAACGTCGCCTCGCCCGGGCTGTCGTGCTCGTCGAGGGAGCGGCCACCGCGCAGGGCCAGCAGGGTCTGCCGCAGCCGGCGGTCCCGCCCGTGGTGCAGGGAACGGGCACTGCGTCCGCTGTCGGCCTCCCGCGCGGCGGCGAGCTGCTCGTCGGCGAGGCGGGTCAGCGAGAGGGCTTCCATGGTCGTCCCTTCGTCGGTGTCGTCCGGGCCGCGCGGCGGGCCGCCGGTACGGCGGATCATCGCGCAAACCGGAAGATCGTCTACCGTTTTCAGTCCCCAGCTTCCGTCGCGGTGCCGCCCGGCGGGCAGGGCCGATGGTCCCGAAGTCGCCGTGGCCCGCGCCGCCACCGTCGGCGGCGTGCGCCGGCGGGCCTCCGGGCGCCGGCGACACACCCGTGGCCACCCGGTCGGCGAGCTGGGCGACGTCGCGGCCGCGGACCACGAAGCCCGTCCCGCCCTCCCGGGCCTGGGGAACCCGGCCCGGACCGCGAACCGGGCCGACTAGGGTGCGGGGCATGAAGGTTCGGCTGCTGGCGGCCACGGCGACCGCCGTCCTCCTCGGCACCGGCGTGCCCGTTCCCGCGGCGGCCGGTCCCGCCGCGCCGGCCGCGCCCGCCCTGGTGCCGGTGGCATCCGCTTCCGTACCGGCGACTCCCGGTGCCGCCGCGTCCGGTGTGGCCGCGCCCACGCCCGGCGTCGTCCCGCCCGCGCCCTGCCCGAAGGCGCCCGCGCCCCGGGTGTCCCGGCCACCCCGTCCGTCGCCGCCGCCGGCCGTGCCGAGTGAGCGGACCGTCGGCGGCCCGGCGCTGGACACCGCCGGCCTGGTCGTCCCGCCGGGGGCCGCGCGCCCGCCGGCGGTCACCGCGATCTCGTGGCTGGTCGCCGACCTGGACACCGGCGAGGTGCTGGGCGGTTGCGGGCCGCACGAGTACGGCACCCCGGCCAGCGTGCAGAAGCTGCTGCTGGCGGCCACCATGCTGCCCCGGCTCGACCCACGGCAGGTCGTCACCGTCACCGACGGGGACATGGACATCGAACCCGGCTCCTCGGCCGTCGGGCTGGTCGCCGGCGGGCGCTACCGGGTCGAGACCGTCTGGCTCGGGCTGCTGCTCCAGTCCGGCAACGAGGCGGCGAACGTGCTGGCCCGCCTCGGCGGCGGGGCGGACGGGATGGCCGGCGGCGTACGGGCGATGAACGAGGAGGCGCACCGCCTCGGCGCCCTCCAGACCCACGCGGTGACCCCGTCCGGCCTCGACGGGCGGGGCCAGTTCACCAGCGCGTACGACCTGGCGCTGATCGCCCGGGCCTGCTTCGCCGACCCGACGTTCCGCCGGTACGCGCTGACCGAGACGCACCGCATCCCCGCCCAGCCGGCGCAGCGCACCAAGGGTTTCGAGATCCAGAACGAGAACCAGCTCATCTACCGCTACCCGGGCGCGCTCGGCGGCAAGACCGGCTTCACCGACCTGGCCCGGCACACCTACGTCGGGGCTGCCCAGCGGAACGGGCGGCGGCTGGTGGTGACCCTGCTCGGCGCCGATCCGCAGCCCGCGCGGGGCTGGGAGCAGGGGGCCGCCCTGCTCGACTGGGGCTTCTCGCTGCCGCGGGGCTCCGCCGTCGGCCGGCTGGTCGAGCCGGGGGAGCTGACCGCCTCGGCGGCCGCCCCGCCGCCCGCGCTCGCCGCCACCGGTGATCCGCGCCCGGCCGCGGCCAGCGGCCCACTCGAGGACGGGCTGATCGCGCGCTGGCCCGTGGCCGTGGCCGTGGCGACGGCCGTCGCGCTGCTGGGGGCGGCCCTGCTGTGGCGTCGCCGCACGGGGCGGCGCCGTTAGCGGCAGGGCTCCTCCGCGCGGTCGGGGTCGCCCGGTCGACCCGGCCCGAGGCGTCGCGGATCGACAACCGACGACGGGGTCCATAGACTCCGGTCTTTCTGGCGCCATCAGTGCAGGGAGGATCCCCGTGTCGAGCGAACCCCGACCGCAGACCGTCGCGCCGCCCATCGCGGCACGCCGTCGACCGGCCCGTACGCTGTCCCGCCTCGCCGGGGTGGCCCTGGTCGTGGGGGCGCTGGTGACCGGTGGCGGCGCCGCCGCGCTCGCCGCGCCCGGCGGGTCCCCGGCCGACGCCGCCGGCGGTCCCCGGGTGACCCCCGGCCCGTGCGCCTACACCGAGACGCCCGAGGACCCGGCCGCCCGGCCGGTCCCGCTGCCGCCCGACCCGAGGCGCACCCCCGACCTGGGCACCGTGCGGGTCACGCTGCGGACCAACCAGGGGCCGATCGGGCTGACCCTCGACCGGGAGACCGCCCCCTGCACGGTGCAGAGCTTCCTGCACCTGGTGCGCCACCGCTTCTACGACCGGACCTCCTGCCACCGGCTCACGGCGTACCCGACGCTGCGGGTGCTCCAGTGCGGTGACCCGTCCGGCACCGGCTCCGGCGGGCCGGGCTACCGCTACGCCGACGAACTGCCCACCGACCTGCCGCCGGCGCCGACCGATCCGACCGGCGTGCGCCGGCTCTACGCGCGGGGCACGCTCGCCATGGCCAACGCGGGCCCCGACACCAACGGCAGCCAGTTCTTCCTGGTCCAGGCGGACTCGGCGTTGCGCCCCAACTACACGGTCTTCGGCTCGATCGACGCCGCCGGCCTGGCCACCCTCGACCGGATCGCCGCCGGCGGGATCGCCCCCACCGTCGAGGATCCCGCGCCGGTCGACGGCGCACCCGCCCTGCCGGTCGACATCCGGCGCGCGGTCCGGCACCACCACCAGCACCGCTGAACCTCCCCGCCCGCCGTCGACGGCGCCCCGGGCATCGCAGATCCGTTCGACCCCGCCGCCCGTGGCGCTGTTGCCGGAACCTCCGGCCGGCCCCGGGCGGCCGGGGAGCGGCAGGCCGTGCCGGACCTCCGGGTGCTCCGGGCCGGCGGGGGTGATCGGAACTTCCGGAACGCTACCGGGAGCGCCGTCGAGGGGTGGGGAGCCTCACGGCAGCCGGGGTGGGGCCGTGCTGTCGCGGACGACCAGGTTGGTGGCGAGTTCCACCCGGGGGGAGTCGATGCTCTCGCCCTGCGCCAGCCGCAGCACGGTGCGGGCGGCCAGCCGGCCCATCTCCACCAGCGGTTGCCGGACGGTGGTCAGCGGCGGTGAGGCCCAGCGGGCCTCGGGCAGGTCGTCGAAGCCCACGACGCTGACGTCGTCGGGGATCCGCAGCCCGCGCCGCCGGACGGCCTCGTAGACGCCGAAGGCCATCTGGTCGCTGGCGGCGAAGATGGCCGTCGGCGGGTCTTCGAGGTCGAGCAGCGCCGTACCGGCGGCGAAGCCCGAGGCGTGGTAGAAGTCGCCCGGGTGCACCAGCCGGTCCTCCACCGGCACCCCGGCCGCCTCCAGCCCGGCGCGGTGCCCGTCCAGGCGGGCCCGGCTGCACAGCAGGTGCGTCGGTCCGGCGACGAAGCCGATCCGCCGGTGCCCGAGCGACAGCAGGTGCTCGGTGGCGGCGAGCCCGCCCGCCCAGTTGGTGGCCCCGACGGTGGGCACGTCCGTGGCGGGCACGCCGGCCGGGTCGACGACGACCACGGGCACGTTGAGCCGGCGCAGCTGCGCGTGCAGCGGCGGGCTCAGGTGCGAGGTCACGAAGATGACGCCGTCGGTGGCGCGGGCCCGCAGGTTCTGCAACCACTGCCGGGCGGCGGTCGACTGGCGGTGTATCGCGGAGACCACCGTGCCGACGCCCGCGCCGTGCCCCACGTCCTCGACCCCCCGGATGATCTCCACCGCCCAGGGGCTGTCCAGGTCGTTGAAGACCAGGTCGACCAGGCCGGCGTGGCTGACCGTGCGGCTGCCCCGGCGTTGGTAGCCGTGGTGGCGTAGCAGCTCCTCCACGCGCTCGCGGGTGTCGGGCGCCACGTCCGAGCGCCCGTTGAGCACCCGCGACACGGTCGGCACCGAGACCCCGGCCTCCCGCGCGATAGCGGTGATGGTGATCCTGCGCCCGTCGTCGCCGTCCACCCGCGTCTCCTTCACCGGTCGGAAGGCCGACCGTACCCGTCACCACCGGAAAACGTCCGGAACGGCGGGGCCGCTCCACCGGCCCATCTTGCCCCACGATCGGGGGTTGACGACACGGCAGGTCGGTTCTAGCGTTCGGACGAGTTACGGAAGTATTCCGGAAACTTGTCGGACACCTTTCGGTCGTCGCGCCGGCGGCGACGTCCCCCACCACACCCCCACCACGAGAGGTCGATCATGACTGTACGTACGCGGCTCGCCCGCGTCGTCGCGCTCGGCGCCGCCCTGGCGCTGGCGCTGCCACTGACCGCCTGCGGCGACGGTGACTCGGCCGCCGGCCAGGACGAGATCCGCATCCTGGTGTACGGCGACGCCACCAACAAGGTCGAGAAGCAGCTCGTCGACACGTTCAACAAGACGTCGAAGGTCAAGGCGGTGCTGGACACCATTCCCGGCGCCGACTACCAGACCAAGCTCCAGACGATCATCAACACCAAGCAGGCGCCGGACGTCTTCTTCAACTGGGGCGGCGGCAGCATCACCCCGTTCGTCAAGGCCGACCTGCTGCTGCCGCTCGACGACATGATCGCCAAGGACCCGGGGCTGAAGGCCAACTTCCTGCCCTCGGTCTTCAACACCGCCGTGGTCGACGGCAAGGCGTACGGGGTGCCGATGCGCGGCACCCAGCCGGTGCTGCTGTTCCACAACAAGAAGGTCCTCGCCGACGCCGGCATCACCCCGCCGAAGACGTGGGACGACCTGTTGGCGGCCGTGAAGACCCTCAAGGGCAAGGGGATCACCCCGATCGCCCTCGGCGGCGGCGACCAGTGGCCCACCCAGATGTGGTACCAGTACCTCTACGACCGGGTGGCCGGCCCCGAGCTGTTCGCCAAGGCGCTCGGCGGCGACAAGAGCGCCTGGGAGAGCCCGGAGAGCCGCCGCGCCCTGGAGCTGCTGCGGCAGCTGACCGACGCCGGGGCGTTCGGCACCAACTTCGACTCGGTCAAGTTCACCGACGGCGGCTCTCCGGCGCTGCTGTCCAGCGGCAAGGCCGGCTTCGAACTGATGGGCTCCTGGAACTACTCGACCCACAACGACGCCAACCCGACCTTCGCCGCCGAGGGCCTCGGCTGGAGCGCCTTCCCGAGCGTCCCGGGCGGCAAGGGCGACCCGCGCAACGTGGTCGGCAACACCAACAACTTCTACTCCGTGCTGAAGAAGACCCGGCACCCGGAGGCGGTGGCCGAGTTCCTCAAGCTCCAGTACTCCGACGAGTTCGTCCAGGCGCAGCTCGCCATCGGCAACCTGCCCACCACCACCAACACCGAGAAGTTCCTCGACGGCGCCACCAACCCCGACTACCTGAAGTACCAGTTCACCCTGGTCAAGGAGGCCCCGAGCTTCCAGCTCTCCTGGGACCAGGCGTACCCGCCGGCCGCGACCACGACCATCCACCAGGCGGTGCAGCAGTACTGCAACGGCCGGATGGACGCCGCCGGCTTCATCAAGGCCATGCAGTCCCTCCAGGCGGGCTGAGCGCGACCATGTCCACCACCACCCTCGCCGCCCCCACCGTGACGGAGCAGCGACGGGCCCGACGACGCCCGGGCGGCGGCCCCACCCTCAGCCGCCCGGGCTTCGCCTGGGCCCTGCCCGCGACCCTGTTCTTCGGGCTCTTCGCGCTCGCCCCGCTGGTCCTCGTGGTCGTGCTCAGCTTCACCAGCTGGGCCGGCCTCGGCTCGCCGGAGTTCGTCGGGCTGGACAACTGGCAGCGGCTGGCCCGCGACCCCGTCATGATCAACAGCCTCTGGTTGAGCGTCCTGCTCACCGCCCTCGGCGTGCTGGTGCAGACCCCGCTGAGCCTGCTGATCGGCGTGTGGGCGGCCGGGCCGCAGCGCAACCGGGCCGTGCTGTCCGCCATCTTCTTCCTCCCGCTGCTGCTGTCGGCGACCGCCGTCTCGGTGCTGTGGCGGGCGCTGCTCGACCCGAACTTCGGCGTGCCGGGCCAGGCCCCGTGGCTGTTCGGCGACGGCAACCTCTTCGGCAGCCGCACGGGCGCGATCGCCGTGCTGGTCTTCGTCAGCAGCTGGCAGTTCATCCCGTTCCACGCGCTGATCTACCAGGGCGCGGCCCGCGCCGTGCCGGCGGTGCTCTACCAGGCCGCCGAGGTCGACGGGGCCAGCCGGTGGGGGCAGTTCCGCCACGTCACCCTGCCGCAACTGCGCAACGCCATGATCACCTCGGTGGTGCTCATGGTCGTCGGCGGGCTGACCACCTTCGACACCGTGCTGATCCTCACCCAGGGCGGGCCGGGCACCGACACCACCATCACCGCCTACCACATGTACGAGCAGGCGTTCCGCAGCTTCGACTTCGGCGCCGGCGCGGCCATCGCCCTGCTGCTCGTCGTCGTCGCCACCGTCATCTCGCTGATCGTGGTCCGGGTCTCCGGCTACGACAGGATGCGCTCCACGATGGAGGGTCTGTGAAGCGGCACCGTCCCAACTGGCTCGCCGGCATCGGCGCCGTGGCCTGGCTGCTCCTGGTCGGCCTGCCGATCTACGTCATGCTGGCGATCACCGTGCAGACCCGCGAGGGGTACGGCCGCAACGGCCCGATCGCCCTGCCCGACACCTTCACCCTGGACAACTACACCGGCGCCTTCGACGAGGGCTTCGGCCGCTACCTGTTCAACACCCTGGTGGTGACGGCGAGCGTGGTGGCCATCGTGCTGCTGCTCGTGCCACCGCTGGCGTACGCCATCGTGCGCAGCCGCAGCCGGCTCACCTCCGGCGTGTTCCGGCTGTTCCTGCTGGGCCTGGCGATCCCCGCGCAGGCGGTCATCGTGCCGATCTTCTACCTGATCAGCAAGGCCGGGCTCTACGACAACCTCGTCGGCGTCATCCTGCCCACCGCCGCCTTCTCGCTGCCGGTGTGCGCGCTGATCCTCAGCGGCGTCATGCGCGACATCACCCCCGACCTGTACGAGGCGATGGCCATCGACGGCGCCGGCCCCGCCCGGGTGTTCCGCCAGCTGGTGCTGCCGCTGTCGCGCGGCGGGATCGCCACGATCGCGGTCTTCTCCGCCCTGCAGGCGTGGAACGGCTTCCTCTTCCCGCTGATCCTCACCCAGTCCGACTCCACCAAGGTGATCACCCTCGGCCTCTACAACTTCCAGACGCAGTACGGGATCAACATTCCCGGCCTGCTCGCCGCGGTCGTGCTGTCGATGGTGCCCGTCCTGCTCGTCTATCTGTTCGCCCGGCGGGCCCTGGTGCAGGGGCTGATGGGCGTCGGAGGAAAGTGACCGACAACGTGACCCTCGACATCGCCCCCGGCACCGCGACCTGGACCGACCCGACCCTCGACCTCGCGACCCGCGTCGACGCCCTGGTCGCCGCGATGACCCTGCCGGAGAAGGTGGCCCAGCTCTATGGCGTCTGGGTCGGCGCCGCCGCCGACGGGGGAGAGGTCGCGCCGTACCAGCACGACATGGAGGAAGCGGTCGACCTGGACGACCTGCTGGACGCCGGCCTCGGCCAGCTCACCCGCCCGTTCGGCACCGCGCCCGTCGACCCCGCGCTCGGCGCGCTGTCGCTGCTGCGGACCCAGCAGCGCGTCGCCGCCGCCAACCGGTTCGGCATTCCGGCCATGGCGCACGAGGAGTGCCTGGCCGGCTTCGCCGCCTGGGGCGCGACCGCGTACCCCGTGCCGCTGTCCTGGGGCGCCACCTTCGACCCGGAGCTGATCGGGCGGATGGCCGCCGCCATCGGCGCCGACCTGCGCCGCGTCGGCGTGCACCAGGGGCTGGCGCCGGTTCTCGACGTGGTGCGCGACGCGCGCTGGGGGCGGGTGGAGGAGACCATCGGGGAGGACCCCTACCTGGTGGGCACCATCGCCACCGCGTACGTTCGGGGGCTGGAGTCCGCTGGCGTGGTGGCGACGCTGAAGCACTTCGCCGGCTACTCCGCCTCCCGGGGCGGGCGCAACCTGGCGCCGGTGCCGATGGGCCCCCGCGAGCGCGCGGACGTGATCCTCCCGCCGTTCGAGATGGCGGTACGCGAGGGCGGCGCGCGGTCGGTGATGCACGCCTACACCGACACCGACGGGATGCCGTCGGCGGCCGACGAGCAGCTGCTGACCGGCCTGCTCCGCGAGGCCTGGGGCTTTTCGGGCACCGTGGTGGCCGACTACTTCGGCATCGCCTTCCTGCACACCCTGCACGGGGTGGCCGCCGGCTGGGCCGAGGCGGCGGCGGAGGCCCTGGCCGCCGGCGTGGACGTCGAGCTGCCGACCGTGAAGACCTTCGGGGAGCCGCTGCGCGAGGCGCTCGCGGCCGGTGCGGTGCCGGAGGCGCTGATCGACCGGGCGGTCCGCCGGGTGCTGACGCAGAAGGCACAGCTGGGCCTCCTCGACGCCGACTGGAGCCCGGTGCCGGCCGCGCTGGCCGGCGCCGACCTGTCCGACCCGGACGCGCTGCGCGGCACCGTCGACCTGGACCCGCCGGCCAACCGGGCGCTGGCTCGCGAGGTCGCCGAGCGATCCGTGGTGCTGCTGGCCAACGACGGCATCCTGCCGCTCGACCGGCCGGCCCGCATCGCGCTGGTCGGCCCGCAGGCGGAGAGCCCCACGGCGGTGCTCGGCTGCTACTCGTTCCCGGCCCACGTCGGCTCCCGCCACCCCGAGGTGCCCGTCGGCATCGAGCTGCCCACCCTGGCGGCGGCGCTGCGCGCCGAGTTCGCGGGCAGCGTCGTGGACACCGTGCCCGGCGTCTCCGTCGACGGCGACGACACCGCCGGGGTGGCGGCGGCGGTCGAGGCGGCGCGGGGCGCGGACGTGGTGGTCGCCGCGCTCGGCGACCGGGCGGGCCTGTTCGGGCGGGGCACCAGCGGCGAGGGCTGCGACGCCGAGTCGCTGGCCCTGCCCGGGGCGCAGCAGCACCTGCTCGACGCGCTGCTGGACACCGGCACGCCCGTGGTGGTGACGCTGCTCGCCGGGCGCCCCTACGCGCTGGGCCGGGCGGTGACCGAGGCGGCGGCGATCGTTCAGTCGTTCTTCCCCGGCGAGGAGGGCACCCCGGCCATCGCCGGCGTGCTCGGCGGCCGGGTCGACCCGCAGGGGCGGCTGCCGGTCAGCGTGCCCCGCGGGCCGGGCGCGCAGCCGGCCACCTACCTGTCGGCGCGGCTGGGCCAGGCCAGCGACGTCTCCAACGTCGACCCGACGCCCGCGTACGGCTTCGGGCACGGCCTCGGCTACACCACGTTCGACTGGTCGGGCCTGGTGCTCGACGAGCCGGTCGCGGCGACCGACGGGGAGCTGCGGCTGCACTTCACGCTGCGCAACACCGGCTCCCGGTGGGGCAGCGAGGTGGTGCAGGTGTACGCCCACGACCCGGTGGCCTCGGTGGTCCAGCCCGTGCAGCGCCTCGTCGGCTACCTGCGGGTGCCGCTGGAGGCGGGCGCGGCCTGCCGGATCGACCTGGCGGTGCCGGCCGACCTGTTCTCGTTCACGGGGCGCGACGGACGGCGCGTGGTCGAGCCGGGCGAGCTGGAGCTGCGGCTGGCGGCGTCCAGCACCGACCACCGGCTCGTGGCGGCGGTCGCGCTGCGTGGTCCGGCCCGGCACGTCGACCACACCCGGCGGCTGCACCCCCGCTTCGCCGTCACGCCGTCGGCCGGCTGAGCGGTGGCCCTCACCGACCTGCCCGAGGAGCAGTTGCGGGCGTACCGGGGTCAGGTGTCGGAGCCGGCGGACTTCGACCGGTTCTGGGCGGACACGATCGCCGAGGCGCGCGAGTGCGGCTGGCCGGTGCGCGTCGAGCCGGTGCCCACCGGGCTGAGCACGATCGACGTGCACGACGTGACCTTCCCCGGGTTCGCCGGGCAGCCGGTGCGGGCCTGGCTGCGGCTGCCGCGCGGCGTCGAGCCGCCGCTGCCCACCGTCGTGCAGTACGCCGGCTACGGCGGCGGCCGGGGCCACCCGCTGGAGAACCTGCTCTGGGCCTCGGCCGGCTTCGCACACCTGCAGATGGACACCCGGGGGCAGGGGGCGGGCTGGGCCCGGGGGGACACCCCGGATCCGGCCGCCGCCGGCCCCGAGGCGCCGGGGGTGCTCACCCGGGGCGTGACGGACCCCCGCACGTACTACTACCGGCGGTTCCTCACCGACGCGGTGCGGGCGGTGGACGCGGCCCGGACCCTGCCGGCGGTCGATCCGGCGCGGGTCGCGGTCCTCGGGCACAGCCAGGGCGGGGCGGCGGCGCTGGCCGTGGCGGCGCTGCGGCCCGACCTGCGGGCCGTCGTGGCGGGCGTGCCCTTCCTGTGCGACATCCCGCGCGCGATCACGGTCACCGACGCGTACCCCTACCGGGAGGTCCGTGACTTCCTGGCGATCCACCGGCACGCCGAGGAGCGGGTGCTGGCCACCCTGGCCTACGTCGACGGGGTCAACTTCGCCCGCCGGTGCCACCTGCCGGGCCGCTTCTCCGTCGCGCTGATGGACGAGATCGTGCCGCCGTCGACCGTCTTCGCCGCCGTCAACGCCTGGCGGGGGCCGACGGAGGTGTCGGTCTGGCGGTACAACGGTCACGAGGCCGGCGGGATCGACGACGACGAGGCGGCCGTGCGCTTCCTGCGCGTACACCTGTCGCCGGACCGGGCGCCCGACGGCCCGCAGCCTGATAGACAGGGGGCGTGGCCAGCCCAGCGCGGATCCGCCGGCGAACCGCGACCGCCCGTGGGCGGGCCGTCGCGGCGGCCGTCGTGATCGTGGCGCTCGCGCCCGGCTGCACCCGGCCCGCGCCGTCGCCGTCGCCGTCCGCCGCGCCGCCACCGGCCGCCTCACCGACGCCGCCACCGTCCGCCCCGCCATCGTCCGCTCCGCGGACGTCGGCGTCGGCGGTCACGCCGCGCGGGCCGGGCCTCGTCGTCCTCACCGACGTCGACCCGCGCATCCGCACCGACATCCGGTACGCGGGCGCGCACAACTTCGTCGGACGCCCGGTCGCCGGCTATGCCGAACCCCTCTGCCTGCTCAGCCGCCCGGCCGCCGAGGCGCTGCGCCGGGTGCAGGACGCCGCGCTGGCCCGGGGCCGCAGCCTGAAGGTGTACGACTGCTACCGCCCCCGGCGGGCCGCCGACGACTTCGTCGAGTGGGCCGGGCAGCCCGGGGAGCAGCGGATGAAGGCCGAGTTCTATCCCCGGGTGGCCAAGTCCGAGCTGTTCGACGAGGGCTACATCGGCGCCCCCACCGCCCACAGCCGGGGCAGCACGCTCGACCTGACCCTGGTCGACGTGCCGACCCCCACCCAGCCCCCGTACGCCCCGGGCCAGCCCCTGGTCTCCTGCACCGCCCCGAAGGGCCAGCGGTTCGCCGACAACGGCGTCGACATGGGCACCGGCTTCGACTGCTTCGACCCGCTCGCGCACACCGACTCGCCGCAGGTCACCGGCGTGGCCCGGGACAACCGGCGGCTGCTGCGGCAGCTCATGACCGACGGGGGCTTCGTCAACTACGACCGCGAGTGGTGGCACTACCGCTACCGCGACGAACCCTGGCCGGACACCTACTTCGACGTGCCCGTGGCCCGCTCCTCGGCCGAGCCGGCGGGCGGCTAGGGTCCCGCCCCGTCACACGCGGCGCCGTCCGGACTCCGTTCAAACGCCGCCGCACCGCCTGTCCCGCCGTCAGAGACAGGTCGACCGGCACTACGCCAAGATTCGAGTCCTCGACGAACTACGGTGACGTCGCATAGACGTTGTTCGAAGCTTTTCCTGATATTGTCCCTGCCGTGCGGGCAAGACCCCTCTATCCCTAATCAGGAGACAGACTTGATCAGGCATCCGCTTTCGCTGGTCGCAGCCGCTGTCCTCGGCCTTTCCGCCGTGGCCGCACCCGCGCAGGCCGCCCCGGCACCGGCCCACGTGGTGGCGCAATCCGACCTCGGCGTCCAGGTCGCCCCCACCGGCTGCACGACGTGGGTGCAGTGGGTGCAGGAGGGCGGCAACAGCTACTACTACGGTCGGGGCAACGTGCAGTGCGCCACCGGCCGCTACAAGGTCAAGCTTCAGTGCCGCAACCTGCAGACGGGCGTGGGCTACGTCATCTACGGTGGCTATGCGGTGAACGCGCCGGGCACGGCCACCGCCACCTGCTACAGCGGTAACGTCGCCGAGGGCGTGTACCCCGTCGAGGACCCACTGCCCACGGCCGGCGTCACCGGTTGCGTCTCTTGGGCGGAGTGGGTCCACCAGGGGAGCAACCACTACTACGGCCGTGGTACCGCCCAGTGCGACACCGGCACCTACCGGGTCCAGATCCAGTGCCGCAACGCGCAGACAGGCCAGCGATACGTGGTCTACGGCCCGGTGGTCACCGCCCCCAGCATCTCCACCACCACCTGCTACCAGGGCAATGTCGCGGACGTCGTGTCGGGCGTGCCGGCGTGACGGCTGCCGTGGTCGCGCCGCACCACGCCGACTACGGTCTGTTTCATAAACGGCGACAGTGGTTCATCAGCCTCACGCGCCTTCCACGGGGTCTCCGGTAGGTGGTTCAACGACCAGGAAGAACCCGTACCGGAGACCTCGTGGCCACCCATCGCCGGCGACGAGGCGACACGAGGTGCCTGCGCGCCCCGCTCACTTGAAGGCGGCGTGACCCGTCAGCACCTGCCCGATGATCAGCTGATGCACCTCGGACGTGCCCTCGTAGGTGAGCACGGACTCGAGGTTGGCCGAGTGCCGAATGACCGGGTAGTCGAGGGTGATCCCGGCCGCGCCGAGGATCGCGCGGCACTCGCGGGCGATGGCGATGGACTCCCGCACGCTGTTGAGCTTGCCCAGGCTGATCTGCCGGTGGTCGAGCGTGCCGGCGTCCTTCAGCGCACCGATCTGCAACGCCAGCAGCATTCCCTTGCCCAACTCCAGCCCCATGTCGGCGAGCTTGAGCTGGGTGGCCTGGTACGCGGCCAGCGGCTTGTCGAAGATCTGCCGGCTGCGGGCGTACGCGATCGTCGTCTCCAGGCAGTCGTGGGCCGCGCCCAGCGCCCCGAACACGATGCCGAAGCGGGCCTCGTTGAGGCACGTCAGCGGCCCGGACAGGCCGGCGGCCTCCGGCAGCATCGCGTCGGCGGGCAGCCGCACGTCGTCGAGGACGAGTTCCGAGGTGACCGAGGCGCGCAGGGAGAGCTTGCGGGTGATCTCGGGGGCAGTGAAGCCGGGGGTGCCGGCGGGGACGAGGAAGCCGCGTACGCCCTCGTCGGTGCGGGCCCACACCACGGCGACGTCCGCGACGGAGCCGTTCGTGATCCACATCTTGGTGCCGTTGAGCACCCAGTCGTCCCCGTCGCGGCGGGCCCTGGTGCGCATCCCGGCCGGGTCGGAGCCGAAGTCCGGTTCGGTCAGGCCGAAGCAGCCGATCGCCTCGCCGGCGGCCATCCGGGGCAGCCACTGCTGCTTCTGCTCCTCGGAGCCGAAGCGCCAGATGGCGTACATGGCGAGCGATCCCTGCACCGAGACCAGGGAGCGCAGCCCCGAGTCGCCCGCCTCCAGTTCGAAGCAGGCCAGCCCGTACGCGACGGCGGAGGTGCCGGCGCAGCCGTAGCCGCTCAGGTGCATGCCGAGCACGCCGAGTTCGCCGAGTTCGCGGGCCAGCTCCCGTACGGGCAGGCGGCCCTGCTCGTACCAGGTGGCGATCTCCGGTCGGATCCGCCGGTCGACGAAGCCGCGGACGGCGGCCTGGAGGTCCCGGGTGTCGTCGTCGATCAGGGCGTCGACGCCGAAGTACGCGAGCGCGGGCGAGGGGATGGACAGGGTCACGGTTGGTTTCCTCCCGGGGCTTGCAGGTGCGCGATCACGCTACGCGCGACGGCGACGGCCATCGCGTCCAGCGCGTCGTGGGTCATCGCCGCCATGTGCGGGGTGGCGAAGACCCTCCGATGGTGCAGGAGCGGATCGTCGGGGCGGGGCGGCTCGGGCGCGAAGACGTCGACCGCGTAGCCCCGCAGTCGCCCGGCGTCGAGCGCGGCGAGTACGGCCCCGCTGTCCACGACCCCGGCCCGCGCGGTGTTGACCAGCAGGGCGTCCGGCCGCATCCGGGCGAGCGCGGCGACGCCGATCAGGCCGGTCGTCTGCGGGGTCTGGGGCACGTGCAGGCTCACCACGTCGGCCTCGCGCAGCAGGTCGTCCAGCGCGACGAGGCGTACGCCCGGGGGCGGGGTGGCCGTCGCGACGTCGTACCCGATCACGTTCATGCCCAGGCCCTGCGCGCGGGCCGCGACGCCCCGGCCGATCGCGCCGAGCCCGACGAGGCCCAGCGTGCGGCCGGCCAGCATGGTCCCGGTGAGCCCGGCCGCGACGACCGCGGACGGCAGCGACCGGCCGGCCGGGAAGGCGCCCCGGGTCAACGACGCGGCGGCCGACGGCGCCTGCCGGGCGAGGGTGAGGGCGGCCAGGATGACGAACTCGGCGACCGATTCGGCGTTGGCGCCCGGCGTGCTGACCACCGGGATGCCCAGGCGGTCGGCGGCGGCGAGGTCGATGCCGTCCAGCCCGGCGCCGTGGCGGCCGACGACCCTGAGCCGGCGGCCCGCTTCGAGCATGTCGGCAGTCACCGGTGAGGAGCGCACCACGAGGGCGTCGGCGGTGGTCAGTGGCCCGGCGGCGAGTGTCGCCGGGTCGGTGGCGTGGGCGACGTGCACCTCGCCCGCCGCCCGCAGCAGCTCCATGCCGGGCGTGGCGATCGGCTCGGTGAGCAGGATCTTCGGTGTCATGGCGTCCTCACCAGCCGGTGTAGCAGGTCACCGGTACGGAGTAGAAGTCCCGCGCGTAGCCGCCCTGCTCCCGGGGGCCGTGGTTGGAGGCGCCGGTGCCGCCGAAGGGCAGGTGCAGCTCGGTCCCGGCGGTGGGCAGGTTGACCGAGACGATGCCGGCGCGGGCGTCGCGTTTGAACCGTTCGGCCGCCGACAGCGACGTGGTCACGATGCCGGCGGAGAGCCCGTAGTCGGTGTCGCCGGCGACGCTGATCGCCTCGTCGAGGTCGTCGACCTCGATCACGCAGGAGACCGGGCCGAAGATCTCCTCCCGGGCCAACCGCATGTCGTTGCGTGCGCCCGCGAAGAGGGTGGGCCGCATGAACTGCCCCTCGTCCGGGTGGTGCGTCCCGCCGGCCACCACCCTCGCGCCCTCGTCGCGCCCGATCCGGACGTAGTCGAGGTTCTGGGCGAGCTGTTCGGGGCTCACCACCGGGCCCAGCTCGCTTTGGGGGTCGAGTGGGTCGCCGACCCGTAGCGCGCCGGCCGCCGCGGCCAGCGCGTCGACGAACCGGTCGTGGATGCCCGCCTGCACGATCAGCCGGCTCGACGCCGTACAGCGCTGGCCGGTGCTGAAGAAGCTGCCGTCCAGGGCGCAGCGCACCGCGACCTCCAGATCGGCGTCGTCGAGCACGACGAGGGGGTTCTTGCCACCCATCTCCAGCTGGAACCGCTTGTTGCCGTGCGCGAGGCACTGCCGTGCCACGTGGCCGCCGGTGCCGGTGCCTCCGGTGAAGGAGACGCCGTCGATCCCGGTCGAGGTCAGCAGCTCCTCGCCGACGACCCGCCCGGCGCCCATGACGAGGTTGAACACGCCGGGCGGCAGCGCGGATCCGGCGATGATCCGGGCGAGTTCCCCGGCCGAGGCGGTGACCAGTTCGGCGGGTTTGAGCACGACCGCGTTGCCGTAGGCGAGCGCGGGCGCGACCTTCCAGGCCGGGATGGCGAGGGGGTAGTTCCAGGGTGTGATGATCCCGACCACGCCCAGCGGGCGGCGCCGGACCTCGGCGTGGACGCCGGGGCGGGTGGAGGAGTAGACCTCGCCCTGCGGTTGCAGCAGTTGGTGGGCGTAGTAGCGGAAGGTCTGGCCGGCGCGGGTGACCTCTCCGCGCGCCTCGCTGAGCAGCTTGCCCTCCTCCCGCGAGAGCAGGACCGCGAGTTCCTCGGTGCGGCGCAGGATGGTGGTGCCGATGTCGTCCAGGACGGCCATGCGGGACCCGACGGGTTGGCTGGCCCAGCCGGGCTGCGCACGGCGGGCGGCTTCGATCGCCGCGCGGGCGGTGTCCCGGTCGGCCACGGCGTACTCGCTGACGACTTCGCCGGGGCGGGCGGGGTTGCCGTTGGACCGGCGTTCCCCGTCGACCCACTCGCCGTCGACGAGATTGAGATGCACGGTCACGCTCATCGGCCACCGGCCGCGGCGGCGAGGGTCTGGTCCATCGGGCCGGGCTCCTCGGGGAAGTGGCAGGCGACCTGGTGGCCGCTGCCGGCTGCCGTCGTGAGCACCGGCTCCTGCACCGCGCAGATCTCCTGCGCCTTCCAGCACCGGGTGCGGAAGCGGCATCCGCTGGGTGGGCTGAGCGGGCTCGGCACGTCTCCGGTGAGGATCACGCGCTGGCGCTCGGTCTCGACCAGCGGATCGGGGATCGGCACCGCCGACAACAGTGCCTTGGTGTAGGGATGCTGCGGCCTGCGGTACATGTCCTCGCACTCGCCCACCTCGACGACGGTGCCGAGGTACATCACGGCGATGCGGTCGCAGAGGTGCCGCACGACGGCCAGGTCGTGGGCGATGAACATCATCGTCAGACCCAGCTCCTCCTGCAGTTGTTCGAGCAGGTTGACGATCTGGGCCTGGACCGAGACGTCGAGCGCGGAGACCGGCTCGTCGGCGACGATGAAGTCCGGGTTGCTGACCAGCGCCCGCGCGATGCCCACCCGTTGTCGCTGGCCGCCGGAGAACTCGTGCGGATAGCGGTCGCGCCACTGCTCGCTGAGCCCGACCAGCTGCATGGTGTCCACCGCCTTGGCCCGCCGCCCGGCGGCGGAGAGGTCCGCGTGCACGAGCAGCGGCTCCTCGATGAGTTCGCCGATGGTCATGCGCGGGTTCAGCGACGCGTACGGGTCCTGGAAGATCATCTGCATCCGCCGGCGCATCGCCCGCATCCGGCCCCGGCTCAGGGTGGTCAGCTCGGTGCCGTCGAAGGTCACCGTTCCGCTGGTGGGTTTGAGGAGCTGGAGGATGGCCCGCCCGGTGGTGGACTTGCCGCAGCCGGACTCACCAACCACTCCGATGATCTCGCCCCGCCGGACGTCGAGGTCCACCCCGGACACGGCGCGCAGGCGGGCCGGACGCAGCTTGCCACGCGCGGGCACCTTGAAGTCGACCGCCAGGTCGCGCACCCGCAGCAGGGCGTGCTCGGAAGCGGCGACAGGGGATTCGGTCATCAGCTCTCCTCTGTCGAGAGATAGGGGTGCCGGTCCTGGGTGGAGAGCCAGCCGCCCTCGCTTTCCGGTCGCATGCCCCAGCAGCGGGTCAGCTGGCCCCGGTCCGGCTTCTCCCACGTGGTGATGAGGTCGGGTGCGTCTCCCTGGCACGTCTCCCGGACGTGCGCGCAGCGGGGCGCGAACCGGCAGCCGGGGGGCATCTCCGACAGCTCCGGCGGGCGCCCGGCGATCGGGCGCAGCTTGCCGCCACGGACGAGGTCCAGCCGGGGCACCGACCCCAGCAGCCCCCACGTGTAGGGCATCTGCGGACGGTGGAACAGGTCGACCGTCTCGGCCCGCTCCACGATCTGCCCGGCGTACATCACGTTGACCCGTTCCGCCATGCCGGCCACCACCCCGAGGTCGTGGGTGATGAGCAGGACGGCGGTCCGGGTCTCCCGGGCCAGTTCCCGTAGCAGTTCCAGGATCTGCGCCTGGATGGTCACGTCGAGTGCGGTGGTGATCTCGTCGGCGAGAATCAGCCGGGGCTGGCAGGAGAGGGCCATCGCGATCATCACGCGTTGCCGCATGCCACCGGAGAGTTGGTGCGGATAGGAACTCAGCCGGGTCTCCGCGGCCGGGATGCGCACCATCTCCAGCAGTTCGACGGCTCGCGTACGCGCAGCCCTGCGGCTGAGTCCAAGGTGCAGCTCCAGGGTCTCGGTGAGTTGCTTCCCCACGGTCAGCACCGGGTTCAGTGAGGTCATCGGGTCCTGGAAGATCATCGAGATGCCCTTGCCGCGGACGGCCCGCAGCTCGCGAGGGCGCAGGCGCACCAGGTCCCGTCCTTCGAAGAGGACCTGTCCGCCGGTCACCTGTCCGGCCGGCGGCACGATCAGGCCCATGATGGACTGCGCGGTGGCCGACTTTCCGCAGCCGGACTCGCCCACCAGTGCCACCGTCTCGCCGGCGTCGACGGTGAACGAGACCCCGTCGACCGCCGTCACCGAACCCCGTGCCGCACGGAATTCGGTACGCAGGTCCCGCACCTCCAACAAGGCCATCGAACCCACCCCGCAGTCTGGACGCTTGAACGTCGCCATTCGTCAACCAGGAGTGTTGCACAGACGATGTTCGTCGTCTAGGCTCCCGGCAGCGACGAATACCGCCACCCAGTGAAGTTGGAGCAACGTTGGCATCCAAGAGCTCGATCGAAAAAGATCGCAGCATCATCCGGGAACTCGTCCAGGACCCGCGACAGACGAACGTGGCGCTGGCCGCCAAGGTCGGTCTGTCGGAAGGGTCGGTCCGACGACGGATGGAAAGGTTGATCGCGGACGGGCAGTTGCAGTTCGCCGCGATTCCCAGCGCCGCGTTCATGGGGCGTCCGGTGCACACACTCTTCGAGATCCAGAGTGCGCCGGGCAGCACCGAACAGCTCATCGACAAGCTTGCGGGCATGCCCGAGATCGCGTACGTCTACCACGTGACCGGGCAGTTCGACGTCATCGCCGTCGGCTACTTCGCCTCCAGCAACGCCATGCGCCGGTTCTGGACGGAGCGGCTGGGCCACCTCGACGGGGTGATGGAGAGCCGCTCGGTGATGGTGCTGCGGGTCGCCAAGCGTGCGCACGAGTGGGCCCGCGACATCGCTGTCACCGGCGACGAGGAGTCCGCCTGGGACGCGAGCTCGGATCCTGGCGCGCCCGGTTCTGAAGTCTGACCAGACCGAAAGAGGCAAGACATGCTGCGCATCACGCTGATCCGCCTTGTATCGGTTATTCCGGTCCTGTTCGGGATCTCGGTGATCTCGTTCCTGGTGATCCGCATGATCCCCGGCGACGTGATCAGCTCGATCATGGGGCAGGACTTCGGCGACCCCGCGATCGAGGCGGAGATGCGCCGCTACTTCGGGCTGGACATGCCCGTGTACGAACAGTTCGTGCGGTGGTTGGGCGCCCTCCTGCAGGGCGACCTCGGCACCTCGATGCGCACCGGTCAGCCGGTGCTCGAAGAGATCATGCAGCGCTTCCCGTCCACGCTGTTGCTGGCCGTCTCGGCGCTGCTGGTCTCGATCCTCATCTCGATCCCGCTCGGTGTGCTCAGCGCCACCAAGCGCAACGGCCTGCTCGACGCCAGCACCCGGGTCGCGTCGCTGATCGGGCTGTCGCTGCCGAACTTCTGGCTCGGCATCCTGTTGGTGTACATCTTCTCGGTCTCGCTGGGCTGGCTGCCGTCACAGGGCGCCGGGGAGGGCGAGGGCTTCCTGGGCAGCCTGAAGTACCTCGTCCTCCCCTCGGTCACCCTCGGCGCCAGTCTCGCGGCGATCAGCATGCGGATGACCCGGTCCAGCATGCTGGAGGTGCTCAACCAGGACTACGTCCGCACCGCCCGCGCCAAGGGGCTGGGCGAACGCGGGGTCATGGTCCGGCACGCCCTGCGCAACTCGCTCATCCCGGTGGTGACCGTGCTGGGCATCCAGGCCGGGGCGTTGCTGGGCGGCACGGTCATCGTGGAACAGGTCTTCGCCTGGCCGGGGCTCGGCACCATGGTCATCCGTGGGATCAGCCAGCGTGACTACCCCGTCGTCCAGGGGACCCTGCTCTTCCTGGCCTTCTTCTACGTCGTGGTCAACCTCCTCGTCGACCTGCTCTACACCTACCTGGATCCGAGGTTGCGCAGTGGTCACTGAAGTCGTTCCCGGCCCCCGCCAACGTCCCGGCAAGCAGCAGGAGGGCGCCTCCCTGAAGTCTGTCGGGCGTCGTGGCGGGCACCTGCTGAGGTTGCTGACGCGTGACAAGGTCGGCCTGGTCGGGCTGGTCATCGTGGTGCTGATGATGGCGGCCGCCGCGTTGGCCCCGCTGATCTCCCCGTACGACCCGACCGCGATGTCCGACCAGCGGCTCGCCCCGCCCGGGGGCGATTTCCCGCTCGGCGCCGACGAGGCCGGGCGCGACCTGCTCAGCCGGGCGCTCTACGGCGCGCGCACCTCGTTGACGGTGAGCCTGATCGTGGTGACCTGCGCCGGGGCCATCGGCGTCCTGCTGGGGCTGCTCGCCGGCTTCTACCGGGGCGTACTCGACGCGATCATCACCCCGGCGACCGACATCATGTTCTCCTTCCCCACCCTGCTGCTGGCCCTCGCGGTCGTGGCCGCCCGCGGGCCGGGCACGGAGAACCTCGTCCTGGCCCTGGTCATCGTCTTCATCCCCAGCTTCGCCCGGATCGTGCGCGGCACCGCGATGTCGGTGCGCCGGGAGCCGTACGTGGAGTCGGGCCAGGCGGTCGGGCTGAGCAACACCCGGCTCATCCTCAAGTACATCCTGCCCAACTCGGTCGCCCCGATCGCGGTGCAGTTCACCACGAGCATCGCCTACGCGATCCTGATCGAGGCGTCCCTGGGCTACCTCGGGCTCGGCGTGCAGCCGCCCCAACCGTCCTGGGGCTCGATGCTCTCGAACGGCAAGTCCTTCATGGAGATGTCGATCTGGCCGTCGGTCGTACCAGGGGTCTGCATCATGATCGCCGTTCTCGGTTTCAACCTCCTGGGCGACACCCTTCGCGACGTTCTGGACCCGCGGCTGCGGGGCCGTTCCAGTCGCTGACCCGCAAGGAGCACAACCGCGTGGAATCCATCGACGAGCATCTGGTCCGCCGCCTCACCGAGTGGTCCGCGGGTCAGTCGCTGCCCGAGCAGACCTCCCCGGACGTCGACGTGGACCCCGGCCTGCTGCTGGACTACCTCGACGCCCAGATCCAGAGCCGGCACCTCGACCTCGCGCTGCGCTGGTTGCAGGCCCGGCAGGAGGGGTTCTACACGATCGGCTCCAGCGGGCACGAGAGCAACGCCGCCGTCGCGCTGGCGCTGCGCCCGACCGATCCCGCCCTGCTGCACTACCGTTCCGGCGGCTTCTACGCCGCGCGGGCCGGTCAGGTCGCCGGCTCCACGCCGATCGCGGACGTGCTGCACTCGGCGGCGGCGTCCCGGCAGGACCCGATCTCCGGTGGTCGGCACAAGGTCTTCGGCCACCGGGACCTGAACATCATCCCGCAGACGTCGACGATCGCCTCCCACCTGCCGCGGGCCATGGGCCTGGCGTTCGCGCTCGACCGGGGCGTCACCGACACCGGATACCCGGCCGACGCCGTGGTGGTGTGCAGCTTCGGCGACGCCTCTGCCAACCACTCCACGGCGGCGGGCGCCCTCAACGCGGTGGGCTACAGCGCCCACCAGGGCATCCCGGTACCGCTGCTGTTCGTCTGCGAGGACAACGGCATCGGCATCAGCACCCGCTCCCCGCGGGGCTGGGTGCGCCGGATGCTGTCGGCCCTGCCCGGCATCGACTACGCGTACGCCGACGGCACCGATCCCGCAGGCCTGCTGGCCACCGCGGCCGACGTGGCGCACCAGGTGCGTACCCGGCGCCGGCCCGCCGTGCTGCACCTGAGCACCGTACGGTTCATGGGCCACGCCGGTTCCGACGCCGAACTTGCCTACCGCGCCCGCGCGGAGATCCTCGCCGACCACGCCCGCGATCCGATCCTGGCGACCGCGGCCCTGCTCGCGCGGCGCGGGATACTCAGCCCGGCCGAGACCCTCGACCGCTACGAGCACTCCCGCAAGCGGGTGATGGAGCAGGCCGAGCTGATGCTGGGCCGGGTCGGGCGACTGGACGACCCGGCGGCGGTGACCGCACCGTTGACCGCCCGGCGGGTGGACCGGGTCGGCGCCGCCGCGCGCCGTGCCGGTGCCGGACGGGAGAGGGCGTTCGGCGGCAGACCCCCCGAGTCCCGCGGCCCGCTCACCCTGGCCCAGTCGATCAACGCCGCCCTGCACGACGCGCTGCTGACCTGGCCGCAGGCTCAGGTCTTCGGCGAGGACGTGGCGCGCAAGGGTGGCGTCTACGGCGTCACCCGGGGGCTGCGGAAGGTCTTCGGGGCCAGCCGGGTCTTCGACACCCTCCTCGACGAACAGACCATCCTCGGGGTGGCGCTCGGCGGGGCCCTGGCCGGCACGCTGCCGATCCCGGAGATCCAGTACCTGGCCTACCTGCACAACGCGGAGGACCAGCTGCGCGGTGAGGCCGCGTCGCTGCGTTTCTTCTCCGACGGGCAGTACTCCAACGGCATGGTGGTGCGGATCGCCGGCCTGGCCTACCAGAAGGGGTTCGGCGGGCACTTCCACAACGACAACTCGGTGGCGGTGCTGCGGGACATCCCCGGGCTGGCCTTCGCGGTCGCCGCACACCCGGCCACCGCTCCCGCCCTGCTGCGCCAGTGTCTCGCCCTGGCCGAGCAGGAGGGGCGGGTGTGTGTCTTCCTGGAGCCGATCGCGCTCTACCATCGGCGTGACCTGCACACCGACGGCGACGGCGGCTGGCTCGCCGACTATCCGGAGCCGGCCGACTGGGCGGCGACGGAGAACCCGCTCGGCCAGGTGCGGACGGTGTGCGAGGGCACGGACCTGGCGATGGTCACCTTCGGCAACGGCGTTCCGATGAGCCTGCGGGTGGCCGCGACGCTGGCCCGGGAACGACAGGTCAGCACCCGGGTCATCGACCTGCAGTGGCTGTCGCCGCTGCCGGCCGTGAGCCTGCGCGCCGCGCTCGCCGGGGTCTCGCGGGTGCTCGTCGTCGACGAGAGCCGCACCAGTGGTGGCGTCTCCGAGGCGGTGGTGGCCGCGCTGGTTGACCGCGGCTTCACCGGCCCGATCTCGCGCGTCAACAGCGTCGACAGCTACGTTCCCCTGGGCCCGGCCGCCGACCAGGTGCTGCTGGGCGAGGACGACGTGCTGGCGGCGGCCCGCTCGTTGCTCGGGTGATCCCCGGCAGGACCGCAGGACGCCGGCGGCCCACCCGATCGACCGGGTCGGCCGCCGGCGTGTCTGCGGGACGCGTACGGCGTGTCCGCCCTGTCGAGCTGAGTCGTTGACGACATCAGGCGCCGCGTCCCCCCGGACGCCGGGCGGCAGCGGCCGGGCACGACGTGAGGCGGCGGAGCATCCGTATCCAGGTGCTCCGCCGCCTCACGACGCGGACGGGTCGGTCAGTACCCCAGCTCGGGCTGACGCTTCGTGCCGGTCAACGGCTCACCGGCCAGGTACAGGTCGAAGTTGGCGCAGAAGTCCGCGTAGAGCCGCTGCAGGTTGCCCGAACCCCGGAACGACGTGTGCGGGGTGAGCGTCGTGCGGGGCAGCCCCCACAACCGGTGCTCCGGGGGCAGCGGCTCCTCCTCGAACACGTCGAGCACGGCACCGGCGATCCGGCCCTGCCGCATGGCGTCGACGAGGGCGTCCTCGACGACCAGCGCACCCCGCCCGACGTTGACCAGGATGCCGGTCTCCTTCATCGCCGCGAAGTGCTCAGCGTCGAAGAAGTACCGGTTCTCCCTGGTCAGTGGCATGGCCAGCACCACGGAGTCGGCCTCGGGCAGCTGCGCGAGGTGGTCGGCGAACGAGACCACCCGGTCGAAGCCCTCGGCGGGCGTACCCGCACGGTTGACCCCGATCACGGTGACGCCCAGTGCCCTGGCGCGCCAGGCCACCTCGCGCCCGATCCCGCCGGTGCCGAAGACCAGCATGGTGCTGCCGATGAGGTCCCGGCCGACGATGCGCACCCACTCCCGGCGCTCCTGGGCCTCGCGCAGCTCGGGAAACGCCCGCTGGTGCAGCAGCACCGCACCGATGACGTACTCGGCGATCGGCACGTTGTAGGAGTTCCCGGATCGGGTGTAGACCAGCCCTTCGTCGAGGCGGCGGCGCATGATGTCGCCGCCCACCCAGTCGAAGCCGGCGGCGGTGATCTGGACCCAGCGCAGGCCGTCGCACTTGCTGAGCAGCTCGTCGAAGGTGTCCTCGTTCATCGCGCTGCGTAGGATCACCTCGGCGTCGAGGTACTCCGCACGTACCGGCTCGTCCTCCGGCACCGACGTGAACCGGCACTGTGGATAGCGCTCGCGCAGCTGCGGCAGCAGCTCGGCCAGGTTCGGCGTGATCAGGACGTGGGGTCCCCCGGTGGCGGTGGTCATGACGACTCCTGCGCCTGCTTCTTCCGCTCGTTGTAGGTCAGGCCGCCCTTGGCCCAGTTGTCGTACGAGACCTCGTACAGCAGGACGTGGGTGTTCTCCCGCGGGGAGCCGTACTTGACCAGCACGTCGGTCAGCTCGGCGATGATCGCGTTCTTGGTCTCCTGGTCACGCTTGCCGATCTCGGCACGGATGATTGCCATCGTCCTCAGTTCTCCTTTGTCGTCGCCGCCGCGGCGAAGTCGGGATTGTTGGCGTACTCGGCCTTGACCGCGAGGTAGGCGAAGGCGTGCGTGACACCGGTCCGCAGCACCCCGTCGAAGACCTCGCGGGCCTTCTCGATGTCGCCCTGGTAGTAGTGCCAGTTGCCCAGACCGTAGCCCTGTGTGACGGTCTTCAGGTCGTTGCCGTCACACATGGCCCACAGCTGCTCAGGGGTGATGTCGCCGGTGTAGAGCTGCATCCGGCCCTCGTAGCCGACCAGGTGGTCCTCCTGGACCAGGGCGATCTTGCGGAACCGGTCGAGCACCTCCTCGGCCTCGGCCGGCCGGCCGAGGCGGCGCAGCGCCATGTACTGCCAGTCCTGCGACGCCACGGTGCCCTCCTGGTGCCGGGAGGACTCCTCGGCCGCGCGGAAGCTGGGCAGGCAGCCCTCGAAGTCACCGCTCAGGTACTGGGCGACCCCGAGGTGGTACCAGATGCCGGCGTGCAGCGTCGTGTGGTACCGGCCGAGGGCCTGCGGGTCCTGGGCGGCCATGGTGTCGGTGAGGTGCTGCGGGCGTACCTGCTCGGGCCTGCCGAGGATCAGGCTGACGACGTCCTTCTCCACCTCGGGCTGGTACATCTCGTACTCGTCCTCGACGCCGGGCAGCTGGTCGGCCGCGGCGCGCAGGTCGGCGATGGCGCCGGCGTAGTCGCCGATCGAGATGCGCCGGTGCCCACGGAAGCGCAGCAGGCGTGCGCTGCCCGGCTCCAGCTCGAGCGCCTCGGTCAGCAGCGCCACCGACTCGCCGTGCTTGTTGAGATAGCCCTTGAGCCGGGCGGCGATGACGTAGCGGTCGGTCAGCGGTACAGCCGTCATGGGCCTGCCTTTCGTCGTCCTGCGGGGGTGGCGGGGGCGCCGGGAGGCCGGCGTCCCCGCCACGGCGTCAGCGGTCGAGCCAGATGTGCCGGTAGAAGCGGTACGTCGGTGTCGGGTCGCCCTGGTATCCCATGACGTCCTTCTGCACCACGTCGAAGTCCGCGTTCAGGAAGGTCATGGCCACCGGCCCGCGGTCGGCCAGGATCTTCTCGGCCTGCTGGTAGAGCGCGGCGCGCTTGTCCTTGTCCATCTCCGAGCGGGCCTGCACGACGAGGTTCTCGTACTCCTGATCGGTCCAGTTGCCGTAGTTCAGGCCGCCGCCGGAGAGGAAGCTGGCGGTGAACCGCTCGTCCGGGTCGTAGGTCAGACCGAAGCCGGACTGGTACATGTCGAAGTCGGCGGACTTCGTCTTCGTGTCGGCGATGGTCGACTCGACCGACTCGATGGTCACCTTGATGCCGATCTTGGCGAGCTGCTGCTGCTCCACCTCGGCCGAGCGCACCTGGAACGCCGACGTGGCGATGACCATGAGCTTGGCCTCGAAGCCGTTCGGGTACCCGGCCTCGGCCAGCAGCGCCTTGGCCTTCTCGATGTCGGCCTTGCCGTAGATCGGCTCCTGCACCGCGCCGAACCGGTCCGGTGGCAGGTATCCGGCGTTGAGCGCGGTCCCGAAGCCGGAGTTGGCCACGTTGAGGATCTCCTGGCGGTCGAGCGCGAGGAAGATGGCCTGCCGGACCTTGACGTTGTCGTACGGGGCCTTGGAGGTGTTGAGCCGCAGGTGCAGCGAGAGCGACCCGGAGCCGCCGTACCACTTGAGCTTCTCGTCGCGCTTGAGCGCGTCGATGAACTCGGGCGCGGGACGCCAGAGGAAGTCGACGGTGCCGCTGCGAACCGCCGCGGCGCGGGCGTTGTCGTCCGGGTTGAACGTGAAGTCCATCCCGTCGAGGTAGGGGACGCCCGGCTCCCAGTACTGGGCGTGCTTGTCGAGCTTGATGGCCTGGCCGGTGACCCGCGAGGCCATCTTGAAGGGGCCGCTGCCGCCGTCGACGCTGCCGTTGAGGCCGCCCGCCTCGGCCACCGTGCGGTCCACGATCGACGAGGCGGCGGTGGAGAGCAGGGTCAGGATCGCGGCGTTCGGTTTGGCCAGCTTCATCTCGACGGTACGTTCGTCGAGCGCCGTGACCGAGGTGATGCCCTCGTAGCTACGGGCCCGTGGCGCCCGGGTCGCCGGGTCCTTGGTCCGTTCGATCGAGTACTTCACGTCCGCCGCGGTCACCTTGCGCCCGCTGTGGAAGACGGCGTTGTCGCGCAGCTTGAACGTCACCGACAGGCCGTCGGTGCTCTGCGTCCACGACTCCGCGATGGCCGGCTTGATCTCGCCCCGGTACGACTGCACCAGCGACTCGTAGATCTGCTCGTTGATGACGAAGGCCGAGGTCTCCGACATGCGGTGCGGGTCGAGTTCGTTCGCGTCCAGCCGGATCATGACCCGGAGCCGACCGCCGGACTTCGGGGTGCCTGCCGGCTGCGACTCGTCCTGAAGGCGGACGTTGCCGCTCAGGCCGTCGTTGGAGCTGCTGCCGCTGTTCTTGGACGGAGGCTCACCGCCTCCGCAGCCGGCGGCGAGCGCCGAGATGACGCCCACTGCCAGCACCTTGGTCAAAACACGAGTTCGCATGGGTCTCCTTGGCTGGTATCACGATCAGCACTTACAGGTCAGGCCGGTTTCCACGTCTGTCCGTAGACCCGGAGCCAGTTGCCGCCGAGGACCTTGGTCACGTCCGCCGGCGAGAAGCCGCCGTCCAGCAGCGCCTGGGTGAAGTTGGGGAAGTCCGCGGCGTCGTCCATCCCGATCGCCCGACGCTCGGCCCAGCCGAAGTCGCCGAGGAGGTTCTGGTGCTCCTTGGACTTCGACTGGGCGATGGACTTCAACTGCGCGATCCGCATCGGCTCGGTCCACGTCTCGTCGTAGTCGGTGGCGATCGCGACGTGGTCGATGCCGGCCACCTCCACCACGCGGCTGACGTGCTCGACGAAGCGGGCGAGATCCGGACGCCGGGACGGGTCCTCCGGGTAGTACAGGAAACCTGACAAGGTGGTGATGCCCATGACGCCGCCCTGCTCGGCGAGACTGCGCAGGTATCCGTCGGACTTGGCCCGGATGTGCGGCGACATCGCGTCGCAGAAGGAATGGGTGACGACGACCGGCTTGGCGGACGCCTCCATGGCGTCCAGGCCGGTGCGCTCGCCACAGTGCGAGACGTCGACCAGGATGCCCAGCTCGTCCATCGCCTGGACGAAGCGGCGACCCCGGTGCGTCAGACCCGAGTCGGTCTCCTCGCCGCAGCCGGCGCCGAGCAGGTTCTGCCGCTGGTAGGTCAGTTGCAGGATGCGGACGCCGAGATCGTAGAAGGTGCCGAGCAGGTCGAGATCGACGCCGATCATCTCCGTGTCCTGCGGACCGAAGATGACGGCCTCCTTGCCCTCGGCCTTGGCCCGTTCGATGTCGGCGACGGTCAGCGCGAGCAGCACGTCGTCGGAGTGTTCGTCGATCCACCTGCGGCACCGGTTCACCTCCCGCAGGGCGGTGACCGTGTCCGCGTACGGCCTGGTGACGGTGTGGTTGACAGCGGTGACGCCGCCTCGCCGGATCCGGTCGAGGTGGGCGTCGCTGAGCTCGATGACCGTGCTCCCGTCCACCACGGTGGCGGCGGCGTGGAGGTCGGTCGCCAAGTTGGCGGGAATTTCCGTGGCGGCAGTGTTCACGTCATCTCCAGGATCATCGGAAGATGGTGAGACCCTACGAGTGCCGGCGGTTCATGTCCATAGATCCTGGCTAACTCGTCAAATTATCGCCTCTGAGCGACGAATTTCGTCATATTCGCAGGTCATCAGTCGTTCTACGGGAGCACTACCGGACAAACAGGATGGCCTTCTGCTCCTGGCCTGATCACGGGGTCGTGGCGCGTCCGGTCGGGACCTTCGGGGTGCCACGGGTCGGAGGGCGGCGGCCGCGTACCGCGTCCCCGCCGACGTCCGGCATGATCACCCTGCGGCGGGGTCCCGCCGCGCAGCCGAGCGACCGTCGGACGGCGGGTGTGCCGTCACGCGAGGGGGAGTGGGCCGTGGCCACCGAACGGATCGGGCCGCCCGTCACCGGGGGTGAGCGCGAGATGCTGCGCGCCTTCCTCGACTACCACCGGGCGACCCTCGCGATGAAGTGCGACGGCCTGTCCGACGAGGACCTGCGCCGGCAGTCGATGCCCCCGTCCACCCTGTCGCTGCTCGGCCTGGTCCGGCACATGGCGGAGGTGGAGCGGGCCTGGTTCCGCCGCACCATCGACGGCGAGGACGTGCCGCTGGTCTGGTCGGACTCCGGTGACTTCCAGGTGGCGTACGACGCGAGCGGCGCCACCCGCGCCGATGCCTTCGACGCCTGGCAGCGGGAGGTGGCGCACTCCCGCCGCATCGAGCGCGCGGCCGAGTCGCTCGACGTGACCGGCCGCCACGCCAGGTCCGGCGAGGACGTGTCCCTGCGGCTGGTGATGCTGCACCTGATCCACGAGTACGCCCGCCACAACGGTCACGCCGACCTGCTGCGCGAGGGCATCGACGGCGCTGTCGGCGCCTGAGCCGGCTGGCGGCTTCCGCGCCCCGTGCGCTCAGCCGCCGGTGCGCAGCGGCAGCCAGGCCAGCACGTCCTGGATCTTCGCGTCCCAGTACGCCCAGTCGTGCGCGCCGGGGGAGAAGTCCACGGTGAGCGGCACGCCCCGCTCGTGGGCCGCCGCCACGAAGGTCAGGTTGTCCTCGTACAGGAAGTCCTCGGTGCCGCAGGCGACGCGCAGCGCGGGCAGGTCGTCGCGCGTGGCCCTGCCGAGCAGGGCGAGGAGGTCGTCGTCGCTGCCCGCGACGGTGCGCTCGCCGAAGGCGGTGTGCCAGACGGCGGGGTCGAGGGGCGCGGTCGTGGCGTGGCGGCGGGCGGCCACGTCGAGCGCGCCGGAGAGGCTCGCCGCCGCCGCGAAGCGGCCCGGCTCGCGCAGCGCCCACTTCAGCGCGCCGTAGCCGCCCATCGAGAGTCCGGCGACGAAGGTGTCCTCCCGGCGCGCGGAGAGCCGGAAGAACCCGTGGCACAGCCGGGGCAACTCCTCGGTGAGGAAGGTCCAGTACCGGTTGCCGTGCTCCTCGTCGGCGTAGAAGCTGCGCCCCACCTGCGGCATCACCACGGCCAGGCCGAGCGGCGCCACGTACCGCTCGATCGAGGTGCGGCGCAGCCAGATCGTGTCGTCGTCGGACAGGCCGTGCAGCAGGTAGAGCACGGGCGGGTCGCCCTGCCCGGCGCTGCCGGACATGCCGATCTGCGTGGTGGTCTGCTGGGGCAGGATCACCGTCATCGAGGTGCTGAGACCGAGCACCTCGGAGTAGAGGTCGACACGCGTCAGGGCCACGGTCGTCGACCGTAGCGGATCGTCAGGTCCAGTACAGGACCCGGCAGGCCGGCAGCCGGGCCGCCAGCTCGCGCTCGAACCAGGAGCGCAGCTCCGCCATGGTGTCGCGCGGGTAGACGTACTTCACCGCGCCGAACCTGCCGTACCTGCGGGTGCGGGCGGACTCGTCCATCTCCAGCCGGGTACGTGGGTACCAGCCCAGCAGCACCTCCCTGCTGCCCGGGGTGAAGCGGTGGGTGATCAGCTCGGCGGTCAGGTCGAGCCCGGGCACTCCGGCGACGGCGCCGGCCACCGCGTCGAGCAGTTCGCCGTAGTGCTCCCGCCAGCCGGGCAGCGGCATGATCGGCGCGACGGTCAGGCCCACGGGGTAGCCGTCGAGGGCGAGTCGACGCAGCGCCGACAGCCGGTCCGCGACCGTGGCGGTGCCGCCCTCCATCCGCTCGCTGACCGGGCGGCAGTTGACACTGAACCGCACCCGGGTGCGGCCGGCGTGCGGCAGCCCGACGAACGTGTCGACGTCGGCGTACTTGGTGGTCCAGCGCAGCTGCACCGGGGCGTCCCAGCCGGCGAAGTGCTCCACGGCCCGCCGCCAGCTGCCGGTGAGGTGCTCCAGGGCCAGCGGATCGGTGTAGCAGGACGCCTCGAAGGTGGTGCCCTCGCCGGCCCGCGCGGTGCTGCGGCTGGTCACCGTGCCCCGCCCGGCGTAGTCGGCCAGGCCGGCGAGGATGTCGTCCAGGTCGGCGTAGACCCGCGTCACCGGCGGCCCCGACAGCGAGCCGGCCAGGTAGCAGTACTGGCAGTGGGCGGGGCAGCCCTCCGCCAGGTCGAAGCGCCAGTCGGCGCTGGGCGCGATGGGTTGCAGCCTGCGGCGCGACGGCGGGCTGACCACGATCGCCATGGTCGCCTTCGCCCGCGCGTACGTCTGCCGTTCCGTGTCGCCCCGGACACCGGTGAGCCGGTTGGCGCGCAGCCGCTCGACCTCGATGCCCAGGGCCTCGACCCGCTCGGCGATCCGCCGGCCGTGCGGATGGGCGAGTGCGGCCGGCGTGGCGACCACCCGGCGCGGCGTCCACCGCCGCGCCGGGCGCGCCGCCGGCGCCAGCCCGGCCAGGTCGCGGGTCGGCACGCGTTCGCCGCTGGCGTCGTGCGGTGCGGGCGGTACGTCGACGGCCAGCGGCTCGTCGACGTCCACGGGCTCTGCCCCGGGCCTCATCCGCGCCGGTTACCCGCCCCGCCGGCCGGCAACCCCGGGGCGGTCAGCCGCGCGTCGGTGCCCCGTCCGGCCCGCGCCCCGCCGCCGGCGCCAGCCGGGCGTCGAGGGCGTCGAGGTCGGGGACGAACCACACGTGCCCGGACCGGTTCGACTCGTGGACGAGGGCGCGCAGGGCCGAGCTGGCCGCGAGATGCGCGGCGATGTCGCCGACGACGACCAGGCGGATGCGGTAGTTGACGAACTTCTGCATGACCTCGCCGGCGAAGCGGGTGCCGAGGGCGAAGAAGGAGGGGTCGAGCCGGCTCGCCGGCACGGCCACCAGTTGGGCGCCGAGGAAGGCCGCGCCGATCAGGTCCAGCGCGTCCTGCTCGGTGGCCACGGGGGGACCGTCCGGGTCGCACACCAGCACCGGCACCCCGGCCCGCTCCTGGATGACGTCAGGCACCGCCGGCCTCCCCGGTGAGCAGGCCGTTGTCGCCGTCGAGCACGGCGTCGACGAGACGCAGCACGTCGGCGGTGGCCGAGGCGCCGCCCAGTATCACGATCTTCATGCGGTTTCGCTCCTCGTCGTGGACGGTCTGGATGCGCAGCGGGTGTGCGGGCTGGTGGTTGGTGTTCGCCGTGGCCAGGACGAGCGTGGCCAGCCGGTCGGCCGCGGCCCGGTCGACGCCGTCGATCTGCAGGATGCTCGACACCTCCACCGCCGCGCCGCCGGCGGGCGCCGGCCGGCCTGTCAGCGCGTCGAGGTCGGCGCGGGCGATCCGGTACTGCTTGCCGATCCGCACCGCCCTGAGCCGACCGGCGCGGATGTAGCCACGCACGGTGCGCACGTGCAGTCCCAACCGTTCGGCCACCTGCTCGACTGAGAACATTTCCTCACTCATCGGCACCCAATCTAGCCCCCATAGGGAAGTTTAGGGAAGTTCTCATCCTCGCCGCCGGGCACGTGTGTCCCCGAATATCCATTGCGCGGCCCCTGCGGCCCGCCTACCGTCATCGGCGCAAGGTCAACCGAACCACCCCAGGGGAGTACGCCGTGTCGCAGCGCACCCGCACCGACGCCACGTGGCCGACGCCGCGTGGTGGGGCCGCGCTGTCCACAGGCGGACGGGCCCACTGGCGGCGCCGCCCCGAACGGGGCCGGCGACAGGGGTGGTGGCGCGGCTAGCGCCGACGCATACGCGCAGCCGCCCACCCCACCGGGGAACGGGCGGCTCTTTCGTCCACCCGGTGCGAGTCAGGTCGACCGCCGCACCCGTCGGGCCCCGCCCTTCGGGCCGGCCGCGCGCCGGGCGCGGGAGAGGCCGAGCGGCCACTCCCACCGGGTTCGACTCCCGGGCGGCCGTCGATCCCTTCCGGTTCCGCCGTTACGGCGACGACCAGCCGACGACACGAGGAGACGACGATGAGCTACACCCCGCTCGCGGGCACCCGCGCGCCGGTACGGGTCTGGACCGACCCGTACGCCATCGAGCCGCAGGCCGCCCAGCAGCTGCGCAACATCGGTGCGCTGCCCTGGGTGCAGGGCGTCGCGGTCATGCCGGACGTGCACTTCGGCAAGGGCGCCACGGTCGGCTCGGTCATCGCGATGCGGCAGGCCGTCTCGCCGGCCGCCGTCGGCGTCGACATCGGCTGCGGCATGTCGGCGGTGCGCACCACGCTGACCGCCGCCGATTTCCCCGACGACCTGGCTGGGCTGCGCTCGGCGATCGAGGCCACCATCCCGGTCGGGTTCAACCAGCGGGAGAAGCCGGTCGACCCGCGCCGGATCCGTGGGCTGGAGCAGGCCGGCTGGGACGACTTCTGGCGCCGGTTCGCCGACCTCGACCGGCGGGTGGCGCAACTGGAGACGCGAGCCCAGCGGCAGCTCGGCACGCTCGGCGGCGGCAACCACTTCATCGAGGTCTGCCTGGAGCAGGGCGGCGCCGACGACGGACGGGTGTGGCTGATGCTGCACTCCGGCTCCCGCAACATCGGCAAGGAGCTGGCGGAGCGGCACATCGCCGTCGCCCGGCGGCTGCCGCACAACGCCGACCTGCCCGACCGGGACCTCGCGGTGTTCCTCGCCGGCACGCCGGAGATGGACGCCTACCGCCGGGACCTGTGGTGGGCGCAGGAGTACGCGCGGCGCAACCGGGCGGTCATGCTCGCCCTGCTCTGCGGCGTGGTGCGGGAGCAGTTCCCGCAGGTCGGCTACGACGAGCCGATCAGCTGCCACCACAACTACGTGGCGGAGGAGAGCTACGACGGCGTCGACGTGCTGGTCACCCGCAAGGGGGCGATCCGGGCCGGCCGGGGGGACCTGGGCGTCATCCCGGGCTCGATGGGCACCGGCTCGTACGTCGTGCGGGGCAAGGGCAACCCGGACGCGTACTGCTCCGCCTCGCACGGGGCGGGGCGGCGCATGTCGCGGGCGCAGGCGAAGCGCACGTACAGCACCGCCGACCTGGCCGCGCAGACGGCCGGCGTGGAGTGCCGCAAGGACGCCGGCGTGGTCGACGAGATCCCCGGCGCGTACAAGGACATCACCCAGGTGATGGCGCAGCAGGAGGACCTGGTCGAGGTGGTCGCGCACCTCAAGCAGGTGGTCTGCGTGAAGGGCTGAGCGTCGACCGGCGCCCGGACGGGGGCGGGCGCCGGTCGTACGGCCCGGGCGGCGCGGCCGGCGTCCGGTGGGGATCCCCCCGTCCGGGCCGGCCCCCGATCGATACCCGTAGAGTCTCGCCGTGACCGAGATCGACGTACAGGTCGACCTGTTCCACCCGGCGGACCGGGTGTGGCACGCATTGACGGATCGCACCCTGCTCGCCCGGTGGTTCACCGAGGTCGAGCCGATGGCCGGGGCGCGCGGCCGGCTGCTGCTGTTCACGGCGGGCCTGCCCGGGTTCGACGCCGCCGTCGACGCGGAGGTGACCGACCGGCGGGAGCCGGAGCTGATCGCGTTGCGGTGCCTCGAGGGCGGCCGACGCAGCCGGCTGACCTGTGTCGTCGCCCCCACCGCCGAGGGCTGCCGGCTGTCGGTGCGTGAGGTGCTGGAGCACGGCGGTTGGGCCGAGGAACAGCGCGAGGGCCGCGAGGAGTCCTACCGGCAGGCGCTGACGGGGCGGCTGCCGGCGATCCTCGACTGGCTGGCCTTCCGGCAGGTCGACCTGCGCCGGGGCGAGGCGGGGATGACCGCCGAGATGCCCGTGACCGAGGGCGTCGACGACGAGCCGGCCCCGGGCCGCCGCCGCTGGCCGCTGCTGGTCGGCGGGCTGGTCGGCGTCGTGCTGGTCGCCGGGGCGGCGGTGTGGGCCGTGCCGCCCGCCGACCCGGAGCCGGTCGCCGGCCCGGCTCCGGCACCGTCGTCGACCGCCACGGCCACCCCGAGCCGTACGCCGCAGCCGACGCCCTCCGCCCGCCCCACGCGCAGCGCCTCACCGAGCCCGTCCCGCCCGAGCCGCACGCCGTCGGCGACCCCCTCGGCCACGCCGTCGCGTACGCCCAGCTCGGGCGCGCCGTCGGCGCCCGCCCTGACCGCCCGCTACGAGACCGTGTCGACGCGGCTGCTCGGCTACACGGGCGAGGTGGTCGTCGACAATCCCGGCGGCGCGCCGGTGAACGGCTGGAAGGTGGTCGTCACGCTGGCCGAGGGCGGCTCGCTCACCGACGTCAGCGGGGCCGACTGGCGGCAGGAGGGGCAGGTCGTCACCTTCACCGGGCCGTCCGTGCCGGCCGGTCGCTCCCGCACGTTCACGTTCGCGGTCCGCGACGTCGACCCGCTCACCAGGGCGCCCGAGGACTGCGCGCTGGGCGACGCGCCCTGCGCGGGTCTCTGACGCCGGCGCGCGTACCCGTCGCGTCGGACACGCGCTGTTAGGATGGGCGGCAGTGATCGGGACAGGGAGACCAGACATGGCGGGTGACGACGACATCTCCGGGTGACACCGGATGGTGCCCGGCCACCGGCAGGCGTTCGACCGCCGCCGTGGGCCCAGGGCGTCGTTGCCGCATCCCGTCTCCCGGGCGCCGGGCGCGCCCACGTCACCGCAAGGGTCTCCCCATGTCGCAACCCTCCATCGTCTGCTCGCGCCTCTCCTTCTCCTGGCCGGACGACACCCCGGTCTTCGAGGGGCTGTCGTTCACCGTGGGCGCCGGCCGCACCGGCCTCGTCGCGCCCAACGGCGCCGGCAAGACCACGCTGCTCCGGCTGATCGCCGGTGAATGTCGGCCCACGGGCGGCTCCGTGACCGTCGACGGCGTGCTCGGCTACCTGCCGCAGAGCCTCCCGCTGACCGGTGACCTGACGGTTGCCGAGGTCATGGGTGTCGCGCCGGTCCTCGCCGCGCTGCGCGCCATCGAGTCCGGGGACGCCGACGAGGAGCACTTCACCACCATCGGCACCGACTGGGACGTCGAGGAGCGCACCCGCGCCCAGTTGGACCGCCTCGGCCTCGACGACGTGTCCCTCGACCGCCGGCTGCACACCCTCAGCGGCGGGCAGGTGGTCTCCCTCGGCCTGGCGGCGCAACTGCTGCGGCGCCCCGACGTCCTCCTCCTCGACGAGCCCACCAACAACCTGGACCTCGACGCCCGCCGCACGTTGCACGCCGTGCTGGCGGACTGGACCGGTTGCCTGCTGCTGGTCAGCCACGACCGGGCGCTGCTGGACGGGATGGACCGCATCCTCGAACTCGACCGCGCCGAGATCCGCTCCTACGGCGGGAACTACACCGCGTACGAGGAGGCGGTGCGCGCCGAGCGGGAGGTCGCGGAGAAGAACGTCCGTCACGCCGAGCAGGAGGTCAAGCGGGAGAAGCGGGAGATGCAGCAGGCCCGCGAGCGGGCCGAGCGGCGGGCCGGCAACGCCGCCCGCAACCTCAAGAGCGCCGGTCTGCCGAAGATCGTCGCCGGTGGGATGAAGCGGAGCGCGCAGGAGTCGGCGGGCCGCGCGAACGAAACGCACGCCGCGCGGGTCGGCGACGCCAAGGCCCGGCTCGACGAGGCGGGTCGAGCCCTGCGCGAGGAGCAGCGGATCACGCTGGAGCTACCCGGCACGAACGTTCCGGCCGGGCGTACGGTCTTCGACGGCGAGGGGATGCAGGTGCGCTACGGCGGGCGTGCCCTCTTCGCCGGCGACGGGCTGGAGTTGACGATCCGGGGGCCCGAGCGGATCGCGCTCACCGGCCCGAACGGCGCCGGCAAGTCCACCCTGCTGCGCCTGGTCACCGGCGACGTGCAGCCGGAAGGGGGCCGGACCAGGCGGGCCGACGGCCGCATCGCGTACCTGTCGCAGCGGCTGGACCTGCTCGACCCCGAGCGCACGGTGGCGGAGAGCCTGGCCGCGTACGCCCCGACGACGCCGGAGGCGCAGCGGATGACCCTGCTCGCCCGCTTCCTGTTCCGGGGCCCCCGCGCCCACCTTCCGGTCGGGGCGCTCTCCGGCGGCGAGCGACTGCGCGCCACCCTGGCCTGCGTGCTGTTCGCCGAACCGGCACCGCAGTTGCTCCTGCTGGACGAACCGACCAACAACCTGGACCTGGTCAGCGTCGCGCAGTTGGAGAGCGCGCTCGACGCGTACGAGGGCGCGTTCGTGGTGGTCAGCCACGACGCGCGGTTCCTCGCGTCGATCGGTGTGGACCGCTGGTTGCGGCTCGCCGACGGCCGGCTGCGGGAGACCGCCGCCCCCGCCGGCGTCGCATCGGAGTCGTGACCGGGGACGTCAGCCGATGCGGTACTGGTCGCCGTAGACGGCGAACACCAGCGGCGTGTTCAGGTTGAAGTTGCCGTTGTTCAGGAAGACCCGCTGCGCGGTGTCCACGCGGGAGGTGTCCGAGTGGGCGGGTTCCTTCCTCATCTCGGCGACCCGCTCGTCGAGGAAGGCGTGCAGCCAGGTCCGCTCGTCGCCGCCCTGGGCCGGGGGCTTCGCCCGGGCCAGGGCGCGGCTGCGGATCGCGCGCATGCCCTCGTAGCCGTGCATCACCGCCGCGTCGTAGTAGGCGAACTGCCCGAGCGCCCGCACCCCGTCGGCCTTGCCGTCGCGGACGGACGGGTTGAAGTAGACGCGGTCCCGCTCGGCCTCCTGCGCGGCCCGGAACACGGGATCTGCGGCGGCGGTGCGCCAGTCGCGGGGGAAGTACGGGTCGAGGCCGGCGTGCGAGTCGCTGCCGTTGACGGCGCGCAGCGCCGGCAGGTAGCCGGCCAGCACGTTGCCGGGCTTGGTCCGCGTGTACGCCTCCACCAGTTCGAGCATGTCGCCGGTGCCGGAGCAGAAGCCGATGATGCCGGCCGTGTAGCCCCGCCCGTCGCCGATGTCCTCGATGTAGGAGAACTGCGCGCGCCAGTCGAGCGAGGAGTTCTCCGCCGCCGACACGAGTTGCATGGCGACGTCCTTCTTGGCCGGGTCGTCGAGGGGAGCGCCGGCCGGGGCGGACGGGGTGGGCGTGGCGCCGCCGCCGGGCAGGGCCCACCGCTGGTTGGCGGTGCCGGAGCAGCTCCAGATCTGCAACCGGGTGCCGTTGGCCGTGCTCCAGTCCGTGACGTCGAGGCACTTGCCCGCGCCGGAGTTGACCAGCGCGCCGTTGCTGGCGGTCCACTTCTGTGCGCCGGTGCCGTTGCAGTCGTACAGCTGCACCTTGGCGCCGTCGGCGGTCGACGCGGCGGTGACGTCCAGGCACTTGCCGAGCGCGCGGACCGATCCGTCGGCGTTGCCGACCGTCCAGACCTGGGCTGCGGTGCCGTTGCAGTCCCAGAGCTGGATCGGCGTGCCGTTGGCGGGGTTGGCCCCGGCGACGTCGACGCACTTGCCGCCGAGGCCGGTGACCGTCCCGGCCGCCGCGGCGCTGGCCGAGGGCAGGCCGTAGCCGATCGCGGCGACGGTGACGGCGAGTGCCCCCGAGAGCTGGGCGACTGTCCGCTTGCGAGGCATGGCGCTCCTCGGGTGGGATGGCGGCGCGCCGCCTCCGGTCGGTGGGCCCCGCGGCCCCGTACGACGGCCGGACGGCCACCGGGAGCTTCAGGAAACTGTATTAACAGATAGCAGTGCGTCGATTGGCTGTCAAACGTCGAGGCCGGTCACCTCTGGGTGGGGTGGCATGCGACGTGGCACGATGCGGGGTGGACCCGAGCATTGGAGGCGGCAGTGTCGACACCCGTCACCGAGTTGAGTGAGCTGCGGCGTCGCCTGTCGCGGGTGATCCTCGTGCATGTCGGGCTCTCGGTCGGCTTCGCGCTGCTCGCGGCGGGCGGCGTGTCGTCGCCCGCCGGGCGGGCGGGGGCGTTCGCCGTGCCGTGGCTGGTGATCGGGGCCGCCGGTGCGCTCGGTGCGTTGCTCATCGCCGCCGCCGCGTGGCGACTGCGCGCGGGCCTCGCGGCGGGCCGGTCGTCGGGGAGCCGGTGGGCCGTGAGGTGGGAGGCGTCGGCCCGCCTGGGCATGGCGCTCGCGGCGGCGGTGGCGCTTGCCACCGGTGTCGCCGTGGCGCCGGCCGGGTCGGAGCGGGGATTCGTGATCGGGGTGGACGCGGCCCTCGCCGGCGCACTCGCGCTGTTCGCGCTGGCGGCCGGCGACGTCGGCCGGGCCGTCCGCTCGTCGGAGCGGACCGCCGCGTCGTCGGCCGGATGAGCGCCGGCGCCGGGGGCGATCCGCTCGCGGCGCCGAGGGGGGCGGAGGGCGGTCCTCCCGGCGGCCGGAGCAGGCTGCGGCCGGGCCGGCGGCGGTCGGGGCCGAGCCGCGTGGCCGGGCCCGATGCGGCCCGCCGCGACTGCGCGCCGATCCGGTCCGTGCGGCGCGCGGCGGTGCGGCCGGTATGACGATTCCGTTATGCCGCATATCGACGGCCCTCGCTCTAGCATTCACGTACATCGATGACCGGCGGTGGCACGCCGCCGGCCAACTCAGGGAGTGCGTGTATGTTCCGACGACAACTGCTGCGCGCGGCGACCGCCGCGCTGGCGGCGGTGCTGGCCGCAACCGGAATGCAGGTCGCCACCGACACGAGCGCGTCCGCCGCCGCCCGCACCGTCTACTACGACGCGAGCCGCGCCGGCGAGTTCCGCACCAACTTCGACCAGGCCGCGACCATCTGGAACAGCCAGGTCAGCAACGTCCGGCTGGTCCCCCGCACGCCGGGTAACGTCACCATCTACGTCGACAGTGGCTGGCCGCGCGCCCAGGTCACCAGCCTCGGCGCCGGCCGGGTCTGGATGGGCTGGACCGCCGTCAACCAGGGGTACAACCGCACCCGCATCGCCACCCACGAGCTCGGCCACATCCTCGGCCTGCCCGACCGGCGTACGGGGCTCTGCTCCGACCTGATGTCCGGCAGCAGCGCGCCGGTCTCCTGCACCAACGCCTACCCGAGCGCCGCCGAGGCGTCCCGGGTGGACCAGCTCTTCGCCGGCGGTCTCGCCGCGGCGGAGGCGCCGACCGGCACCTTCACGTGGAACGACACCGACGACATCTCGCCGCTGGTGGTCAACGGCCGGCCGGCCACCGAGAACTACCCGTGGATGGTGTACGTCTCCGGCTGCACCGGCACGCTGATCAAGGCGAACTGGGCGGTCACCGCCAAGCACTGCGGGACTCCCTCCTCGGTGCGGGTCGGCAGCATCTACCGCAACAGCGGCGGCACCGTCGTCTCGGTGATCCGGGCGGTGAACCACCCGAGCGTCGACGTCAAGCTGCTCCAGCTGTCCAGCTCGGTCAGCTACGCCCCGGCGCCGATCCCGAGCACCTCCGGCGCGGTCGGCACCGCCACCCGGATCATCGGCTGGGGCCAGACCTGCGCCCCCCGGGGTTGCGGTAGCGCCCCGACCGTCGCGCACGAGCTGGACACCTCGATCGTCGCGGACAGCCGCTGCCTCGGCATCAACGGCCCGTACGAGATCTGCACCAACAACACCAACGGCAACGCGGGCGCCTGCTACGGCGACTCGGGCGGCCCGCAGGTGCGCCGGATCAACGGGGCGTGGGCCCTGATCGGCGCCACCAGCCGGGCCGGCAACAACAACTCCACCTGCGCCACCGGCCCGTCCATCTACGTGGACCTGCCGTCCATCCGGACCTGGATCAACACCCAGGTCGGTGGCCTGCCGGTCTGACCCACCCCGGTACGGGGGACGCCGCTGACGGCGTCCCCCGTACGTCTGTCTTCGGGGGCCGTGCCGCCGGGGCGTCACGCGGCGACCACCCGGAGTGCGGTACGGTGCCTGGCACATCGACCCCTTCCGAGGTGAACCATGCGTGTCGTGGCCGCGCTCGCCCTGACCCTGGCGTTGGCTCCCGCGCCGACGCCCTCCGGCGGCCCGGTGGGTGACCTGCTCGACGGCGTCGGGCGGGTCGTCGACGACCTGCTCGACGGCGGTGGGAAGGCCACCCCGGGCGCCTCCCCGACGCCCGTCCCGTCCCACTCGACGGCGCCCGCCCCGGGCCCGGTCGGCCCCTCGGTCGCCCCGGTGGCGCCCGGCCGGTCCGCGCCCGCCAGCGCCAGCGTCGCCGGATCCGCACCCGTGAGTTCCCGCGACGGGACCGCCGGACGCCCGGCGGCACGGGAGGGTGAGGCGCCGCCCGCGAACGGGCCGGGCGCCGCCTCCGACGCTCCCTCGACGGTCGCGGCCCCGCCCCGCGAGGACGACGGGGGAGTGGACCGGTGGCTGGTCTACTGCCTGGCGCTGGGTGTCCTGGTGCTGTCCGTGCTGCTCGTCCTGACCCGGCGTCGCCAGCCTGCCGTCGCAGCGACCGGTACGGCTGGCCCGGCGACCGGCGCGGCCGGGTCGGCGAGTGGCGCGGCCAGTCCGGCGGCCCTCACCCCGGACCCGTACGAGGAACCCGTGGCCGACAACGTGACCCACCTGCCGACGGAACTCAACGCGATCTACGAGTTGGGTCGGCTCGACGAGCGGCTCATCCAGGAGCGCAACCGCCGGTCCTGAGCCGGACGAGCAGCGAACGGGGGACCCGGGAAGCGACCGGCGGCGGGTGCCCGGACGGGGTCGACCCGGGCGGGAGGGCTGGCGCTGCATGGCGAGAGGGCTGGTCCCCGGGCTCGGCGCAACGTCCCGGCTCGGCGGCGTGGCGCCTCCGGCTAGCTCGACGCCCGACAACGGTATGACGAAAGGGCCGGCCCCCCGGGTGGGGGTCGGCCCTTGTCGTCGTTGCGTGGTGCGGGGCTGCTGGTCAGGCGGTGTAGCCGCGGGTGGCGATCCAGTCGGCGAGGTTGTCGACGCTCATGCGGT
>NZ_JCADBQ010000011.1:0-181788 GCF_059359355.1 Micromonospora sp. ZG13
GCGGCGTAGGCGGTGGTGACGGGGCCGGCGATGGCGCCGCCGGTGAAGGCGAGCCCGGCGGCGGTCAGGGCGGTCTTGCGCAGGATGTCGGTACGCATGATGTCGGCACCTTCCGATCGGGGGTACGCGGACACACGCCAAAGGGGGGACGGGTGCCGCGAAAGAGGAAAGGGGTCGAAACCAGAAAGGGGTGCGCCCTACGACGAGAGGGTGGGCGTGTCCCGGGGGGATGCAACGACGCGGACCCGGCCGGCATTCCGACCTCGGCCCGGCCACCGCAAGGGCTCCCGGGGGTCACGCGCTCACGATGGATACAACGACCGGGGCCCCGGACCCATGCCCACCGACCCGGTGACCCGCCCCACCCCAAACCCCCGCAGACCGGACGAGCGCGCCTGGATTCGCCACCCGCGGACCGTGCAAGACGGACGTCATCCCCCGAACCGCACACCATGCCGAAACCGAACACAGCGCCGGAACCGCACACCATCCCCGAGCCGCACGCCGCGCCGAACCGGACACCGCGCCGGGAGCCGCACAGCACCCCCGAACCGGACAGCGCGCCCGAACCGCGGGATCAGCGGGAAAGGGCCGCCGGACGTCCGGCCCCGTGCCCGCCGATGCCCGCAAACCCGCCGACGGGGAGATGGACGCCGGGCCGTTGGCTCTGGTGATCGCGCCCCCCGTCCCCGGACCGTCGCCCGCGCTGCTCGCCCGCGTCGAGGCCAGCGTGAACCGGCGCCGATCATCCCGGTGGTGGGGTCCAGCCCGCCGGAGAGGGTGGTCAACCGGCACCACGACTGCGTGATCGGCGCAGAGAGGGTGGAGGGTGCAGAGAGGGCGGCGGCCCGGTGGGAGTGCCACCGGGCCGCCGCCCTCTGCCGCTGTTTCTGCCCTACTCGTCCGCGCCGGCGGCGGCGGTGCCGCCGAGGTCGGCCGGGACGGCGTCCGGCACGGTGGCCGGCCGGTCCGCGCCCTTGAAGACGAGCTTGGACTTGTCGATGTCTTCCGGATCGCCCTCGCAGTCCACCACCACGATCTGACCCGGGGTCAGCTCATTGAAGAGGATCCGCTCGGACAGGTTGTCCTCGATGTCGCGCTGGATCGTGCGACGCAGCGGACGCGCACCGAGCACCGGGTCGAAGCCCTTCTTCGCCAGGTACTTCTTGGCGTTGTCGGTCAGCTCCAGGCCCATGTCCTTGTTCCGGAGCTGGCCCTCGATCCGCTGGATCATGATGTCGACGATCGACAGGATCTCGGTCTGACGCAGCTGGTGGAAGACGATGGTGTCGTCGATCCGGTTGAGGAACTCAGGCCGGAAGTGCTGCTTGAGCTCGTCGTTGACCTTCTGCTTCATCCGGTCGTAGTTGGACTCGGAGTCCTCCGACGCCTGGAAACCGAGCGAGACCGCCTTGGCGACGTCGCGGGTGCCCAGGTTGGTGGTCAGGATGATGACCGTGTTCTTGAAGTCCACGATCCGGCCCTGACCGTCGGTGAGCCGACCGTCCTCCAGGATCTGGAGCAGCGTGTTGAACACGTCCGGGTGGGCCTTCTCGATCTCGTCGAAGAGGACCACCGAGAACGGCCGACGCCGCACCTTCTCGGTCAGCTGGCCGCCCTCGTCGTAGCCGACGTAGCCGGGAGGGGCACCCACCAGCCGGGAGACCGTGTAGCGGTCGTGGAACTCGGACATGTCCAGCTGGATGAGGGCGTCCTCGCTGCCGAAGAGGAACTCGGCCAGCGCCTTGGAGAGCTCGGTCTTACCGACACCGGACGGGCCGGCGAAGATGAACGAGCCCGAGGGGCGCTTCGGGTCCTTCAGGCCGGCCCGGGTACGCCGGATCGCCTTCGAGACCGCCTTGACCGCGTCCTCCTGGCCGATGACGCGCTTGTGCAGCTCGTCCTCCATGCGCAGCAGGCGCGAGGTCTCCTCCTCGGTCAGCTTGTAGACCGGGATGCCGGTCCAGTTGCCGAGCACCTCGGCGATCTGCTCGTCGTCGACCTCGCTGACGACGTCCAGGTCACCGGCCTTCCACTCCTTCTCCCGCTGGGCCTTCTGCCCGAGGAGCTGCTTCTCCTTGTCGCGCAGCTGGGCGGCACGCTCGAAGTCCTGCGCGTCGATCGCGGACTCCTTGTCGCGACGCACCTGGGCGATGCGCTCGTCGAAGTCGCGCAGGTCCGGCGGCGCGGTCATCCGGCGGATCCGCATCCGGGCACCGGCCTCGTCGATGAGGTCGATCGCCTTGTCCGGCAGGAAGCGGTCGGAGATGTAACGGTCGGCCAGCGTCGCGGCGGCCACGAGAGCGGCGTCGGTGATGCTCACCCGGTGGTGCGCCTCGTAGCGGTCGCGCAGGCCCTTGAGGATCTCGATGGTGTGCGCCAGCGACGGCTCACCCACCTGGATCGGCTGGAAGCGGCGCTCGAGGGCCGCGTCCTTCTCCAGGTGCTTGCGGTATTCGTCGAGCGTGGTCGCACCGATGGTCTGCAGCTCGCCGCGGGCCAGCATCGGCTTGAGGATGCTCGCCGCGTCGATCGCGCCCTCGGCGGCACCGGCGCCGACCAGGGTGTGGATCTCGTCGATGAAGAGGATGATGTCGCCGCGGGTGCGGATCTCCTTGAGCACCTTCTTGAGGCGCTCCTCGAAGTCACCGCGGTAGCGGGAACCGGCGACCAGGGCACCGAGGTCGAGCGTGTAGAGCTGCTTGTCCTTCAGCGTCTCGGGCACCTCGCCCTTGATGATCTTCTGGGACAGCCCCTCCACCACGGCGGTCTTGCCGACACCGGGCTCACCGATCAGGACCGGGTTGTTCTTGGTACGGCGGGAGAGCACCTGCATGACCCGCTCGATTTCCTTCTCGCGCCCGATGACCGGGTCGAGCTTGCCCTCGCGGGCGGCCTGGGTCAGGTTGCGGCCGAACTGGTCCAGCACGAGGCTGGTGGACGGCGCGGCCTCGCCCGGCGCGGCGCCCGCCGCGGCCGGCTCCTTGCCCTGGTAGCCCGAGAGCAGCTGGATCACCTGCTGGCGGACCCGGTTGAGGTCGGCGCCGAGCTTGACCAGCACCTGGGCGGCGACGCCCTCACCCTCACGGATCAGCCCGAGCAGGATGTGCTCCGTGCCGATGTAGTTGTGGCCGAGCTGAAGCGCCTCGCGCAGCGACAGCTCCAGCACCTTCTTGGCCCGCGGCGTGAACGGGATGTGCCCGCTCGGCGCCTGCTGGCCCTGGCCGATGATCTCCTCGACCTGCTGTCGCACACCCTCCAGGGAGATGCCGAGGCTCTCCAGAGCCTTGGCGGCGACGCCCTCACCCTCGTGGATCAGGCCCAGCAGGATGTGTTCCGTACCGATGTAGTTGTGGTTGAGCATCCGGGCCTCTTCTTGGGCCAGGACGACAACCCGTCGCGCTCGGTCGGTGAACCGCTCGAACATGCCCTCGTGCTCCTCACGTGCCGTGCGCACTCGATCTTGATGGTCAAGAAGTCGTGGCGGGGCCGGTGCGCGGACGACCGGGACGGGCGTCCGTGCCTCCTTACTCTATCGCCGCGAACCGACTCCGCTGAGGTCGTGTGTCCCCGCCGGAGGCCGTGTACGCGCCGTTTTGCACAACCGTCCGCGCTCAGGGGGTGTTCCGGTACCCCTACCTGTACGCGCAGAGCGAAATTCGGCGCGGTCGCGGAACCCGTCATGCGGGTCGCGCCGGTGCCTGCGCGGCCCGGATCCGGACCGCGTGGGAGTCGTCCACAGGCTGTGGACAGACTCTCCACCGGCTGTGGACAACGACCGTCGGGACGGAATTCTTCCCGCTCGGCTGCCGTCGCGGACGGATACGGCGAGCCCGGCGCGGAGCCAGCCTGGCGGGCACCGCGACGCCGGCCCGGAGCCAGCCGGGCGGATACGGCGACGCCGGCCCGGAGTCGTGCTCCGGCCCGGCGTCGTGGTCGCCCGTCGAGGGTTCCGGTCAGTGACCGGCCTTCGCGTGGTACTCGTCGACGATCTCCTGGGGGATCCGACCCCGGTCGGAGATGTCCTTGCCGGCCTTCTTGGCCCAGGCGCGGATCGCCTTGTTCTGCTCCCGGTCGGCGGTGGCACCACCCCGGCCGCGCGCGGCCCGACCGCCGACGACGACGCCGCCCCTGCCCACCTTGCTGCCGTGGGCGATGTACGGGGCGAATACGTCGCGCAATTTCTCGGCGTTCGAGCTCGACAGGTCGATCTCGTACTGAACGCCGTCGAGCGCGAACTTGACCGTCTCGTCAGCGTCCCCGCCGTCCAGGTCATCGACCAGCTTATGAATGATCTGCTTGGCCACGTCCCACATTCCTTTCGAGCAGGGTGCTCCTGCAAACTGTAAGCACGATAACCCGCGCGACGCTTGCCGCGTCAATAGGATGCGGTAACGACCCGGTGGAGATGCGCGACTACTCCGGGCGAACCAGGGGGAAGAGGATGGTTTCCCGAATTCCCAGGCCCGTGAGGGCCATCAACAGCCGGTCGATTCCCATTCCCATACCCCCGGCCGGCGGCATTCCGTACTCCATCGCCCGGAGAAAGTCCTCGTCCAGCCGCATGGCCTCGTCGTCGCCGCGGGCGGCGAGCTGCGCCTGGGCCACCAGCCGCTCCCGCTGGACCACCGGGTCCACCAGCTCGGAGTACGCGGTCCCGAGCTCGAAACCGAGCACGTAGAGGTCCCACTTCTCGGCCAGTCCGGGCTCGCTGCGGTGCGCCCGGGTCAGCGGGCTGGTCTCCTCCGGGTAGTCGCGGACGAAGGTGGGCGCCGTCAGGCCCGGCACCACCAGTTCCTCGAACAGTTCCTCCGCCAGCTTGCCCGGCCCCCACTTGGGGTCGACCGCCAAACCCACCTTGTCGGCGTACTCCACGAGACGGGCGCGCTCGGTGCGTACGGTGACCTCCTCGCCGAGCGCCTCGGAAAGCACCCCGAAGAGGGTCACCGAGCGCCACTCGCCGCCCAGATCGAACTCCCGACCGTCGGCGTGCGTCACCACGGTCGACCCGCCGACGGCGATCGCCGCCTGCTGCACGAGATTTCGGGTCAGCTCGGCCATGGTGTCGTAGTCGCCGTAGGCCTCGTATGCCTCGAGCATCGCGAACTCGGGCGAGTGCGAAGAGTCGACACCTTCATTACGGAAGTTGCGGTTGATCTCGAAGACCCGGTCGACGCCGCCGACGACGGCCCGCTTGAGAAACAGTTCCGGCGCGATTCGCAGATACAGATCGGTGTTCAGTGCATTGCTGTGGGTCACGAATGGCCGGGCCGCCGCGCCACCGTGCAGCAGCTGGAGCATCGGGGTCTCGACCTCGATGAAGTCCCGGCCGTGCAGCGAGTCGCGCAGGCTGCGTACGGCCGCGGCCCGGGTGCGCACCATCTGGCGGGCCTGCGGCCGGACGATCAGGTCCACGTAGCGCTGCCGGACCCGCGCCTCCTCACTCAGCGGCTTGTGCGCCACCGGCAGCGGGCGCAGCGCCTTCGCCGTGACCGCCCACTGCTCGGCCAGCACGGACAACTCGCCGCGCCGGCTGGTGATCACCTCGCCGGTCACCCCCACGAGGTCACCGAGGTCGACCAGGCGCTTCCAGTCGTTCAGCCGGTCGGCGCCGACCCGGTCGAGGGAGAGCATGGCCTGCAACTCCGTGCCGTCGCCGTCGCGCAGCGTGGCGAAGCAGAGCTTGCCGGTGTTGCGTACGAAGATCACCCGACCGGTGACCGAGACCCGGTCGCCCGTGGCGGTGTCGGTCGGCAGCTCGGCGTACTTCTGCCGGAGGTCGGCCAGCGTGCTGGTCCGGGGAAAACCGATCGGGTACGGCTCGACGCCCTCGGCGAGCATCCGGTCCCGCTTCTCCCGGCGGACCTTCATCTGCTCGGGAAGGTCGTCGGCGGGATCGACTGGCACGGGGTTCTGCTCGGTCACGGCACGCTTCCTCAGAAGGAGATTTCGGGCGGGGTCAGGCCCCGAGCGTACTCAAGGCGCCCGGAGGGCGTTACGGGATAACCCGCCCGCATGACCGGCCCCACTCACGCCCTCCCCGGCGGCCGGGGTTCAGACGTTGCGCTCGTAGACCATCCGCAGGCCGATCAGGGTGATCATCGGCTCGTGGTGGGTGATCGTGCGGCACTCGTTGATCACGAGCGAGGCCAGCCCGCCCGTGGCGATCACGGCGCTCACCTCGCCGATCTCCTCGATCATCCGCTCGACGATCCGGTCCACCTGCCCGGCGAAACCGAAGTAGAGGCCGGACTGGAGGCACTCGACGGTGTTCTTGCCGATCACCGAGCGGGGCTTCGTCGCCTCGACCTTGCGCAGCTGGGCGGCCCGGGCGGCGAGCGCGTCGAAGCTGATCTCGATGCCCGGGGCGAAGGCGCCGCCGAGGAACTCGCCCCGGCCGCTGATCACGTCGAAGTTGGTGGTGGTGCCGAAGTCCACCACGATCGACGGCCCGCCGTAGAGGGTGTAGGCGGCCAGGGTGTTCACCACCCGGTCGGCGCCCACCTCCTTCGGGTTGTCGATGGCGAGCTGCACCCCGGTGCGCACCCCGGGCTCCACGATCACGCTCGGCAGGTCCGCGTAGTAGCGGGACAGCATGGTGCGCAGCGAGCGCAGCGCGGCCGGTACGGTGGAGCAGGCCGCGACCCCGGTGATCTCGACCGCGTCCCCGGCGAGCAGCCCGCGGAACTTCAGGCCCAGCTCGTCGGCCGTCGAGCGCGCATCGGTCTTGATCCGCCAGGAGTGCACCAGCTTGTCGCCGTCGAAGGTCGCCAGCACGGTGTTGGTGTTTCCGATGTCGATGCAGAGCAGCACGCACGCAGCCTAGACAACGGCCGGCCGCCGGTTCACCCGGTGCGCAGGTCCATGGCGATGTCGAGGATCGGCGAGGAGTGCGTCAGGGCCCCGACCGACAGGAAGTCGACGCCGGTCGCCGCGTACCGCGCCGCCACGTCGAGGGTCAGCCCGCCGGTCGCCTCCAGCTCCGCCCGGTCCCCCACCGACGCGACCACCTCGGTCAGCATCTCCGGGGTCATGTTGTCCAGCAGGAGGAAGTCCGCCCCGGCCTCGACCGCCTCCAGGGCCTCGGCGACCGTGTCGACCTCGACCTGCACCGGCACCTCCGGGAAGGTCTCCCGGACCCGGCGGAAGGCGGCCGTGATGCCGCCCGCCGCGAACTTGTGGTTGTCCTTGATCATCGCGACGTCGTGCAGGCCCATCCGCTTGTTCGTGCCGCCGCCGGCGCGTACCGCGTACTTCTCCAGGGCGCGCAGGCCCGGCGTGGTCTTGCGGGTGTCGAGCACCATCGCCTTGGTGCCGGCCAGGGCGTCCGCCCAGGCCCTGGTGTGGGTGGCCACGCCGGACATCCGGCAGAGCAGGTTGAGCGCGGTCCGCTCGGCGGTCAGCAGCAGCCGGGTCGGGCCGGCCACCGTTGCCAGCACGTCGCCGCGCGCCACCCGCGCGCCGTCGTGGGCCACCACCGACACCTCGACCGTACGGCCGGCGCCGGTCGCCTCGCCCACCAGCTCGAACACGGCCGCCGCCACGGCCAGCCCGGCCACCACGCCGTCGGCGCGGGCCACCAGGTCGGCCGTGTCGGTCTGCTCCGCCGGAATGGTGGCGACGCTGGTGACGTCGAGCAGGTCCGGCCCCAGGTCCTCGGCGAGCGCGCCCTCGATCACCCGCCGCACCTGCGCCGGGTCCAGGCCCGCGTCCCGCAGTGCCCGTTCCGTCGACTCCGTCATCGGGTCCCCTCCCACGCTTGCGTCAGCCGGCCCTGCGCCCCGACGGCGCCGACCAGGTGGCCGTGCCACCGCTCGTCGGCCGTCGGGAAGTCCTCCCGCCAGTGGCAGCCCCGGGTCTCCCGCCGGGCGTACGCGGCGGCGACCAGCGTCGACGCCACGGTGATCAGGTTCGTCGCCTCCCAGTCGGCCGTCCGGGGCCGCCCCCGGCCCTCGCCGAGCCGGCCCAGTACGGCGGCGGTCCTGGCGAGGGTGTCGGCCGAGCGGAGCACACCCGCGCCCCGGGTCATCGCCCGCTGCAGCTCCGGCGTCGCCTCGGCCGGCACCACCCAGCCCTCGCCGCCGACCCAGGCGCCCGTCGGCGCCGGTTGGGCCTGCCCGGGCAGCCCGGCCGCGATGTCCTCGGCGATCCGTCGGGAGAACACGAGCCCCTCCAGCAGCGAGTTGCTGGCCAGCCGGTTCGCGCCGTGCACACCGGTGCAGGCGACCTCGCCGCACGCGTACAGCCCGGGGATGGACGTGCGGCCGCGCAGGTCGGTGCGGACGCCGCCGGAGGCGTAGTGCGCGGCCGGGGCCACCGGGATCAGGTCGGTCGCCGGGTCGACGCCGATGGCCAGGCAGGACGCCACGATGGTCGGGAACCGCCGGGCCAGGAAGTCGCCGCCCAGGTGCCGGGCGTCGAGGAAGACGTGGTCCGCGCCGGTGGCCAGCAGGACCCGGTGGATGCCCTTGGCCACCACGTCCCGGGGCGCCAGCTCGGCCAGCTCGTGCTGCCCGAGCATGAAGCGCTTGCCGTCGCCGTCGACCAGGTGGGCGCCCTCGCCGCGCAACGCCTCGGAGACCAGCGGCTGCTGGGCGTGCCCGGCGCCCGGAAGGCCGGCACCGGCCGGGGTGATCAGCGCTGTCGGGTGGAACTGGACGAACTCCACGTCGGTCACCGCCGCGCCGGCCCGCATCGCGAGGGCCACCCCGTCGCCGGTCGACACGGCCGGGTTGGTGGTGGCCGCGTAGATCTGGCCCATCCCGCCGGTGGCCAGGACGACCGCGCGGGCCAGGATGGCGCCCACGCCGTCCTCGCTGCCCTCGCCGAGCACGTGCAGGGTGATGCCGCACGCCGCGCCGAGCCCTTCCGGGGAGTCGCCCGGGGCGCGCAGCAGGTCCAGCACCAGGGCGTGCTCGACCAGCCGGATCCAGGGGTCGCGGCGTACGGCGGCGTGCAGGGCGCGCTGCACCTCCGCCCCGGTCGCGTCGCCGCCGGCGTGCACGATCCGGTCGGCCCGGTGCCCGCCCTCCCGGGTGAGCATCAGCGAGCCGTCGGCGTTGCGGTCGAACTCCGCCCCGATCCGCATCAGCTCGCGCAGCCGGGTCGGGCCCTCCTCGACCAGCACCCGTACCGCCGCCGGGTCGCAGAGCCCGACGCCGGCGATCTCGGTGTCCGAGGCGTGCGCGGCCGGGGTGTCGTGCGGGTCGAGCACGGCGGCGATGCCGCCCTGCGCCCAACGCGTCGAGCCCTCGTCGATGTTGACCTTGGTGACCACCGTGACGTGCAGCCCCGCCTCGCGCAGGTGCAGCGCGGCGGTCAGCCCCGCCACCCCGGAACCGACCACGATCACGTCGGTGGTCTCCACCCAGCCGGGCGCGGGGGCGGCCAGCAGTCTGGGCAGCGCCGGCAGGTCGACGGTCGGAAGCTCCATGCCCACAGTCAACCCGAAGGACCCTCGCGAGGGGCGGCCGGGGCGGGACGAGTGGTACGCGCCATCGCGTCCGGACGCGCCGGCCGACGCCACGCACGGCGGCAGGCCGGCGCGGCTCGGTCTGGCGCGGCCCGGACCGGCGGGTGCTACCGCGTCCGGACCGGGAGGGCCGCCGGGCCCGCGCCCCGCAGCGAGCCGGTGACCGTACGGTCGTCGAGCCAGAGGTAGCAGCGGACGCCCCGGTCGCCGACGCGCCACCGGCCGGCCCCCGGCGGGCGGACCACGACGCCGCTGCGGAAGCGCAGGTCGGCGTCGTCGGGCACCCCCACGTAGCGGCCGAGCACGGAGCGGCAGCCGGCGTACAGCGGGGCCCAGTCGGCGGGGCGGGTCGGGTACGGGCGGTCGGGCGCCCGCCACACGCCGACGAACTCTGCGTCGTGCCGGGCGGCGCAGTCGACGGGGAGCAGCGTACGCACCGACCCGCCGTCGGCGCGGGCCCGCTGGCAGCCCAGGCGCAGCGGGGACGGCCCCCGCAGGGCGTCCCGGAGGCTGCCGGTGCGCAGCACCACGGTGGCGGCGGCCTCGACGGTGCTCACCTCGGTCAGGTCGCACCGGTACCAGCGGGCGCCGGCCGCCCAGCCCGCCCCGGACGGCACCGCCACCGCCAGTCGCAGCCGCCCCGCCCGCCAGTCGGCGCCGACGTGACCGGTCGCCCGGGTGTCGCAGTCGGCGAAGGCGCCCCGCAGCTCGGCCGAGCCGCCCGGCGGTGGGGCGGGCCGCTCGGCGGGGAAGGCGCCGACGTGCACCGTCTCGACCCGGTGCGGCGCGGCGCAGTCCACCGGCGCGTACGCGGCCAGCGTCACCACGTCGGCGAAGTCGGCGACCTGGCACACCCCGGCGGTGGGGGTGAAGGGCCCGGGGGCGGACGGGGCCGCCCAGTCGTCGACCAGGTCACCGTCCAGCCCGCCCGAGTCGGCGCACCCGGCCAGCAGCGATGCCGTGACGACGGCAGCGAGCAGGGCAATCGCACGGCGCATCGCGGCCTCCCCCAGCCACCCGCGTCTGTCGACGGGCAACCAGACTACCCAGGGATGACCTTCCGATGACAGACCGCACAGGCGACCACTTCGACGCCCCGGACGACCCTAGGGATCACGAAGGGAACGACCGGGCGCGGCGCGGACGACAGGGAGGAAGCGGTCCGCTCAGACGGCGGCGGCGAAGGGGTTGGGCACCGGGGCGCCGGCGGTGCCGGGGGCGGCGGTGGTCGGGTCGGTGTTCAGCTCGACGACCCGGTTGTCGGCGTCCACGTGCACGACCCGCGGCCGGTACGACCGGGCCTCGGCGTCGTCCATCTGCCCGTACGAGATGAGGATCACCAGGTCCCCCGGGTGCACCAGGTGGGCGGCGGCACCGTTGATGCCGATCACGCCGCTGCCCCGCTCGCCCGGGATCACGTACGTCTCCAGCCGCGCCCCGTTGGTGATGTCCACGATCGCCACCTGCTCGCCGGGGATCAGGTCGGCGGCGTCGAGCAGGTCCTCGTCGACCGTCACCGAGCCGACGTAGTGCAGGTCGGCCTGGGTCACCGTGGCGCGGTGGATCTTCGACTTGAGCATGGTGCGCAGCATCGGGGTGCCTTTCGCGGGATGGTGGCGGGGTCGGGTTCAGGAACGCGGGGCGAGCCGGATCGCCGCGTTGTCGATCAGCCGGGTGGCACCCACCCAGGCGGCGACGAGCAGTCGCGCCGGCCCGGAGACCGGCCCCGGCTCCAGGTCCGGGTCGGTGAGCACCAGGTAGTCGAGGCGCGCGCCGGGCGTACCGGTGCCGAAGGCCGCGTGCGCGGCGGCGAGCACCGCCCCCGCGTCGGCGCCCTCGTCGGCCGCCGCGGCCCCGGCGCGCAGCGCCGCCGACAGGCTCAGCGCGGCCTCCCGCTCGGCCGGGGAGAGGTAGCGGTTGCGGCTGGACAGGGCCAGCCCGTCCGGCTCCCGCACGGTGGGTACGCCGACCACCTCGACCGGCACGTCGAGGTCCCGGGCCATCCGCCGCACCAGGGTCAGCTGCTGGTAGTCCTTCTCGCCGAAGAACGTCAGGTCGGGGCGGGTGAGCTGGAGCAGCTTCAGCACCACGGTGAGCACCCCGTGGAAGAACCCGGGGCGGCTCTGCCCCTCCAGGTCCTCGCCGAGCGGGCCGGGGTTGACCCGCACCCGGGGCTGCCCGTCCGGGTACATGTCGGCCACCGAGGGGGCGAAGACCACGTCCGCGCCCGCCCGCCGGCAGATCTCCAGATCGGCGTCGAGGGTGCGCGGGTAGCGGTCGAAGTCCTCGTTCGGGCCGAACTGCAACGGGTTGACGAAGATCGTGACGATCACGTGGTCGGCCCGCTCCCGGGCCGCCCGCAGCAGCGTCTCGTGCCCGGAGTGCAGCGCGCCCATGGTCATCACGACGCCGACGGTGCCCTTCAGCCCGTCCCGCGCCGCCGCCAGCTCGGCGCGGCCGTGCACCAGTTCCGTCACGTGATCCCCTCCGTCCACCGTCGGCCCGGTCACGCCGCCACCTGCCGTCGGTCGCCGGCGAGCACGCCGAGCAGCGACTCCGCGTCGACCGGCCGCAGCCGGCCCGCCGCGATGGCCCGGTCGGCCGTACGCCGGGCCAGCGCCAGGTAGGGCGCGACCGACTCGGGGGCGGTCGCGGCGAGCCGGGCCAGGTGCCGCTCGACCGTGCCGGCGTCGCCCCGGGACACCGGCCCGGTCAGCGCGTCGTCGCCGAGGCGCAGCGCGTTCTCCAGGGCGGCCCGCAGCAGCGGGGCGAGCACCTTCTCCGGCTGGGTCACCCCGGCGTCGCGCAGCCGGTCGGCGGCCTCGTTGACCAGGGTCACCAGGTGGTTGGCACCGTGCGCCAGCGCCGCGTGGTAGAGCGGCCGGTCCGCCTCGCCGACCCACTCCGGCACCCCGCCGAGGTCGGCGACCAGCCGGGCGGCCAGGGGGCGCAGCTCCGCCGGGGCGGTCACCCCGTACGAGATGCCGGCCAGCCGGGCGAGGTCGTCCGGCGTACCGGTGAAGGTCATCGCGGGGTGCAGGGCCAGCGGGCGGGCCCCCGCCTCGGCGGCGGGGGCGAGCACGGCAAGCCCGTGCGCGCCGGAGGTGTGCGCGACCACCTGGCCGGGGCGCAGCGCGCCGGAGCCGGCAAGCGCGGCGACCACCCCGGCGAGCGCGTCGTCGGGCACGGCGAGCAGCAGCAGGTCGGTGGCCGCCCGCGCCACGGCGTCGGCGGACCGGCGGGGCACGCCGGGAAGCAGCAGCGCCGCCCGGGCCCGGGAGGCGCCGGAGCCGGCCGTGGCGGCGACGACCCGGTGGCCGGCGGCGGCGAGGGCGGCGCCCAGCACGGCACCGACGCGGCCGGAGCCGACGACGCCGACGGTGAGGAAACGGGGGATGGCGGCCGGCGGAACGGCGGCCCCGTGGGGGGCGGCCGGGCGCGGGCGCAGGGGTGCGCTCATGGCGACGATCCAGTCCTCGAGAAGGGGTACCGGTCGATCGCAAGTATGCGCCGGGGCCACGGAACCGGGACAAGGATGTGTGAAAACGTTCACCGACGGCACCGGCGGCCCGAGGGACGACGGACCGGCCCCGACCGGCTGCGTAGGGTCGGCCCGGTACCGCACGCCGCGTGGGAAGGAACCGATGTCGATCCGCTGGCGGGACGCGATGCAACGGGCGCTCTACGGGCCGGGCGGCTTCTTCGTCTCCGGGTCGGGGCCCGCCGATCACTTCCGCACCAGCGCGCACGCGTCGCCGGCGTTCGCCGCCGCCCTGCTGCGACTCGTCGAGCAGGTCGACGCCGCCCTCGGCCACCCCCGCGTCCTGCACGTCGTCGACGTGGGGGCCGGCCGGGGCGAGCTGCTGCGCGCGCTCTCCGCCGCGCTGGGGGTTGCCGGGGAGCCCGCCCGCTCCGGGCGGTCAGGCTTGATCCCTCCGCGGACGGGCTCCCCGGCAACCCCGACTCCTCCGGCCGCCGCCCGGCCCTCGGCCTCGTCCGGCCCGTCGTCCGCCGGTCCCGCGCCCTCCGCGTCGGTTCCGCTCGCCTTCCGGGTACGCCTCACCGCGGTCGAGAAGGCTCCCCGACCGGTCGACCTGCCCGACGGGATCGACTGGCTTGACGAGATCCCCGCCGGGATAACCGGGCTGCTGGTGGCCACCGAGTGGCTGGACAACGTGCCGCTCGACGTCGCGGTGCACACCGCCGAAGGTTGGCGCTACCTGCTGGTCGACCCGGCCACCGGCGAGGAGACCGTCGGTGACCCGGTCGACCCCGCCGACGCGGACTGGCTGGCCCGATGGTGGCCGGTGCCAGCGGCCGGAATCGACGGGACCGGCTCGACCGGGTCGGAACCCCCTACGGCAGTGCGGGCCGAGATCGGCCGGACCCGCGACGACGCCTGGGCCGAGGCGGTACGGAGGGTCGACCGGGGGCTGGCGTTGGCCGTGGACTACGGGCACCTGCGCGACGGCCGGCCCGTGGACGGGACGCTGACCGGGTACCGGGGCGGGCGGCAGGTGCCGCCGGTGCCGGACGGATCCTGCGACGTCACCGCGCACGTCGCCATGGACTCGGTCGCCTCCGCCGGCGCCCGGGTCGCGCGGTGCGCGTACGACCTGGGGTCGCAGCGGGAGGCGCTGCGGGCGCTCGGGGCCGACGGCGGGCGACCGCCGCTGAGCCTGGCCGTCGGCGACCCGGCCGGGTACGTGCGGGCGCTCGCCGCCGCGTCGGCGGTGACCGAACTGACCGACCCGGCCGGGTTGGGCGGGCACTGGTGGCTGCGGCAACCGGTCGGCGTCGACCCCGCGCGGTTCATGGCACGATGACGGACATGACCACGGACGCCGGCGACCTCCGCGAACTGACCGTCGGCACCGGGGCCGGCGGGGAGCAGCTCGGCACCGACATGGTGCTCAACATCGGGCCGCAGCACCCCTCCACGCACGGCGTGCTCCGGCTCAAGCTGGTGCTCGACGGCGAGCGGGTGGTGGCCTGCGAGCCGATCGTCGGCTACATGCACCGGGGCGCGGAGAAGCTGTTCGAGGTCCGCGACTACCGGCAGATCATTGTGCTGGCCAACCGGCACGACTGGCTCTCGGCGTTCTCCAACGAGCTGGGCGTCGTGCTCGCCGTCGAGCGGCTGATGGGCATGGAGGTGCCGGAGCGGGCCACCTGGCTGCGGATGGCGCTGGCCGAGCTGAACCGGGTGCTCAACCACCTGATGTTCCTCGGCTCCTACCCGCTGGAGATCGGCGCGATCACGCCGATGTTCTACGCGTTCCGCGAGCGGGAGACCATCCAGGCGGTCATGGAGGAGGTCTCCGGCGGCCGGATCCACTACATGTTCAACCGGGTGGGCGGGCTCAAGGAGGAGGTGCCGTCCGGCTGGACGGGCCGGGCCCGGGCCGCCATCGCCGAGGTCCGCCGGCGGATGCCCGACCTGGACAACCTCATCCGACGCAACGACATCTTCCTGGCCCGCACCGTCGGCGTCGGGGTGCTCTCGGCGGCCGACGCCGCCGCGTTCGGCGCGTCCGGGCCCGTCGCCCGGGCCTCCGGCCTCGATTTCGACCTGCGCCGCGACGAGCCCTACCTGGCCTACGACCAGCTCGACGTGCCGGTGGTGACGAAGACCGCCGGGGACTGCCACGCCCGCTTCGAGGTGCTGCTCGACCAGGTGTACGCCTCGCTCGACCTCGCCGAGCAGTGCCTGGACCGGGTGGACCGGCTCACCGGGCCGGTCAACACCCGGCTGCCGAAGGTGCTCAAGGCCCCCGAGGGGCACACCTACGCCTGGACGGAGAACCCGCTCGGCATCAACGGCTACTACCTGGTCTCCCGGGGCGAGAAGACGCCGTGGCGACTCAAGCTGCGCACCGCGTCGTACGCGAACGTGCAGGCGCTGGCCACCCTGCTCCCCGGCTGCCTGGTGCCGGACCTGATCGCCATCCTCGGCTCGATGTTCTTCGTGGTCGGCGACATCGACAAGTGACCCGCCCGGCACCGCCCCGGGGACGCGGGCGGGCCGGCCGGGCATGCCTTCCCCGCCCGATGTCGAGGACGAGTCAGCGCCAGCGGTCGGTGGGGCGGGCACCGCCCCCACGGGGCTCGTCGTCCTGCGGCGGATAGCCGTAGTGCTCCTCCAGCCGCCGGCCGTACCGCTCCGGCTCGGGCTCCGCCCGGCGGGGGCGGTACGCCTCGGGCTGGCGGGCGTCGTGCCGCGCCTCGGGCTGGTGTGCCCGCTGGCGGGGCGGGCGCCACTCGTCGGGCACCGGCACCCCGCCGGCCGGCAGGGCGGGGGCGTCGTCCGTCTCCGACCAGCCGCCGCGCCATCCGTCGTCGCCCCGCTCCGGCCCCCGGCGCGGCTCGTCCCGGCGGACCGCCGCCCAGCGGTCCGCGACCCGGTACTCGGTGCCGCTGGCGTCGGCGTGCACCTCGGCGCGCCGCTCCCCGACCCGCAGTTCCCGACCCCGCTCGTCGTCCCGCACGGCGGCCCACCGGTCCCCGGCGCTCAGTTGCGACCACTGCTCCCCGCCCGCCTCGTCGGGCGGGTACGCCCGGCCGCGCCCGGGCGGTCCGGCCGGCGCTCCCCAGCCCGGTCCGGCGGATGCCGGCGCGTCCCACTGCTGCCCGCGCCCGTCGTGCCGACCCGGCCGCTCCCGGTCGGCACGGCCGGCGGACCGCTCCCGTGCACCGGGTGCGGCGGACCAGTCCCGGTCGTCGCCCTGGGCCGACCACTCCCCGCCGCCGGGCTGATCCGGCCGGCTCCGGTCGTCCGGGACGGATCCGGGGCCCGGCCGCAGGCCGTCGTCGTCCCGGCGCGGCCGGTCGCCGCGGCGGGACCGGTCGTCGCCCTCGGCGTGCCCGTGACCGGCCCAGGAACGATCGTCCTGCTCGCCCGGCCACGGCCGCTCCTCCGGCCCCGGCGACCAGCGCCCCGCGTACCCGGCGCCCCGGTCGGGGGGCACGGACGCGGAGCCGTCGACGATGGTGTGCCGGGTGGTGACGTGCACGGTCTCGGTGTGCCGCACCACGCCGAGCGGGCGGGCCCCTGGCTGGCTGCCCGGCTCCGCCGGCCGGGTCGCCCCGTACACCCCGGCCGTGCCGCCGGCCGCCGGCCGGTCCGCGTACCCGCCGGTGGGCGTCGGGGTCTCCTGGCCGTACCCGCCAGCCGGGGCGGCGGCCGCCCGCTCGGTGCCGTAGCCGCCGGCCGGCGCGGAACGCTCGGCGCGCGGAGCGGGCTGCGGCCTGCGGGCGGGTTCCTCGTCGTCCCGGTCGGCGCGTCCCCGACGGGGCGCCACGTCGTCCTGGTCCGGCACCCGCCCCCGGCCGAAGCCCGCGTCGTCGACAGTTGCCCGCGCCCGGCCGGCGCCCGCGTCGTCGGCCGCCCGGGCGCGGCCTGCGCCGGTCGGGGCGGCGACGCCGGCCAGCGCGGCGCTGCTGGCGTCCAGCCGCCGGCGCAGCGCGGCGACCTCCTCCTGGGCCCGCTGGGCGTCGTCGAGCGCCTGGTTGCCGCGCTGGGCGGCGGCCACGATCTCCCCGCGCAGCTCACGGCGGAGCTGCTCGATCTCGTCGAGCAACTCCTCGGTCCGGGCCGGGCCCGCGCCGTCGGCGCGCAGCGCGATCGCCAGGCCGATCAGGACGACGGACATGATGGCGAGCACGGCGGCGAACCGCAGCGGACCGTTGCCGTCGGCGACGAGCAGGATCAACGCCGCCACCGGCGCAAGGGCGACACCGACCCAGAAGAGGATGGTGAGCAGCGACGGGCTGCGCTTGTCGGCGGGGGCGACCGGGGCTGGCATGGGTCCGCAGCCTACCGAGGGTCGTGCCGCCCCGGAAAGGGTGAACGGGGCATCCGGCATCTTCACCGCCGAACGCCACGCCGGCCACCGGCGGCGTGGCGCCGCCGGTGGCCGGGCCGGAATCAGCCGACGGCCAGTGCGCCGTCCGAGGAGAACACCAGGCCCACGCTCGCGGCCCCCGTCTTCAGCGCGTTCTTGGTCTGCGGGCCGCCCTGGTCCAGCGAGCTGAACGAGCCGGCCTTGAAGTCGTAGACCTGGACGAGCCCCGCCTGGCACTTCGGCCGCTGCGGGCACTCCGGCGGGCCGGCCAGCACCGTGGCCTGGCCCGAGCACTTGGCGGCCAGCTCGGAGAGGGTGCGGACGCCGTACTTGTCGGCGAACGACTTGGTCACGGCGAAGGCGTTCTGGTCCTGGGCCGCGGCCGGCGTGCCGAAGACGAGGCCGGCCTTGTCGCCGGCCGCCTTGAGCGCCGCGACGGTCTTCTCCAGCTCCGGCGAGGACACCGGCGGGGCGTCCTTGCCGTTGGCCTTGGTGTTGAGGAACTCGGCCATGGTCGCCGCGTACTCGGGGACGACCTGGATCTCGCCCTTCTCCAGGGCCGGCTCGTAGAGCTCGCGGTTGCCGATCTGCTGCACCTTGGCGTCGTAGCCGGCGGCGGTCAGGGCGATCTTGTAGAGCTCGGCCAGGATCTGGTTCTCGGTGAAGTTGGCCGCGCCGATCACGATCTGACCGCCGGGCCCCTTGGCGATGCCCGTGGTGACGCCGTTGGCCGCCGCGAACTCCTCGGCCGCCTTCTGCGCCGTCTTGCGGTCGACGTCGACGGCCTTGTTGAGCTGGATCAGCTTCGGCGTGTCGAGCGCGGCCGAGACCTTGTCCAGCGCCGCGAGCAACTGCGGGTTGGCCGCGTCGGCGTTGACCGCCGGGATGACGTTGTCGGTGTTCTGGAGCTTCTTGTCGTCGTCGAGCACGACAAGCTGGTCACCGGCCACGGGCGCGCAGCCGGCGCCGGAGGCCGCCTGCTCAGGGGCGTCCGTGCCGGAGGAGCCGGCGTCGCCGCAGCCGGTCAGCATCCCCGCCGCGGCGAGGGCTCCCACCGCACCGACGGCCAGGCGTGTACGTGCGCGCATCCAGTGCCCGCCTTCCGTGTCCCGGCGCGGCCCTGCCGGGCCGGCCGCGTGTCCGACGGGCGATCTCGTCCGGCCGCCCGCTGTCTGCCACGGGCGGCCGCTGTGCGACCGCCCGGTTTCCCACCCCAACATCTTCCACGCGGGACCGACAACCCGAGGCGTAGTTCGTCACCGGATCGTCACCGGAGGTGAACCGGATTCGCCGTCGCGCGCCCACTCGGGCTCGGCGTCGGGGTGGGCGGAGAAGCTCAGCCGCCGGCCACCGCCTGCGCCGCCCGGCGGCGCGCCCGACGGCGGTCCGCCCGCAGCGGGCGCGGCGTGACCAGCCGCTCGACCAGGGCCAGTACCAGTTCCAGCAGCATGGCGAGCCCGGCCACCAGCACGCCGCCGGCGATGATCTGTCCGCCGCCGGCCGCGATGTCCAGCCCGAAGCCCGCCCGGATGATCTGGCCCAGGCCGCCGCCGTTGACGAAGGACGCCAGCGCAGCGGTCGCCACCACCTGCACCGCCGCCGTGCGCAACCCGGCCGCCAGGTAGGGCACCGCCAGCGGCAGCTCGACCCGGCGCAGCAACTGCCAGCCGGAGAAGCCCATCCCGCGCGCCGCGTCCCGGGCCTCCGGATCGGCCTGCCGCACGCCCGTGTACGCGTTGGCCAGCAGCGGCGGCACCGCGAACACGGCCAGCGCGACCACCACCGACGGCCGGCCGAAGCCGAGGAAGGTCAGCGGCAGGATGGTGAGCAGGGCGAGCGTGGGCACGGCCAGCGACACGTTGGACACCAGCACCACCAGGCCGCCGCCCCGGCCGGTGTGCCCGAGCCAGAGCCCGATCGGCCAGGCGACCAGGCAGCCGAGGGCCACCGCCGCCGCCGACATCGACAGGTGCTCGCCGAGCCGGTCCAGGATGCCGCCCGGGTTCGTCCAGTTGAGCGGATCGTTCAGCCAGACCAACGCCGCCTCGACCGGGTTCACCGGACCCGCCTTCCGTCATTCGCGACTGCGGGACTCCGCTGCGCTGCGTTCCTCGCGCTCACCGGGCCCGCCTTTCGACTGCGGAACTCCGCTTCGCTGCGTTCCTCGCGCTCACCGGGCCCGCTTCAGCCAGGGGGTCAGCAGCCGGCCCGCACCCGCCAGGATCAGGTCGAGCACCAGGGCGAGCAGGACGCAGAGCAGCGTCCCCGTCATGATCTGCGCCTTGTAGAAGTTGTTCTGGAAGCCGGCGAAGATGAGCTGCCCGAGACCGCCGCGCCCGATCACCACGCCCACGGTCACCAGGGCCACCGTGGAGACGGTGGCCAGCCGCAGCCCGGTGAGGATGCCCGGCAGGGCCAGCGGCAGCTCGACCCGAAACAGCCGGCCCCAGCGGCCGTACCCCATCCCCTCGGCGGCCTCGCGGACCTCGGGGGGCACCTGGTTGAGCCCGGCGACGGCGTTGCGGACGATCACCAGCAGCGCGTAGAGGACCACCACGCTGAGCGCGGTCGCCGCGCCGATGCCCAGGTAGGGGGCGATGAACGCGAAGAGCGCCAGCGACGGCACCGTGTAGAGCACCCCGGTGAGTGCCAGGACCGGCCCGGCCAGCGAGCGGTACCAGTACGCGGCCACCGCCAGCGGCAGCGCGATCAGGGCGGCGATCAGCACCGCGCGAGCGGTCAGCGAGGCGTGCTCACGCACGGCGGCGAGGATCGTGTCAGAGTTGTCCCGCACGTACTGCCAGGAGAACCACGGGTTACCCGGGTCGGCCCGGTAGCTCAGGCGGAAGGACATGTGTGGACGTTACCCCGGAGGGCACCGCCCCCGCCGAACCGCGCGCGGCGTCGATCGTGCTGGAGGGCATCCGCAAGCGTTACCCCGGCGGCACCGAGGCCGTACGCGAGCTGAGCCTGGACATCAGAGCCGGCGAGCTGGCGGTGCTGATCGGACCGTCGGGCTGCGGCAAGTCCACGGTGCTCCGGATGGTCAACCGCCTCATCGAGCCGACCGGCGGCCGGATCCTGCTCGGCGGCGAGGACGTCACCCGGGTCGACCCGGTCCGGCTGCGCCGCCGGATCGGCTACGTGATCCAGAACGTCGGGCTCTTTCCGCACCAGACGGTCAGCGCCAACGTCGCCACCGTGCCCCGGCTGCTCGGCTGGCCCCGCGAGCGCAGCCGCCGCCGCGTCGACGAGCTGCTGGAACTCGTCGGGCTCGACCCGGCCACGTTCGGCCGCCGCTACCCGCACGAGCTCTCCGGCGGGCAGCGGCAGCGGGTCGGGGTGGCCCGGGCGCTGGCCGCCGACCCGGTGGTGCTGCTGATGGACGAGCCGTTCTCGGCCGTCGACCCGATCGCGCGGACCCGGTTGCAGGAGGAGTTCCTCCGGTTGCAGGCCGAGGTGCGCAAGACCATCGTGCTGGTCACCCACGACCTGGACGAAGCGGTCCGGTTGGGCGACCGGATCGCGGTGCTCTCCGAGGGCGGGCGGCTGGAGCAGTACGACACCCCCGCCGCCGTGCTCGGCGCCCCCGCCACACCCTTCGTACGGGAGTTCGTGGGCGCCGACCGGGGCATCCGCCGGCTGGCCGTCACCCCGGTCACCGGCGACACCGTCGAGCCGCTGCCCCAGACCGGGGTGGCCGGGCTGCCGACGATGCCGCTCGGCGGCTCGGCGTACGACGCGCTGGGAACGCTGCTGAGCTCGGCCGCGGAACGCATCGTGGTGACCGACGGGGGGCGGCCGGTCGGCGTACTCAGCCGGGCGCGGCTGCTCGAACTGGGCGACCGCGAGGGGTGAGGGCAGCCGGGCCAGGCGCTTGAGGAGTGCGGGCCCGTGCGGGTGGGCGGCGGCCGGTCAGGCGCGGCCGCCGAGGCTGGCCGTACCGATGATCCAGCCCGAGAGGAAGCCGTAAGTCGCGCCGGCGCCGCCCGCCTGGATCGCCGTGAGCAGGGCCGGTTCCGGGCCGAGGAAGGCGGCGATCAGCGAGGCGAAGCCGCTGGCCAGGACGTACGCGGCCCAGCCGGAGAAGAACTGCGTCCCCGACCCCTGCACCCGGGCCACCTGCGAGGTGGGCAGCAGGTAGAGGAAGAGCGCCGCGAGGATGACCAGCAGGACGGCCCGCAGGTTCGCCACGAGCAGGCCGCCGGTCGCCCCGTCGCCGTCGAAGCGCCACGCCGGCCAGGAGAGCAGTTGCAGGTACCAGCCGCCGGCGGAGTTCGGGTCGGTGCCGGCGGCCCAGCCGACGTACGCCGGGCTGCCGCAGACCGCGACCAGCAGGAGTGCCGCGAGCGCGCCCGTGCCCGCCGCCGTCCCGTAGCGACCGCCGGTCCGGGGCGGGTTGGTGAGCGCCATGATCGGGTCAGTTCCCGGCGGACCGTGGGAGGCAAACCTGCCCGGGGCCGTCGGTCGCCGTCACCGTCGCGGGTGCTTCATCAGGTAGTCGATGAACGCGGCCCGCAGCAGCGGCGCCGACTCCTCGTAGCCGTGCCCGGTCAGCTCCCGCCACAGCGCCGCGGCCTCGTCGATCGTCGGCCCCACGGAGTTGGGTGCGCCGTCGAGGGCGGCGGCCTCGTCCGCGTTCGGCAGGTGCCGCAGCACGGACCAGAAGAAGCGCACGTCGCGGCGCTCCCGGGCGACCGCGAACGCCCGCTCGCGCAGCTCCTCAGTGGACAACGCGTCGAGTTCCTCGAACGACGGGCCGGCGGAGGTCGATGGTGTGTCGGTCATGCCGCCGAGCCTAACCGGCGAGATCACTTCCGGCCCGGTGGACGCGGTGCCGGCTCACCGCTCGCCGGCGTCCCACCGGCGTGGGCCGTTCTCCCAGCCCGGGTCGCTCCAGGGGTCCACGGGGCTCTCGGAGGGCCGCCTCGGCACGGCGGGCGGCCAGTCGCCGACCGGGTCGGCCGGGGACGCCGTCCAGCCCGAGCCGATCCGGGCGTCACCGGCGGGGACCGGTTCCGCCGCGGCGCCGACCGCCGGCCGCCCGTACGCCTCCACCAGCCGGGTGACCAGCAGCCCGACGCCGAGCGCCGCGGCGCCGACCGCCCACCGGCTGACCGTCCAGCCGCGGGCCCGCGCGTACGCCAGGAGGACCGTGACCAGGCAGACCGCCAGCAGCGTGCCGAATACGCCGCCGCGCCGGCCGAAGGCGCTGGTGCCGGCGAGCAGCGCCAGGCCGACCGCGAGCACCGTCCAGTCGAGCCCGGGGTTCGGCGCGACCGGGGCGATGTCCCGGCTGGCGACGAGCATGCCGGCCAGCGCGGCCAGCACCGTGGAGCCGACGAACGCGCCGGTGGTGACGACCGCCGCCACCGCGCCCCGGCGGCGGGCCGGGTCCACGACCGGGCGGAACCGGCCGACCATCCGGCGGACGGCCCGCACCGACCCGAACAGGCCGCCGAGCACCGCGACGGCCGCGAACCCGACGAAGAGGTGCAGGGCACCGCGCTCCGGGTCGTAGTCGCCCTGCGGCAGCACCGACGCGGAGCGCTGCTGGATGTAGACGATCACCCCGCCCGCCCCGGCGAGGGACGCGGCCCAGCCGGGAACGTGCAGCACCACCACGACCAGCCCCAGGGCGAGGCCGCCCAGCGCGGCGACCAGCAGGGCCGGGCCGACGGCGGCATTGACGCCCCGGTCGCCCTGCTCGGCCACGTGCAGCGCGGCGGCGACCGCCACGGGCCCGACGGCCAGGTTCACCGCCGCCGTACGCAGGGTCAGCCCGGCGGCCAGCGCCAGCAACCCGAGCACGACCGCGTCGAGGAGCAGGGAACGCAGCCCGTCGCCGCGCAGCGCGGCCGGTTCCTCCGCCCAGAGCAGGTACGCGAGGACGCCCAGCCCGGCCAGGAGCAGCAGTTCCCAGACGACGTGCACGGCGAACCGGTCGCGCCCGGGCTCGCCGTGCGCGGGGTCGTCGAAGACGTTCTCCAGGACCGAGGCGGGGATGCCGGACGAGGGCTCGGGGGACGGCTCCCGCCCCGGTTCGTCGTACCGCATGACGCCGCCTCCCACATGGCCGCCCGTCCAGCCAGGTCCGACGCACGGGCGGACCGGGGCGGCGTTGCTCTCCGGTCGCAGGCACCGTACCCGCGTGGAAGGCCGGGCGTAACCCCCCGCGATCAGCGCGGACCGGGGCGGCCCTCCCGGTTGCCGGGCTCGCGGTCCTCGTCGTCCTCCTGCTCCGGAACCCGGCAGGAGCGCTCCAACCAGAGCGCCGCCGCCACCAGCGCCAGGGCGGCGAGCAGGCCGGCGCCGGCCACCGGCCGGTCGCCCACCGCGGCGTCGGTGCGCTCCACGAAGAGCCAGCCGGTCAGCCCGGCGTAGAAGCCGGCGAAGATCGCGCCGGCCAACGCCGACGCCTTGGCCAGCACCACGAACCGGGCCACCAGCAGCGGATTGACCGGGTCGCGGCCCGGCCGGCGCTCGATGCGCGCCCGGGTGTTGGCCGCGGCGTACGCCTCCAGCACGGCCAGTGCGGCGAGCGTGACCACGGGCAGCCAGGGCAGCTCCGGCAGGTAGTCGTAGTAGAGGGTGCTGATCAGCAGCCAGGCCAGCGCGGCGGCGCCGAGGCCGGCCACGAGCAGGGTGGAGGCCCGGGTGGGGCCCATCCGGGACCGCTCGGGCCCCGTCCCGCCGGGTCCTGGGGACTGCGCCTGCGTCATGCCGGCCGGCTCCACTGGGTCATGCCGTCGACTCTATCGCCAGATCCGGCCGGGGGCGCAGATCCAGCGCGTCGTCGGCGGCGGGACCGTTGTTGAGCAGGTCGGTCAGCCAACCGTGCCCGGGCAGCCGCCCGTAGGGCTGGAGGTCGATCCACGGCCGCAGCACGAAGGCCCGCAGGTGGGCCCGGGGGTGCGGCAGGGTCAGCTCGGGGTCGTCGCTGAGCACGGGCTCGTCGCCGTCGCGCCACACCGCGACGACGTCGACGTCCAGGGTGCGCGGCCCGAAGCGCCGCTGCGGGTCGCGGGTCCGCCCGGCGGCGCGCTCCGCCGCCCGGGCCCGCTCCAGCCAGTCGTACGGGCCCGCGGCCGGGTCCTCGGCGAGCAGCACCGCGTTGAGGTACGCGGGCTGGTCCGCGTCCCCCCACGGTGGAGTCTCGTAGACGCCGGAGACCAGCAGCACGCTGTCGCCGAACGTCGCGACGGCGGAGCGCAGGTGGGCCAGCCGGTCGCCGAGGTTGCTGCCCAGGGAGAGGACGGCGCGGGTCACCGGTCCCGCCGCCGCGTCATCGTGACGGCCACGTCGGTGAAGGCGTGCGGCACGGGCGCCTCCGGCTTGTGTACGGTGACCGTGGCGACCTCGACGCGGGGGTCGGCCAGGCACACGGTCAGCAGCCGGTCGGCGAGCGTCTCGATCAGGTTGACCGGCTCGCCGGTCACCACCGCGACCAGCCGTTCGGCCAGTTCGCCGTAGTGGACGGTGTCGCCCACCTCGTCGGAGCGGGCCGCCGGGGCGAGGTCCATCTCCAGCACGGCGTCGACGACGAAGTCCTGCCCCTGCTCGCGTTCGAAGTCGTACACCCCGTGCCGGCCGTGCGCCCGCAGGCCGGTCAGCTGGATCCGGTCGGTCATCGGTCTCCTCCGTGGTCGGCGGTACGGTCCCGTCCGGCGCCGGCGTGGGCCGCCGGGACCCCGCCGGTGGACGCGGACGCCAGGCGGGGCGCGCCCGTGGCCTGCCAGACGGCGAGGGCGTCCACGGTGGCCCGGACGTCGTGCACGCGTACGCCCCAGGCGCCCGCGGCAACCGCGAGCAGGCTGGTGGCGACGGTGGCCACGTCGCGGTCGTCCGTGGGGCGCGGGGTGCCGTCGGGGCCGGCCAGCAGCCGCCCCAGGTACGACTTGCGGCTGGACGCGAAAAGCAGCGGGAAGCCCAGGTCCAGCAGGTCGGACAGGTGCCTGCTCAGCTCCCAGTTGTGCGCGGCCGTCTTGGCGAAGCCGAGGCCCGGGTCGATGACGATGCGGTCGGCGCCGACCCCCGCGCGCAACGCCTCGTCGACGCGGTGGCGCAGCTCGGCGCGCACGTCGGCGACGACGTCGCCGTAGCGGGCCAGCTCCCCCATCTGGCGGGAGTGGCCCCGCCAGTGCATCAGCACCCAGGGGCAGCCGGCGTCGCGCACCACGCGGGCCATGTCGGGGTCGGCGAGGCCGCCGGAGACGTCGTTGACCACGGCCGCACCGGCGGCGAGGGCCGCCTCGGCGACCCGCGCGCGGGTGGTGTCGATGCTGACCGGCACGCCGGCGGCGGTCAGCTCCCGGATCACGGGGACGACCCGGGCCGTCTCGGTCGCCGCGTCGACGCGGTCGGAACCGGGCCGGGTGGACTCGCCGCCGACGTCCACCAGGTGGGCGCCCTCGGCCCGCAACCGCACGCCGTGTCCGACGGCGGCATCGAGGTCGGCGTACCGTCCGCCGTCGGAGAAGGAGTCGGGCGTGACGTTGAGGACGCCCATCACCACCGGGGCCGAGGCCCGTACCAGATCGGTCACGGCTAGACGGTACCGGTCGCGCGGACCTCCCCGGATCGGCCGGGTCGAGGGCGGTGACATGCGCATTCGAACAGGTGTACGATCGGTCCGTCCGGGCTGGATCGGGCAGACTCTTCGCGGCTTGTCGCAAACAGTGGGTGCCCGTACGCTTTGGAATTGCCCGGCATCGAGATGGCGAAGCCTGGAGGGAGGGCCGAAGCGGGAAAATCCGCCCAAAGCTCACCACCCTCCGTGGTGGGTAACGAACGCAGGGTCGCCGACGCTGCGCACAGGGAGCACCGTTCCCGCCAGGCATGCCTACTGCACCACCGCGGCGCCGCCGGCCGCGACTTGGGGAGGTTCCAGTGATCGCCATCGAGCTGATGGAGACGGCGACGTCCGCCGCCGCCCACACGCTCTCCACCCTGGCGTCGACTCCACTCGCCGAGCCCGCGCCCAAGGGCATCGACACCGAGGGTGTCGTCACATTCTTCGCCAGCAAGATCGCACCGATCCTGCTGGCCGTGCTGGGCGTCATCTTCATCGGGCGGGCCAGCCGGGGTGAGATCTCCAAGGTCCTCACCAGTTCGGCGATCGCGATCGTCGGGCTCGCCTTCATCGCCGGAGCCGCCACACTCTTCTTCATCGGCGACTACCTGATCGACCTGATCTTCGAATAGGCGCGGGCACGAGATGCGGCTGCGCACCGACGACGACATCTACCGGGCTCGCCTGGTCTACCTCGGGCCGCCCGGCTACACCCTTCCCGTCCACCTGCCGTACGCCCAGTACGGGCTGTTCATGCTGCTCGTTCCCCTCTACATGTTCATCCACTGGCTGTTCACGTTGCAGGTGGAGCTCTTCCCCGCCTGGGAGATCGCGCTCGCCATCGTGAGCACCTCGTTCATCTTCCGGTACGTCGACCCGGACCGGCCCGCGCGCATGGTGATCCGCACCGCGCTGACCGACTGGCGGCGGACCCGGGAGCCGGCCGCGGAGCAGCGGGACCCCCGCCTGGTCGGCAGTCGGATCAGGATCCGGGAGGAACTGGCATGACCGGTCGCACCCCGACCAGGCAGTCGAACGACGCGGATGAGGCGGTCGCATGAATCGCAGTTCCACGCCGGGTTCCCCGGCAGGGCGTCCGGCCGTCCCGCACGGTAACCGTGCGCGGTCGTTCGACTACCCGGACGAGCCCGAGGTCGACGAGGTCGTCCTCGACCCGGCCCTGGTGACGACACCCGGGCACGGCGGAGTGGGCGTGTTCCAGGCACCCCGTCCGGCGCCGCGCCGGACGCCGCCGGCCGAGCCGCAACCCGTCGGCGACGGCGCCGACATCGACTCGCCCTTCCTCGACCTGTTCGGCGGGGCGCGCCCCGGCGCGCCCCGCCCGGCGGCGCCCCCGCAGCGGGCCAGCGGACGCGAGCACGCCGCGGCCCCGCCGCAGCCGGCGGCGCTCCCGGCGGCCCCGACTCCCCCGCCGGCGCGCGCGGGTCGACAGAGCGACGTGGCCCACCCGCGCGAAGCCGCCGACCCGGTGCCCTCCCCGGTGGCACCACCAGTCGACCGGCCGGCTGCCGCCTACGAGCAGCCCGTCCGGCCGGCCAGGTCCCGGGTGCCGCACCAGCCCGGGGACCGGCTGCCCACGCTCCGCCCACCGGCGCAGGACACCACCGCCGCCGTGCCGGCACCGCCGCCCGGTCGACCCGCGCCTCTCGAGGCGGCTCCGGTCGAGCCGCCCGCGCCGGAACCCGTGGCCGGGCCAGCGTCCCGCCGTGACGGGGAACGCCCGACGGAGCGGACCGGCCGGGAGGTAGCGCCGCCCCGGCAGCGCTCCGCCGGCCGGCGCAGCCAGCCCACCAAGCCCGCCCGGGTCAAGGCACCGAAGATCAAGTTCGGCGACCGGGACCCGGCGGTCGAGCTGGCCATCACCGAGATCGCCGGCCACCTCACCTTCACCCCCAACACCGTCACCGCCTGGTACTGGCTGCCGGAGGTGCGTTGGGCGTTCCGCCCGGACGCGGAGCGGGAGGCGCTGCTGTCGGCGATCTCCGAGCAGTACGCCGGGCTCGCCGGCTTCCGGCTGCACCTGCGACGCACCACCCGGCCCTTCCCGGCCGACGAGTGGGCCCGCACCATCGACGCGCACACCCCCGCGCCGCTGCCCGACGTGCCCGGCACCGCCGGCTGGGGCGACCACCTCGTGGCCGCGCAGCGGCACCTGCTCTCGGTCAACCACGCCGAGGGGCAGACCTACCTCGGCGTCACCTTCGCCCGACGCTCCCTCGGCGACTCGCTCACCGAACGGCTGCTGCGCACCTTCGGCCGGGGCGTCGCCGAGGGCGAGCGCCGCAAGCTCGGCCGCACCGTCGAGCAGTTCGACGAGGTGCTCGGCGCGTTCGGCATGCGCGGCCGGCGCGTCACCGCCCAGGAGTTGGAGTGGCTGCTCTACCGCTCGGTGGCGCTGTGCATGGCGCCGCCCGGGGAACTCTCCCCGCTCACCGACGGCCGGTGGGAACGTGGCGACCTGCTCGCCCTCACCGAGCAGGTCGAGCGCTACCGCACCCCGTACGGCTCGACCGTCAAGCTGGTCAACCGGATGACCGGCGAGGAACGGCACGTCGCCGTGCTGGCGGTCGGCCGGATGGAGCCGCTGGAGATCCCCGAGCGACACGAACCCTGGCTGCACTTCCACGAGCGGCTGCCGTGGCCGATGGAGCTCTCCACCCGCGTCGACATCCTCGGCTCCGGCGACTCCTTCCGTAACCTCGAACACCGGCTGCGGATGATCCGCTCCCAGCAGCTCGACTACGCCGAGCACGGCATCGACGCCCCGCCCGAGCTGGAGCGGCTGGCCAAGCGGGCCCTGGTGATCGGCGACGAGATGACCACCGGCCTGCCGGTCGACTCCGCCCGCGCGCACGGCTGGCACCGGATCGCCGTCGGCGGCCGCAACCGCGAGGAGTGCCTGGAGCGGGCCCGCCGGCTCATCCAGCTCTACTCGCGCGAGCTGCGGATCTCGCTGCAACATCCGAAGAACCAGGACTGGCTGGCCCGCGAGTTCATCCCCGGCGAGCCGATCGCCAACACCGGCTACGTCCGGCGGATGCCGGTCAACCTGCTCGCCGCCGCGCTCCCCCAGGCCGCCAGCACCGTGGGCGACCGGCGCGGCGACCTCATCGGACGCACCGCCGGCACCTGCCGCCGGCCGGTCTTCCTCGACCTGCACTTCCCGATGGAAGTACGCGAACGCTCCGGGCTCGCCGTCTTCGTCGCCGAACCGGGCGGCGGCAAGTCGACCCTGCTCGGCGCACTCGGCTACCTCGCGGCCCGACGCGGGGTGCAGGTGACGCTGCTCGACCCGTCCGGCCCGCTCGCCCGCCTCTGCGCCATGCCGGAGCTGCGGCCGTACGCGCGGGTGCTGAACCTGACCGGCTCCGAGCACGGCACCCTGGCCCCGTACTCGCTCATCCCGACGCCGCTGCGCAGCGAGTTCGGCACCGGGGCCGCCGGCGACCGGGAGTTCGAGATCGCGGTCTCCAACGCCCGCGCCGAACGGCGGATGCTGGTGCAGGACATCTGCATGATGCTGGTGCCCCCGCAGGTCGCCCGGGAGGCATCCACCGCCACCCTCTTCCGGCACGCCGTACGCCAGGTGCCGGCGGAGGAGACCTCCACCCTGGACGACGTGGTCGCCTGCCTCAGTCAGCTCGACGACGACGCCGGCAAGGAACTGGCCAACCTGCTGCTGGACACCGCCGAGATGCCGCTGGCCATGCTCTTCTTCGGCCGGCCGCCGGAGGGACTGCTCGGCGCGGACGCCGCCCTCACCGTGATCACCATGGCCGGGCTGCGACTGCCCGACCTCAAGATCGAGCGGGAATACTGGTCCGCCGAGGAGTCGCTGGCCCTGCCCATGCTGCACACCGCGCACCGGCTGGCCGTGCGCCGCTGCTACGGCGGCTCGATGTCGTCGCGGAAGCTGGTCGGCCTGGACGAGGCGCACTTCATGGAGGGATGGCGTTCCGGGCGGTCGTTCCTGGTCCGGCTCGCACGCGACTCCCGCAAGTGGAACCTCGCCGCGCTGGTCGCCTCGCAGAACCCACGCGACATCCTCGGCCTCGACGTGCAGAACCTGGTCTCGACCGTCTTCGTCGGCCGGATCGCCGAGGACGCGGAGATCGCCTCCGAAGCGCTCCGCCTGCTGCGGGTGCCCGTCAACGACGGCTACGAGGCCACCCTGGCCTCCCTCTCCACCGCCGACGCCACCAGCGCGACCCGGCTCGGCTTCCGGGAATTCGTCATGCGGGACGTCGACGGCCGCGTGCAGAAGGTCCGCGTCGACGTCTCGTACGTCGACGGGCTGCTGGATCACCTCGACACCACCCCCGCCGCGATCGCCGCGGCGGCCGGAGTGCTGCCGGCCATCCTGCCGAACATGGAGGCGTGACATGGCGCGGGCCCGGGCACGGTTGGCGGCGTTCCTGCTCGCGCTCGGCGTACTCGCCGGGGCGACCATCGGCTGGCCGGCCGTCGGTGCCGCTGCGGCCGCCCCCGCACCGCTGACGGCCCAGGCGAACGCCGACCTCTGCACCACCCCGGAGTGGCAGGCCGACTTCCGCGCCTGCGTCGACAAGCTCAAGGACGTATCAGCAGCCCGAGCAGAGTGTCTCGAGCCACCAACGCCTGGCGCTCCCGATGCAGGTCTGGCTGGCTGGTTTGCCAGCTCGCCACCCGAAGCAACTGCCGGCGTCACCGGCAGATACAGCCTCTATGGATACGCCGGGTACAGCTACACGACGTACGACATCGGTTGCGCCTCCACAGTCCTCCACCCGGATTACAAGTTCACGACCACTGTCGCAAACGGCGAATTCATGATTGCCACTGCGGTGATCGGCGCTTCCAATGCTCTGCGGGAACGTGCCTGGGATCCGCGCTCGATGTGGGGCTGGGCCGACCCGCTGGTAGACCAGGCGACCAAGGCCGTCTACCAGAAGGTGTTCAGCGTCTTCGGCATCGTCACCCTCTGCGTGGTCGGCCTGTATCTGCTCTGGCGCTCCCGCCAGTCGGACATGAGCAACGCGATGACCACGGCGGGCTGGGCACTGCTGGTGATGGTGGCGGTGACCGCCCTGGCCGCCTGGCCGGTCAAGTCGGCCAACATCGCCGACGGCACCCTCGTCACCACCTTGGGTGTGGTACACGACGCCGTGGGGCCACAGATGAAGGAGCCTGGTCCCGGCCGGTGCATCGATCCCAACCCGGAACGGTGCAAGGACAACCGTAAGCCCGCCGTCCGAGCCAGCGACACCGCTACCGAATCCATGCTGTACCGGAACTGGCTACGGGGAGTCCTTGGGTCGGCGGACAGCGAGACCGCCAAGAAGTACGGCCAAGCTCTGTACGACGCCCGGTCGTTGACCTGGGGTGAGGCGCAGTCGATCCGCGCCAATCCGGCGACACGTCAAGCCACCATCGAGGCGAAGCAGCAGCAGTGGATGAAGGTTGCTGAGCAGATCAAGGAGGAAGACCCGGAGGCGTACGAGTACCTCCAGGGCGTTCGGGACATGGACCGGGTGGGCGCCGGATTCATCGCCGTACTGGCCGCAGTTCTCTTCGCGATGTTCGACCTGACCGCCTCGCTGCTGGTGCTGCTGGGCTTCCTGATCTTCCGGTGGGCGGTGATCGCCGCGCCGATCCTCGGGACGGTGGGCCTGATGCGCCCGGCCAGCGCCGGGTTGCGACGGTTGGCGAACGCGGTGGTCGCCGCCGTCTTCAACATCGCCATCTTCGGCACCGGCGCCGCCATCTATCTCTTCGCGGTCGACCTCATCATGAGCACGCCGACCCTGCCCGGCTGGCTCCAGGTGGTGCTGGTCTGGCTATGCGGCGTGGTGGGCTGGCTCCTGCTGCGCCCCTACCGCCGGATCACCCAACTCGGGGGCAAGGACAGCAGCGAGGCGGTCAGCTCGGCCGGCTCGTGGCACCGGCGCTTCTTCCGGGACATGCGCACCGCCGCCCGGCTCGACGTCGCGGAGCCCGGCGGGACGGCCGAGCCGACGACGGGCCGGCGTCGGACCGTGGTGGCGGAGCAGCGCACCCTCCGGCCCGAGGCACGGCTGGAGGATCCGGCGCACGCCGCCACCCGTGGTGGCCCCGCCACCCGTGGCGCAGAGGAGCGGCAGCGGCCCGATGGCCGCGAGCAGGCCACCGAGGAGACGACGCCGACCGAGGACCGGGGGACCTCGCGCCCGGTCACACCCCGGCCCCGGCGGCGGCAGCCAGCCACCTGGACCGAGCCGGACGTGCCGGACGAGAACCCCTCGTTCGCCATCTACCGTCCCGGATCCGCTGAACGCGCGCCTGACCGACCCACCCCGCGGATCCGCTCCGAGGCGCGGTGAGTGCGATGCGGCGGGCGGTCGAATTCCTGGTCACCCGGGTACTCCGGTCCCGGCTCGGCATCGCGGTCGGCATCGCCGTACTCGTATTCGGGATCATCGGAGCGGCGCGACTCGTGTCCGGGCCGGGCGATCCCGCCTCCGGACTCACCAACCGCCCCGACCGGCCGATCACCACGGTCGATCCGACCGCCGGAGACGACGGGGCGTTCTCGACCGGCGCTCCGCCGTCTCCGGTCACCCGCCCCGGCGAACTCACGCCAGAGCAGACCGCCGAACGCTTCGTCGCCGCCTGGCTCGGCAAGCCGGGCACCACGGCGGAGCAGTGGCAGGAGGGCCTACGTCCCCTGTCCACCCCGGTGCTGACCGACAAGCTGGCCGGCGTCGACCCGTCCGGGGTGCCGAACGGTCAGGTCGACGGTGACGTCACGCTCCGGCCCCGTGCCGAGAACTTCGTCGAGGTACTGGTTCCGCTCGACACGGGGCGGCTCCGCCTCGAACTGGTGGCGCCCGATGGGCGCTGGCTGGTGGACGCTGTGGACTGGGAGCAGAAATGAGCGACGGGACGCGACCGCGCGGTCGGCAGCTTCGACTCGGCGCACTGGCCGCCGCGTTGACGGCGACGCTCGCCCTGCTCTGCTGCACCGGCGGTGCCGGGGCCTTCTTCCTCACGGAACTGGGCGGCGAGGCGGGCAGCGGTATGACGTTCGCCAGTCAGGACTGTAAGGAGGAATCCCAGGTAAACGTAGTGGGCGACATGCCTCGGATATCCCAGTACGGCGAACGCCAGCTCCGCAACGCCGCAAGGATCATCAAGGTGGGGCAGGAGATGAAGGTGCCGCCCCGCGGGTGGGTAATCGCTGTGGCGACCGCCATGCAGGAATCCAGACTTCTCAACCTGGCTAACCGGACCGTCGCCGAGTCCGGGAATCTGCCGAACGAAGGTATTGGCGCCGACCACGACTCGGTCGGTCTCTTCCAGCAGCGAGCCGGCTGGGGCACTGTGGCGCAGCGGATGACGCCCGAGTACGCCTCCCGGAAGTTCTACGAGAAGCTGGTCAAGGTGCCCGGTTGGGAGACGATGCCGCTGACCCGGGCCGCGCAGGCCGTACAGATCAGTGCCTTCCCGGACGCGTACGCCAAACACGAGGACGTGGCCGCCCAAATCGTTAACGCGCTGGCCGGCGGAGCTGCCCGGATCGCGTTGATCGACGGCAGGAAGGCGTGCGACCGCGCCGCCGGAGGAGAGATCGCCGCCTCCGGCTGGACGGCTCCCATCCCCGGCGGCGTCGGGTCGGGCTTTCGCACCGCGAGCCGGCCCCGGCACAACGGGGTCGACATCGCCGCGCCGAAGGGCACCGATATCCGGGTAGCGGCCACCGGACGCGTCCTGATCTCCCAGTGCGACCCGGACAAGAGCGGCCGGCGCACCTGCAACGTCGACGGCTGGCCGAACAAGGGCGGCTGCGGCTGGTTCGTCGACGTCCTGCACGCCGGTGGGTTCATCACCCGCTACTGCCACATGGTCAGCAAGCCCCGGGTCAAGGTCGGCCAACTCGTCGAGGCCGGTACGGTCATCGGTGAGGTCGGCAGCAGCGGCAACTCCTCCGGCCCACACCTGCACTTCGAGGTGCACGAGGACGAGGACCGGAGCAGCCGCGGCGCCATCGACCCGGTGCCGTTCATGCGCTCGCGTGGCGCGCCGCTCAAGGGCGCGGGATGAGACGCTCGTCGTCATGAACGACCCGCTTCCCGACCCGTTCGCCGACCATCCGGACTGGGCGCCCCGACCGCCCAGACCGATCGAGATCGTGCCGGCCACCGGTCGCGTCGAGCTGCGCGGTCAGCGCGTGCTGGTCGGCCTGCCCGGGCTGGGCTGGCGCGCTGACCTTCGGGCCGACGACCGGGTGGTGCAGGGCAGTCGAACCTACGTACCGGTCATCCCCGAACACGAGTGGTACCGGGCGGAGTCCGACCAGGTGGAGGTCTTCGCGCCCCTGGTCCCGGTCGAGCGGGTCTGGGTGGAGACGGTGGGGACACGGCGGCCGGACGCGTCGATGGACCGCGAGACGGGCGTCCGCCTGGTCTCCCTGGACGCCCCGGCGCACCGCGCTCCGACCCCCGTCTTCGAGTCGGACGCCGTCACGGGTCGCCGGGTGGTGCACGTCGTCGACTCCGTGGAGCACCGGGACCTGCGAGCCGTCACCGAGACCTACTCCGGCGCGGAAGGCGACATCTGCGTCCGGGTGACGCCGGAGGTGGACTGGTATCGCTGGGCCTGGCGGGGCCAGTCGCCGACCACCTTGGAGGTTCCGGTGCATCTGCTCTGGATTGAGTGAGGACTCAGCTCTCCGGCGCTCCGGCGCAGACCCGCCAACCGTCTCTGTCCTGCGCCTCGAAGCGCCAAGGGTCGGTCAGGCTCTGTTGCACCCCGTCTACGGTGGCGCTACGACGAATGACGGCCGTTACCGTGGCCGCTGATGAGCCGTTCATGACCACTACGATGTTCTCGATATTGATCGAGAAGCTTGTACCGAGTTCCCGTTCACGTCGCTCGACCTGGGTCCGCAGATCCTCGATCGACTGTAGTGGGCCGGCGCAGGTGAAGAGTAGAGCCCGGTTCTGGTCACGCGATACAAGCGCGGCCTGCAAGTAGCTGACGACAGCTACGTCCGGCGAGCCACGGTCGGGTGCCGCGGCCCGGTTGTAGAGCACAAATCCGGCGGCCACCCCGCCCAGGCAGAGTGCCACCACGACGCTCGTGACCACCGTGAGCACGGTGCGCAGCCGCCGCCGTGGCCGCTCCGGTGCCGGGGCCGGCGAGGGCGGCGCCAGGTGGTCGGAGGGGGGCCGTTGCGCCGGTACGCGGGAGACCTGGGAACCGGCGGGGGGCTGCACTGATTCCACCCTCTGAGGCTAGCGGCTGGACGCGGTAGACCCAATGCCCCAGATCCAGCGGATCGTGACGGACCACTCCCCATCGGTGAGATCCACGACATCCCCGGCGCAGTGCCGCCGCGCATCCCGGACGAGTCGGCCCGGCTGGGTTACGGTCTCTGCGCGGGGAGGGGTTGCCGACCTCGGGCGGAGGGGGTGGACGCGGTGGTCGGTCCGAAGGCACGCACCAACCGCGCCGCCGCACTGCACCGGCGGGCCGCCGCCACCGCGACCGCTGCCGCGAGCGTCCTCGACGACACCCGGCCCGTCCCTGCCGACCAGCGCCGCCAGTACGAGCTGGCGGACCGCCTCCGGTCCGCGGCAGCGCTGCTGGCTCCCGGCTGGGCGGGCGCTCCCCTGGAGACGACGGCACCGACCACACCGGCCGGTGAGGGGCCGCCTCCCTTCGTCCGGGTCGGTACGGCGGCACCGCTGGACGACGCCCGGTTCCCGGCGCTGGTGCCGCTGCTCGGCACGGGTCACCTCGCGGTGGACGTCGACGCCCGTGATCCCCGGGTGGCGGGGCTGCTGCGGGGCGTACTACTGCGGTTATTGGCGGCGACCCCGGCCGGGGCGCTGCTGGTCCGCGCGGTCGACGCGACCGGCACGACCCTCGCGCCCTTCGCGCCGCTCGCGGACGCGGGCCTGCTGCCGCCGCCGGCCGTGGACGTGGCGGGTCTGCGGGCCGTACTCACCGAGGCCGAGCAGTGGGTGGCCCCCGGGACGAGCGGGCGTCGCCGGCACGACCGGACGCTGCTGCTGGTGATCGCCGCACTGCCCGAGTCGACCGGGCCCACCGACCTGGCCCGCATCGTGGCCCTGGCCGGGTCGGGTCGGTCCGCCGGCCTGCACCTCGTCGTGGCGGGCTGGCCCCCGGCGGGCGGCCGGGAGCCGCTGCCGAGGGCGACGACGCTGGCGGTCCGCACCGCGTACGCGCTGCTGGGTGATCCGCCGGGCAGCCCGTTCACCGGGCCGGGCGCCGAGCCGCCGGGCGGGCTGAACTCGCCGGTCTTCATCGAGACCGATCCGCCGGGCGAACTCGTCGACGCGGTCTGCCGCCGGCTGGCCGCGCAGGTGGAGGCGGGTTCCCGGCTGGCGCTGACCGATCTGCTGCCGGCAGCCGACGAGGAGCTGTGGACGGCGAGCGGGGTGGGCGGGCTGACCACGACCGTCGGCGACGCCGGTGGCCGGCCGGTGTCCCTCGGTTTCACGGAGCTGACGCCGCACTGGCTGGTCAGCGGCCGATCGGGCGCGGGTCGGTCCACCTTCCTCACCACCGCGCTGCTCGGTCTGACCGCCCGCTACGGTCCCGAAGAGCTGGTCCTCTACCTGGCGGATCTCGCCGACGCCGAGTCCTTCGTGGAGTTTCTCCAGACCGAGCGGGACCGGTCGTGGATCCCGCAGGTGCGGGCCGCCGCGATGGCGGCCGACCGGGAGTACGTGCTGAGTCTGCTGGACGAGCTCGTTACGGAGGTGCGCCGGCGCGAGGAGGCTGGCGCCCGGGCTGGCGGGCAACGCTTCGCCGAGCTGCGCCAGCACCGGGCGATGCCCCGGGTCGTCTGCGTGCTCGACAACCTGCCGCTGCTCTTCGTCGAACGGGACCGGCTGTCCGCCGACGCCGCCGCCCGGCTGGACGCGCTGGCCCGCACCGGACGGGCGTACGGGGTGCACCTGGTGTTGTCCGGCGAGGGCGACCTGGGGTTGGGCTCGCGTACCGACCGGGACTCGGTGCTGGGGCAGTTCCCGGTGCGGGTGGCGCTGCCCGGCGGAGGTGCCGTGCTGGAGCCGACGAACGACTCGGCCGCCGGGCTGCCGGTGGGCAGCGCGGTGGTGAACACCGCCGGCGGGCTCGGCGGGCCCCGGGGCGCGATCCGGGGGCACGAGCGGATGGTCCGGTTCCCGGACCCGCAGGACCATCCCGACACCGTCGAGGCGCTGCGGCACCGGCTCTGGTCGGCCCGCCCGGAGGGGGCGTCCCCGCCGGTGGTCTTCGCCGGCTACGCCCGCCCGCTGCTGCGCAACGATCCCCGGTACCGGGCGGCGCTCGCCGGGCAGGCACCCGGGCCCGCCGCCCTGCTGGGCCGGGCGGTGGACGTGCCCCGGACGACCGTCGCGGTGTCGCTCGGGCCGGCTCCGGGGCGGAACCTGGCCGTGCTCGGCCCCGGGCCGGAGGCGGCCCGGCTGCTGGTCACCGCCGTACGCAGCACGGCCGTGCACCACGCCCCCGGGGGCGCCCGCTTCGTGCTGGCCGCGCCGGACGAGGAGTGCCGCCCGACGGTCGAGGCGTTGGCGGCCGAGCTGGCGGGGCGCCATCCGGTGGAGACGGTGGACCTTCCGGGCCTGCTCGCCGCCGTGGACGACCCCGCGCCGGCCTTCCTGGTCGTCTTCGGACTGGACGTGCCGACGCCGGAGCAACTGCCCCCGGAGCGGCTGCGCGCGCTGCTGCGGGAGGGTCCGCCCATCGGCCGGCACCTGCTGGGCCGCTGGCGGACGGTGCCGTCGTTCGCCGCGCTGCTGGAACCCGAGGGCGAGGTGGACAAGCTCGCCGCCGTGGCCGTGGTGGACCTGCCGGGCGCGCAGCTCGCATCGGTCTTCGGCCGGCAGGTGCAGTGGCGGCCCCGCCCCGGCCGGGCGGTGCTCTGGGACGGCCCCGGCGAGCAGGGCACCGTGCTGGTCCCCTTCGGCGAGGAGGAGGCGGCATGACCCGCGGCGGGGCACGGACCACGGCGGGACAGTCCGCGCCGGGGCAGCGTTCCGGGGCCGACCCGACACCGGAACGCACCGACCCGGCCGGACAGGCGGACCCGGCCGGACAGGCGGACACCGGCGGGCAGGCGGACGCCGGCGGGGACGCCGACGCGGTGGCCGCCGCGTGGACCGAGTACCTCGCCGCCGCCCGTCAGCTCGACGGGGTGCGCCGCGACGCGGCCACCGCAGCCGGCGAGCAGGCCCGGTCGGTGCAGGCCGCCCGCGAGGAGCTGACCGCCGTACGCACCCGGTTGGCCTCGCAGGAGGCCCGGCTGCGCGAGCGGGGCGTACCGCCGATCTCGCTGGTCCCGACGCCGCCGGAGCTGACCGAGGCGGCCCGGGCGATGGCGGGCGGGCCGGCGGCGGTGCTGGCCGCGTTGCGCGCAGCCCGGGGCCGGGCGGACGCCGCGGACGCGACGCTCTCCGCGCGCGGACTGCCCCGTCTGGCCGCCTGGCCGCCGCACCTGCGGAACCTGCTCGTGTACGGGCCGCTGGCGCTGCTGGTGCCGGCGATCCAGGTGGCGTTGTTCGTGGCGACCGGCACCGGGGCGGCCAGCGTGGCCGCGTTGGTCTGCGGTCTGCCGATGCCGGCGGTGGCGTTCGCGGCGGGCTGGATCGGCGTGGGGCGGCTCTTCCCGCCGCCGGACGGCGGCCGGGTGGCGCGCACGGCCCGGCTGGGCGCCCTGGTGTGCCTGGTCCCGGCGGTGCTGGTCAGCGCGGGCCTGTTGCTCGCGATGCTGGCCGGCTGAGCACCACCGCCCAGAGCGACGGCCGGCCGACCCGGGTTGCGGGCGGCCGGCCGGTCGTGCGGTGTCAGCGGGGGATGATCAGCGCCATCGCCTCGGCGCGGGACTTGGCGTCGCGCTGAAGGGTGCCGCGTACGGCGGACGTGATGGTCTTGGCGCCCGACTTCTGGATGCCGCGCATCGCCATGCACATGTGCTCGCACTCGAGCACCACCACCACGCCGCGCGGCGCGAGCCGCTCCATGAGCAGGTCGGCGATCTGGGAGGTGAGGCGCTCCTGCACCTGCGGCCGGCGGGCGAAGACCTCGACCAGCCGGGCCAGCTTGGACAGGCCGGTGATCCGGCCGTCCGGCCCCGGGATGTAGCCGATGTGGGCGCTGCCCCGGAACGGCAGCAGGTGGTGCTCGCAGAGGCTCATCACGTCGATGTCCCGGACGAGCACCAACTCCTCGTGGTTGGCCTCGAAGGTGGTGCTGAGCACCTGGGCCGGGTCGACCCGGAGGCCGGCGAAGAGTTCCGCGTACGCGCGGGCGACCCGGGCCGGCGTCTGCTGGAGCCCGTCGCGGTCCGGGTCCTCCCCGACGGCGATGAGGATCTCGCGGACCGCCTTCTCGATCCGCCCGAGGTCCATGGTCTCCTCGATGGGCCTGCCGGTGAGCTTGCCGCTGATCAGGCGCGCGGCGACGTAGTCGAGGGTGTCGTCGCCGTCCGGCTCGGTCGCGGAGACGGCCAGTTCCCGGTGCTCCCGGGAACTGGCCGTCGGGTCGGTGCTCAGTGCGTACCGTCCGAGTTGTTGGAGTTGCTCGCGGTGCCGCCGCCCACCGTGGCCTGGGCGCCGTCGGCCTGGGCCTGCACCTTCAGCGCGTCCTTCTCGGCCGGCGTGAGCACCGGCGGCTCGGTGGAGGGCTGGCGCTTGCCGAAGCCGTTGTACGGCGCCATCGGCGGCCGCTTGGCCACCCGGGCGCAGATCCGGGCCATGTCGGCGGTGGAGAGGGTCTCCTTCTCCATCAGCTCCAGCACGATGTTGTCCAGGACGTCCCGGTATTCCACCAGGATCTCCCAGGCCTCGTCGTGGGCCAGCTCGATGAGCGCCCGCATCTCGCCGTCGATCTCGGCGGCGACGGCGTCGGAGTAGTCCCGCTCGTGGCCCATGTTGCGGCCGAGGAACGGCTCGTCGCCGCTGGTGCCGTACTTGATCGCGCCGAGCTTGGAGCTCATGCCGTACTGCGTGATCATCGCGCGGGCCAGCTGGGTGGCCTTCTCGATGTCGTTGCCGGCGCCCGTGGTCGGCTCGTGGAAGACCAGTTCCTCGGCGGCCCGGCCACCCAGCGCGTACGCCAGGGTGTCGACCATCTCGGCGCGGGTCTGGGTGTACTTGTCCTCGGTGGGCAGGACCAGGGTGTGGCCCAGCGACCGACCGCGGGACAGGATCGTCACCTTGTGCACCGGCGCGGCGTGCGGCAACGCCCAGGCGACCAGCGCGTGCCCACCCTCGTGGTACGCGGTGATCTTCTTCTCCTGGTCGCTCATCACCCGGGTGCGGCGCTGCGGACCGGCGATCACCCGGTCGATCGACTCCTCCAGGGAGTCGTTGGTGATCGCCCGCTGGTCCTTGCGGGCGGTGAGCAGCGCGGACTCGTTGATCACGTTGGCCAGGTCGGCACCGCTGAAGCCGGGGGTACGCCGGGCCACCGCGTCGAGGTCGACGTCGGGGGTGAACGGCTTGCCCTTGGCGTGCACCCGCAGGATCGCCTTGCGGCCCTCCATGTCGGGGGCGTCCACCGGGATCTGCCGGTCGAAGCGGCCCGGGCGCAGCAGCGCCGGGTCGAGGATGTCCGGCCGGTTGGTGGCGGCGATCAGGATGACCCCGCCCTTGGTGTCGAAGCCGTCCATCTCGACGAGCAGCTGGTTGAGGGTCTGCTCGCGCTCGTCGTGACCGCCGCCCATGCCGGCGCCACGGTGGCGGCCGACCGCGTCGATCTCGTCGACGAAGACGATGGCCGGCGCGTTCGCCTTGGCCTGCTCGAAGAGGTCGCGGACCCGGCTGGCGCCGACACCGACGAACATCTCCACGAAGTCCGAGCCGGAGATCGAGTAGAAGGGCACCCCGGCCTCGCCGGCGACGGCGCGGGCCAGCAGCGTCTTACCGGTGCCGGGCGGGCCGAAGAGCAGTACGCCCTTCGGAATCTTGGCGCCCAGGGCCTGGTACTTCGCCGGGTTCTGCAGGAAGTCCTTGATCTCGTGCAGCTCCTCGACGGCCTCCTCGGCCCCGGCCACGTCCGCGAACGTGGTCTTCGGCGTGTCCTTGGTGATCATCTTCGCCTTGGACTTGCCGAAGTTGAGCACCCGGGAGCCGCCGCCCTGCATCTGCGACATGAAGAAGAGCAGCAGGAGCACCAGCAGGGCGATCGGGAGCAGGTTGACCAGCAGGCTCACCCAGATGCTGTCGGACGACACCTCGACGTTGGCCGGGCCGGTGACCCGGTTGTTCGCCTTGGCCTCGAGGACCTCGTTCCAGACCTCGTCGCCGACCTCGTAGGGGAACTGCGCCTCGATCCGGTCGGTGTTGGTGTCACCGAACTTGGCCTTGTCCTTCAGGTCGAGCCGGAGCGTCTGCTCCTTGTCCTGGAAGACGACCTTGTCGATGCCGCCCTTGTTGAGCTGGTCGAGCGCAATGGAAGTGTCCACCCGGTGGTAGCTGGGACCAGCGGTGAACAGTTGACTGAGCACAACGGCGCCGAGGATGACCAGGATGATCCAGACCACCGGTCGGCGGAAGAAACGCGTACGTTCCATGCTGTTGTCGAGCGCCGAGGCGCCCGCATCCTCCTGATCGACGTCCTGACCGTCTGATGGTGTCGCCGCCTGCGGCGGCGGCCGGAGCCGCCGTGCGGGCCGGCTCGACCCCGAGGCGCGAAACTGCCGCGCCGCGGTCATTCGACGGTACACCGTGCACGCGAGGAGTGAGCTTGCGAGCCCCGCAGTGACGCACAAAGGGAACAGCTGTGCGCGCACCGAGCGAGCTTGCGAGCCCCGCGTACGCGCACGATCCGATCATCGTGCGCGCGCGGAGCGGGCCTGCGAGCCCAATAATTACGCGTAGGGCGAACCGGGTCTAGCCGGCGTGACGCGAGCTCCGCGCCCGGCCTCCCGTCCGCCCGGTCCCGCGGTTCGGGGGTCGGGCGTGGAGGGAGCCTCCACGCCACCGGCCTCCACCGTAGTCCGGCTCGCTGAGAGCCCGCTGAACGTCCGCTCGACCGGCGCCGATGTCGCGGGCCGACGCGGGCGGGCTCAGGTCCGGGCGTACACCTCGGGCTTGAGCACGCCGACGTAGGGCAGTTCGCGGTAGCGCTCGCCGAAGTCGAGGCCGTAGCCGACGACGAACTCGGTCGGGATGTCGAAGCCGACGTACTTCACCGGCACCGGCACCTTGACCGCGTCGGGCTTGCGGAACAGCGCCACCACCTCGACGCTCGCGGCCGAGCGGGACTCCAGGTAACGCAGCAGCCACGACAGGGTGAGACCCGAGTCGACGATGTCCTCGACCACGACCACGTGCCGGCCGGCAATGTCCCGGTCCAGGTCCTTGAGGATGCGGACCACCCCGGAGGAGGTGGTGCCCTGGCCGTAGGAGGAGACGGCCATGAACTCCAGCTCGGCGGGCGGCCCGCTGCGGCCCAGCGCCCGGGCGAAGTCGGCCATGAACATCACCGCGCCCTTGAGGACGCAGACCAACAGGAGCCCGTCATCGACGTCGGCGTAGTCCGCCGAGACCTGCTTGGCGAGTTCCGCGGTCTTCTCGCGGATCTGCGCCTCGGAGATGATCACGTGGTCGATGTCGGCGTCGTACCAGGAGCCGTCAGCCATGGCTCCTAGCCTGCCGTACGCCGGATGGCCTCCGTCGGCGGGGCCGCCCCTTTTGGGCGCGGTCCCACCCCGGACGAACCCCGCGAAGGCCGCGTTCCACCTCAGCAGGGACGGGACCGCCAGCGCCGACCGTCGTCGGACGGCTTCCAGTCGGCCGAGTCCCGGCTGTCGGCGGTGAGGCCGACGGCCGAGGCCAGGGCGAGGAGGACGAGGAAGAAGAGGAAGAGCAGGATCTCCATGGCGGCGCTCGCTTTCGCATGGTTGCTGTCGGTTTCGCCGCCGGTGCGCACCGGACTGGAACCAGTTTCCGTCGGTTGCCGCCGCCCGGACAGTGGCAGGATTGCCACCTCCCCTCGATTTCCTGCCAACCGGGCGGTTACCCTCGTCACATGCTCAGATCGGTCGCCGTTCTCGCCCTGGACCGGGTCGCCACGTTCGAGCTCGGCGTCCTCGCGGAGGTCTTCGGGACCGACCGCACCGCCGACGGGTTCCCCGGCTACCGCTTCCACGTGTGCAGCCCCGACGCGGCTCCGGTCCGCACCTCGTCGGGCTTCCACCTGACCCCGCACGCCGACCTCGGCCCGCTGGAGGAGGCGGACCTGGTCGCCGTCCCGGCACACCAGGACGGCACCGTCGTGCCGGCCACCGCGCTCGCCGCGCTGCGCCGGGCCGCCGACCGGGGGGCGTACGTGTTCAGCGTCTGCTCCGGCGCGTTCGTGCTGGGCGAGGCCGGCCTGCTCGACGGCCGGGAATGCACCACCCACTGGCGCTACGTCGACGAGCTGCAACGCCGCCACCCGAGCGCCAGGGTCCGGTGCAACGCGCTCTACGTGCAGGACGACCGGCTGCTCACCAGCGCCGGCACGGCCGCCGGCATCGACGCCTGCCTGCACCTGGTCCGCCAGGAGCACGGCTCCGCCACGGCCACCCGGCTGGCCCGCCGGATGGTGGTGCCCCCGCACCGCGACGGCGGCCAGGCGCAGTACATCGAGGCACCCATCCCCGTGACCCCCGAGGCGCCGACCCTGGAACCGGTGCTGGAGTGGCTCATGCGGCACCTGGACCGCCCGGTCACCGTCGACGAGCTGGCCGCCCGGGCGGAGATGTCCCCGCGCACGTTCGCCCGGCGGTTCCGCGCCGAGACCGGCACCACGCCGCACGACTGGCTGACCAACCAGCGGGTGCTGCTGGCCCGACGGCTGCTGGAGGAGACCGGGCTCAGCGTCGAGGCCGTCGCCGACCGGGCCGGCTTCGGCGACTCGGCGGCGCTGCGGCACCATTTCGCCCGCCGGGTCGGCGCCACCCCGCACACCTACCGGACCACCTTCCGCGAACGCGTGGAGGCCTGAGCCCCGGAGCCGCAGCGACGGACCGCGGCACCGGGAGCGGGGCCGCCGGCCCGCCGGTCACCAGCCGAGCATTCCCCCGCCCACCCGGGGCTCCGAGCCGACCGCGTATCCGCCGTCCGGCAGCCGCCAGATCGCCTGCCCGTGCCCGAAGACCGCCGGCTCCTCCGCGACGGCGATCTCGTGACCCCGGGCCCGCAGCTCGGTGACGGCGGCGCGCCCCTCGGCGGTGGCGACCAGCTCCGGTTCGACCAACACCGAGCGGCCGGCGTGCCAGTACCAGCGCGGCGCGTCCAGCGCGGCCTGCGGGTCGAGCCCGCCGTCCAGGGTCGCCGAGACCAGCTGCACGTGCCCCTGCGGCTGCATGTGCCCGCCCATCACCCCGAACGGGCCCACGGGCCGCCCGTCGCGGGTGAGGAAGCCCGGGATGATGGTGTGGTAGGGCCGCTTCGCCGGCCCCACCACGTTGGGGTGGGCGGGATCGAGGCGGAACCCCAGCCCCCGGTTCTGCAACGCGAAGCCGTGCCCGGGCAGCACCACGCGGGAGCCGAAGGCCAGGTAGGTCGACTGGATCAGGCTGACCATCATGCCGTCGGCGTCGGCGGTGCAGAGATAGACCGTGCCGCCGCGCTCCGGGTCGCCGGCCGTCGGCTCCCCGGCCCGCTCGGTGATCAGCGCGCGGCGGGCCGCCGCGTAGGCCGGCGAGAGCAGCGCCTCCGTCGGCACCGGCACCCGCTCCGGGTCGGCGACGTGGGCGTGCGCGTCGGCGAAGCCGAGTTTCGTCGCCTCGATCTGCCGGTGCAGCCGCTCGGCGAGCGGCAGCCCGGCCAGCTCCGCACCGTCCAGGATGTGCAGCGCCAGCAGCGCCGCCAGGCCCTGCCCGTTGGGCGGCAGCTCCCAGACCTCGTGGCCCCGGTAGCGGGCGGACACGGGGGTCACCCAGGTCGAGGCGTGCCGGGCCAGGTCGTCGCCGGTGAGCAGGCCGCCGGTGCGGGCCGCGTGCGCGGCCAGCGCCGCCGCGATCCCGCCCCGGTAGAAGTCCTCCGCCCCGGTCTCGGCGATCAGCCGCAGGGTCCGCGCCGCGTCCGGGTTGCGCCACCGCTCCCCCGCCCGGGGCGCCCGGCCGCCGGGGGCGAACACCCGGTCGAACTCCGCGAACTCCGGGCCGCTCTGGTCGACCTGCGCGGCGAGCGCACGGGACCAGATCGCCGACACCCCCGGGGAGATCGGGTGGCCGTGCTCGGCGTAGCCGATCGCGTCGGCGAAGAGGTCGGCGAAGGGCAGCGAGCCGAACCGGTCGTGCAGGTCGCGCCAGCCGGCCGGCGCGCCGGGCACGGTCACCGGCAGCCAGCCCCGGGCCGGCATCGCCAGGCCCGCCCGCTGCGCGCCGCCCAACGCGTCGACCGCGGCCGCACCGCGCCCCCCGGTCGCGGCGAGCACCCGCTCGCGGGTCAGGGCCGCCGGGGACCGGCCGGAGGCGTTGAGGCCGTGCAGCCGCTCGCCGTCCCAGACGATCGCGAACAGGTCGCCGCCGATGTCGTTGGACGGGGGCTGCACCACGGTCAGGGTGATCGCCGTGGCCAGGGCCGCGTCGACGGCGTTGCCGCCGCGTCGCAGCACGGCCAGGCCGGCCGCCGCGGCCAGCGGCTGGCTCGTCGCCACCGCGCCGTGCGGCGCGAAGAGCGGCTGTCGGGGGTACGCCATGCGCCATGTCTACCGCCTCCCGGCGGATCCCGCGGCCCCGGAACCGGGCCCCGTGCCGACGGACCCGGCTCCAGGGCGCCACTGGGTCACCGTCCGGCGGAACGGATCAGCGGGGAACGATGGCGGCGAGCCGGCCGTCGCGGCGCAGCACCCGCAGCCCGCCCGGCAGGTGCGCCGCCCCCTGCCCGCGCCAGCCGGTCACCAGCGCGTCCAGGGCGGTCACGTGCCGGTGCGACAGGGCGGCGGGCGGGGCGCCCAACTCCCGGGCCCAGGCGTGCAGCACCCGGCCGCGTACCGCCGCCGGTAGGTCGGCCAGCCCGCGTACGGCGAGGCCGCCGTCCGGGTGGCGGACGTCGGCCAGCGCGGCGGCGGCCAGCCCGTCGAGGACGGCGTTGTCCGCCGCCACCAGCCGGGCGGTCCGGGCCAGGTTGTCCAGCACCCCCGGCCCGAGCGCGCGGACCAGGGCGGGCAGCAGGTCGGCCCGGACCCGGGCCCGGGCGTACGAGGGGTCGGCGTTGTGCGGGTCCTCCCAGGGGCTCAGCCCGAGCACCGCGCACGCCGTACGGGTCTGTTCCCGGCCGACCTCGAGCAGCGGGCGCAGCAGCGGCACCCCGTCGAGGTCCCGTCGGGCGGGCATCCCGGCGAGGCCGCGCGGGCCGGCCCCCCGGGCGAGCGCGAGCAGCACCGTCTCCGCCTGGTCGTCGCGGGTGTGTCCGGTGAGCAGCGCCGCCGCCCCGAGCCGGTGGGCGACCTCGGCGAGCGCACGGTAGCGGGCCTCGCGGGCCGCCGCCTCGGGACCGCCCGGCCGGCCGGCCACCTCGACCCGCACCGACTCGACCGGCGCCAGGCCGACCTCGCGGGCCCACGTCACCACCGCCGCGGCCCGCTGCGCCGACCCCTCCTGGAGCCCGTGGTCGATCGTCACCAGGCCGGCGACGCGACCCGTCCGGGGCGCCACGAACGCGGTGGCGGCGGCCAGCGCGAGCGAGTCCGCACCGCCCGAGCAGGCGACCAGCACCGGCCCGCCGGGCGGCAGGTCGGCCAGGGCGCGGCGGACCGCGACCCGGATCGCGGCCACCGGCGGGGCGAGCGCGGCCACGGGCGTACGGTCAGCCGACGGTCGGCGCCGGGCCGACCGGGCCGTGCACCCGCGCCACCCAGGCGTCCGGGTCTCCCAGCTCCTCCAGCCGGGGCAGGGTGAGCGGCGAGCCGAAGATCTTGTTGAAGCCCTCCATGCCGACCCGGTCGACGACGCCGTGCACGAACTTGCGGCCCTCGGCGTACTGGCGCATCTTGACCTCGATGCCGAGCAGCCGACGGATGGCCTTCTCCAGCGGGTTGCCGGCCTCCCGGCGCCGGTTGAACGCCGCCCGGATCCGATCCACGCTCGGGACCACCTGCGGGCCGACGCCGTCCATGACGAACTCGGCGTGCCCCTCCAGCAGGGTCATCAGCGCGGTGAGCCGGTCCAGCACGGCCCGCTGCCCCGGGGTCTGGACGATGTCCAGCACGCTGGTGCGGCTCTCCGGGTCCTTCACCGCGTCCGAGAGCGTGGCGACGCCCCGGCGCAGTCGCTCCAGCAGGTGCTCGCCGCCGCTGGACGACGCGTCCACGAAGGCCTGCACCTCGCTGAGGAAGTACGCCCGCATCCACGGCACGGCCGTGAACTGGGTGCGGTGGGTCACCTCGTGCAGGCAGACCCAGAGCCGGAAGTCGCGCGGGTCGGCCCCCAGCTTGCGCTCCACCTCGACGATGTTCGGCGCGACCAGCAGCAACTGCCCAGGGTCGGCGGAGAAGACCTCGTACTGGCCGAGGACGCGGCCCGAGAGGTAGGCGAGCACGGTGCCGGCCTGCACGCCGGTGACCCGGGAGCCGATCGCCTCGGTCAGCGCGCCCGGCTGCTTGTCCTTGGTGAGCCGGCCGACCAACGGGGTGATCACCTCGCGCAGCCCGGCGATGTTGGTGGCCGCCCAGTCCCGCCGGTCGACCACCCGCACGGGCGGGTGGGAGACCTGCGAACGCAGCCCCGTGTAGTCGGCGACGTGCCCGGCCGCCTCGTCGGTCAGCCGCCGCAGCTCAGCGACCACGTCGGTGGCCTCGGCGTACGACACCCGGGGGCCCGACTTGCTCAGCGCCCCCGCGGTAGCGGCGGCCAGATCCCAGTCCACGAACTGCGCCATGCACCCCACCGTACCCGCGCCGCGACACCCCGGCCCGGGCTCGCGCCCGGGGATCGACGCCGACGCCCGCGCCCGCGGTCAGCGGCAGCCGCAGCCGGCCAGTGCCGCGCCGATCCGGTCCAGCGCTCCCCGGGCGGCCGTCAGCCCGTCCGGGGGCACCGCGTCGGTGAGCACCGCGAAGGTGAGCAGCCGCCCGTCGCTCGTACTCACCAGGCCGGCGATGGCGTGCACCTTGGTCAACGTCCCGGTCTTGGCCCGGATCACCCCGGCGCCGGCCTTCGTCGCCGCCGTCTCGTACCGGTCGGCGAGGGTGCCGGACCAGTCGGCGACGGGCAGGCCGCCGAAGATCGCGGCCAGCTCGGGGCGGCTGCCGTCACCGGCGAGCGCGATCAGGTCGGTGAGCAGCGAGGGGCTGATCCGGTTGCTGCGCGACAGGCCGCTGCCGTCGGCGAGGGTCAGCTCGTCGGCCGGCAGGCCCAGTTCCGCGGCCACCGCGTCCATCGCCGCGCCCGCGCCGACGAAGGAGGCGGGCTGGTCGCGGGCCAGCGCGACCTGGCGGGCCAGCGCCTCGGCGACGATGTTGTCGCTGTCGCTGATCATGATGTCGACCAGCCGGACCATCGGCAGCGACTCCACCTTGCCCAACTCGGCCCCGGGCCCCGGGGTGGCGCCGGCGGCGGGGGCGGGGGCGGTGCCGCGCGCGACGGCGCCGGGCGGCACGCCGAGCAGCCGCGCGAAGGCCCGACCGGCGGCGAGGTCGGGCTGGGACACCCGCTCGGCCCAGTGGTTGCCGGCCGCCTCGTCCTTCTTCGCGCGCGTCACGTCGCTGCGGGCCCCGTCGGTCATCAGCGCCGTGATCGCGCCGCCGTAACCGCCGGTGGGGATGTCGTCGTCCCAGCCCGGCTCGAAGACCGGGCCCGAGTAGAGCGACGAGTCGACCGTGACCTTCGTCGGCTTCGCGCCGCCGAGGGCGTCGCGCACCTGGGCGGCCAGGTCGTCCAGGCGGGCCGCGCCCGGGTAGAAGCCCTTCTTGTCGACCGCCAGCGTGGGGTCCCCGCCGCCGACGATCACCACCTCACCGGGGGCCGCGCCGGCCACCGCCCGGGTCGGGATGCGGTACGCCGGACCACGCGCCGCGAGCACCGTGACCCCGGTGACGAGCTTGGTCACCGAGGCGGGCACCGTGCCGTCGTCCTCGCCCCGGCCGAAGAGCGGCTGACCGGTCGCCACGTCGGCCACCGACACGTGCACCCGGTCGCCGAGGGCGGGCACGCCCACGAGCGGGGCGAGCGCGGCGCGTACGCCCTCGGGGGTGGGCATCGGGGCGTTCGCGTCCGCGGCGGCCAGCACCGCCACGGGCGCCGGCTCCGCCGCCGGTGTGGCAACTCCCGGGCCGGCGGGCTCGTCGCCCAGCCACTCCGCCACCGGTCCCGGGCGGAGCACGGCGATCCCGACGGCGGCCAGGACCAGCACGAGCACCGCGGCCAGCAGTACGGGCATCCGCCGGCGACGGCGGGGGGTCGGCGCGGGCGGCTCCGGGGCGCCCGGGCCGGGCGGCCCGCCGGCCGGCCGGGTCGCGGCGGCGGCCCAGAGGTCCGCCGTCCCCGACGAGGGTTCCTGGCCCGCGGGACCGGTCGCCGGTCCGCCGGGACCGCCCGGAAGGCCGGGACCGCCCGAGGTTCCGGGACCAGCCGGAACGCCGGGACCGCTCGGTGCGCCGGAGCCAGCCGGGACGCCGGAACCTGCGAGGACTCCGCTGTCCGGGGGCGGACCGGGCGTCAGGTCGGCGGGGCCCGGGGACGCGGGTGGGCGGGGAAGATGGGCGTCGGGGACCGGGAACCGCCCGGTCGCGCCGCCGGAAGCAGATCGGCCGGTACCCCGTCCAGCATCGGCATCCGGACGGTAGTGTGAATCTTCCCTCCCCACGGCCCCCTCCTCGCCCCGCGAAAATCTGCTTGGGTGACACTACTTCGGTCCGAACACTATGCGGCGGCCGGAGCCCGCGGGTGGGCATTCATCCGTGGAGCGGCGTGCCGCTGGTTTCCGTTGGCCAGCGTGGGCAAACGAGGGAGCGTGCAGATGGATTTCGACGTGACGGTTGAGATCCCCAAGGGTCACCGCAACAAGTACGAGGTCGACCACGCGACCGGCCGGATCCGGCTGGACCGCACCCTCTTCACCTCCACGCAGTACCCGGCCGACTACGGCTTCATCGAGGGGACGCTGGGCGAGGACGGCGACCCGCTGGACGCGCTCGTGCTGGTCCCCGAGCCCACCTTCCCGGGCTGCCTGATCCGGTGCCGCACCATCGGCATGTTCCGGATGACGGACGAGAAGGGCGGCGACGACAAGGTCCTCTGCGTGCCCTACGAGGACCCGCGCCAGGAGCATCTGCGCGACATCCACCACCTCGGCGAGTTCGACCGGCTGGAGATCCAGCACTTCTTCGAGGTCTACAAGGACCTGGAGCCCGGCAAGTCGGTCGAGGGCGCCACGTGGGTGGGGCGCATCGAGGCCGAGGCGGAGATCGCGGCGTCGTACCGGCGCGCCCGGGAGGCCGAGGCGCGCGGCGAGTCCACGCACTGACCCGGCACAGACCACCGACGGGCCCGGGGGCCGCTCAGCCGAGCAGCCCCCGGGCCCGCTCGTACAGGTCGAGGACCGCGCAGGCCACGGGCACCACCGACACCACCAGGGCGGTGTCGGTCAGGTCCGCGAGCCGGCCGACGTACGGGGAGACCGGCCGGCGGGCGTACGTGGTGCCGGCGGCCACCGCCACGAGGGCCAGCGTCAGCCCGCCGACGACCAGCGCCAGCCGGCCCGTCGGACCGGACCCGTCGACGAGGACGGCGCCCAGCACCGCGTACCCGGCGAGGCCGGCGGCGACGGTCGGCACCCGGTGGCGCAGCGACACGAACAGCCGGGAGCGCAGCAGCAGCACCGCCGCGGCGACCGCCACCAGCAGCCGGCCGGCCGTCCCGCCGGAGAGGCCCAGCACCACCGCGGCGGCGACCGCCAGCACCGCGTGCCCGAGCAGCATGCCGGTGAGCATCTCCTCGGTGCGGGCCACCGCCGCGTAGACCCGGTCCCGGTCGGGCAGGTCGCGGGCCCGGTCGGCGCCACCCGGCTCGCCGGTGGGCAGGGTGATCGGGGGCAGCGGCACCTTGCCGAGCCGGATGGCCAGCAGCGGCACCGCCCCCACGGCGAAGACCAGCACGCAGAGCAGCACCGCCGCCGTGCCGGCCGGGCTGAGCAGCAGCCCGCCGAGGGCCGCCAGCGCGCCGGCAACCCCGACGGTGGCGCCCGCCACGAAGACCCGCAGCCGGGTGGCGACGCCGACCAGCCCGAGCACCGACACCAGCAGCAGCGCCACCGAGCCGGCCAGCAGCTCGGGCGCGCCGATCCAGCGCAGCCCCGGCACCGGCCCGACCGGGTCGCCGGAGCTGACCGCGAGGGCCCCCGCCGCCGCCGCGTACGGCAGGGCGTAGCCGCCCAGGGTCGCGCCCGCCGGCCCGTCGTCGTGGGCCCGGGACGCCACCACCCCGGCGAGGGTGAGCAGGAGCGCCACCACGGCGGCGGCCGGCCAGGCCGCCTCGTGCGCCGGCCCGCCGGCCGTCACGGCGAGCAGCCCGACGGCGAGCGGCACGGCGGCCCCGGCCAGGGCGGCGGCCCGGGTGGCGGCCGGTGACCACGCCCCGCCGCGCCGCCGGGCACCGTCGGCGATCGCCTCGACCACGTCGTCGTACTCCAGCTCGGGCCACTCGGCGCGGGCCGGCACGAGGTGCAGCACCTCGCCGTCGCGGACCCCCTGCGGCAGCAGCGCCTGCGCGGTGGCCAGTACCGCGCCGTCGGTGCGCCGCAGCACCCAGCCGCCGTGCCGTTCGCCGTCGTCGGCGAGCCCCTCGCCGGCGTGCCGCAGCACCTCGGGCAGCAGCTCGGCCAGGGGCACCTGCTCGGGCAGGGCGACGTCCACCCGCCGCTGAGGGGCGCTGATGGTGACCCGGGCCAGCCCGATCGTCATCGACTGATCTCCATCTCCGGCGGGGTTGGTGGCTGCGCGGACGACAGGACTTTACCTACCATGAGCCAGGCTCGGGTTACCGAGCGCTGTCAGGAGGTCGAGTGTCCACTGTCGTCATCAAGCGGCCACCCCGCCGACCGGCGCCGGAGATCCCGGTGGGTGAGCTGCCGGTGGACGCGCCGCCGGAGATCCCCGCCGTCGCCGGCGGGCGCTGGCAGCAACTGCTCATGGTGCTGCCCATGCTCGGCGGCACCGTGGCGATGGCGATGATGTTCGGCCGTGGCGGGGGCGCCTACTCGTACGTGGTCGGTGGGATGTTCGGGCTCTCCTCGCTGGCCATGCTGGTGACCTCGTGGGGCAGCGCCTCCGGCACCCCGAAGAAGTCGGAGATGATGGCCGCCCGGCGGGACTACCTGCGGCACCTGACCGTGCTGCGGCGCCGGGTCCGGCAGACCGCCGGGCAGCAACGCGCCGGGCTCTACTACCGGCACCCCGACCCCGGCCGGCTCTGGTCGACCGTCGACAGCCACCGGGTCTGGGAACGCCGCCCCACCGACCCGGACTTCGCGGTCGTCCGGGTCGCCGTCGGCCCGCAGACCCTCGCCACGCCGCTGGTCCCCCCGGTCACCCGCCCGCTGGAGGAGCTGGAACCGATGACCGCCGGCGCGCTGCGCCGGTTCCTGGACGCGTACGCCGTGGTGCCCGACCTGCCGGTGGCGCTGTCGCTGCGCAGCTTCGCCCGGGTCTTCGTACGCGACGCCGGCCCGACCGGCGGCGACGGGCCCGCCGCCCAGGCGCTGGCCCGGGCGATACTCGCCCAGCTCGCGGTCTTCCACGCCCCGGACGAGCTGCTCGTCGCCGTCTGCGCCGGGCCGGAGCGGCGGGCCGCCTGGGAGTGGGTCAAGTGGCTGCCGCACGCCCACCACCCCACCCGCACCGACGCGCTCGGCCCGGTCCGGCTGGTCACCAGCGCGGGGGCGGAGCTGGAGGGGCTGCTCGACGAGGTGCTGGCCAGCCGGTCCCGGTTCAGCCCCGCCGGCCCGGCCACCGACGGCCCGCACGTGGTGGTGGTGCTCGACGGGGGCGACCTGACGGGGGCCACCGACCTGACCGGCGACGGCGGCATCGACGCCGTCACGATCATCGACCTGGACACCCCGCCGCCGCGCCTGCTGGACCGGTTCGCGCTGCTGCTGGAGCTGCGCCGGGGCCGGCTGCACTCCCACTCGGCGGAGGGGCACGCCGAGGTGGGTACGGCGGACCGGCTGGACCTCGTCGACGCGGAGGCCGTCGCCCGCCGGCTCGCCCCGCTGCGGCTGGCCAGCGCGGCCCGCGGCCCGGACGCCCCGCCGGGCGCCGAGCTGGGCCTGCCCGAGCTGCTCGGTCTCGGCGACCCGGAGAGCTTCACGGCCGAGCAGGGGTGGGCGCCCCGGTCCGCCCGGGAGCGGCTGCGGGTGCCCATCGGGGTGGGCACCGACGGCGGCGCCATCGAGCTGGACCTGAAGGAGTCGGCGCAGGACGGGATGGGGCCGCACGGCCTGCTGATCGGGGCGACCGGCTCCGGCAAGTCGGAACTGCTGCGCACCCTGGTGCTCGGGCTGGCCGCCACGCACAGCTCGGAGCAGCTCAACTTCGTACTGATCGACTTCAAGGGCGGCGCGACCTTCGCCTCCTTCGACCGACTGCCGCACACCGCCGCGGTGATCACCAACCTGGCCGACGCGCTGCCGCTGGTCGACCGGATGGTCGACGCCATCAACGGGGAGCTGGTCCGCCGCCAGGAACTGCTGCGCCGGGCCGGCAACTTCGCGAGCCTGCGCGACTACGAGCGGGCCCGCGCCGCCGGCACCCCGCTCGCCCCGCTGCCGTCGCTGCTGCTGATCTGCGACGAGTTCTCCGAGCTGCTGTCGGCCAAGCCCGACTTCATCGACCTGTTCGTGCAGATCGGCCGGCTGGGCAGGTCGCTCGGCGTGCACCTGCTGCTGGCCTCGCAGCGGCTGGAGGAGGGCCGGCTGCGGGGGCTGGACACCCACCTGTCGTACCGGATCGGGCTGCGGACCTTCTCGGCGCTGGAGTCCCGCACGGTGCTCGGGGTGCCGGACGCGCACGAGCTGCCCCGCTCCCCCGGCCACGGCTACCTGCGCTTCGGCACCGAACCGCTGGTGCGGTTCAAGGCCGCGTACGTCTCGGGGGCGCTGCGCCGACGCGGCGCCGCACCGGGCGCGGGCGGCACCGGGGCCCCGCGCCTGCTCGCCTTCTCCACCCACCTCGTGCCCAAGCCGGAGCCGGTCGGGCCGCCCGCCCTGCCCGCCACGGCCGACGAGGGCGGCACCGAGAGCCTGCTGGAGCTGATGGTCGACCGGCTGGCCGGGCAGGGGCCGCCCGCCCACCAGGTCTGGCTCCCCCCGCTCGGCCGGGCGCCGGCGCTGGACGAGCTGCTCGGCCCGGTCGGCGCCGACCCGGCGCGCGGTCTCACCTTCGGCAACCCGGAGCTGCACGGCGCCCTCCAGGTGCCCGTGGCGGTCGTCGACAAGCCCTTCGAGCAGCGCCGCGACCTGCTCTGGCTGGCGCTGGACGGCGCCGCCGGCCACGTCGCCGTGATCGGCGGCCCGCAGAGCGGCAAGTCGACCGCGCTGCGCACGCTGATCTGCGCCATGGCGCTCACCCACACCCCGGCCGAGGTGCAGGTCTACTGCCTCGACTTCGGCGGCGGCGGGCTGGCCGCGCTGCGCGACCTGCCGCACGTCGGCGGGGTCGCCGGCCGCGCCGACCCCACGGCCGTCCGGCGTACGGTCGGCGAGATCGCGACGCTCCTGGTCGACCGGGAACGACGCTTCGCCGAGCTGGGCGTGGAGTCGATGGCGACCTGGCGGCAGCGGCGGGCCGCGCTGGCGGGCACCGACCAGCCCGCGGCCGACCCGTTCGGCGACGTGTTCCTGGTGGTGGACGGCTGGGCCACGCTGCGCGGCGAGTACGACGACCTGGAGCCGCTCATCACCGACCTCGCCACCCGGGGGCTGTCGTACGGGGTGCACGTGGTGGCGACGGCAGTGCGCTGGCTGGACTTCCGGCCGGCGATCCGGGACCTCTTCGGCTCCCGGCTGGAGCTGCGCCTCGGCGACCCCGCCGACTCGCTGGTGGCCCGCCGGGCGGCGGCGAACGTGCCGGAGAAGACCCCCGGCCGGGGCATCACGGCGGAGAGCCTGCACTTCCTCACCGCGCTGCCACAGCTCGCCGCGTCCGGCGGGGACACGACGGACCTGGTCAAGCAGGCCGCCGGGAGCTGGACCGGCCCCGTCGCGCCCCCGGTGCGGCTGCTGCCGCCGGTGCTCCCGTACGCCGAGCTGGACCTGGCCGCGACCACCGGCCTGCGCATCCCGGTGGGGATCGCCGAGGCGGACCTGCGCCCGGTGGTGCTGGACTTCGCCACCGAGCCGCACTTCGTGGTCTTCGGCGACGCCGAGTGCGGCAAGTCGTCGTTCCTGCGCGCGCTGGCCACCTCGATCATGACCCGGTTCACCCCCGAGCAGGCCCGGGTCATCCTGGTCGACTACCGCCGCAGCCTGGTGGACATGACGGAGTCGGCGTCGCCGCACCTGATCGGGTACGGCTCGGCCGCGGCGCACACCACCGACCTGATCGAGTCGGCCGCCGGCTACATGGCGGGGCGGGTGCCGGGGCCCGACGTCACGCCCGCGCAGCTGCGACAGCGGTCGTGGTGGTCCGGGCCGGAGCTGTTCGTGCTGGTCGACGACTACGACCTGGTCGCCAGCGGGCCGTCCAACCCGTTGCGTGCCCTGGAGGAGCACCTGCCGCACGCCCGGGACGTCGGGCTGCACCTGGTGCTCGCCCGCCGCTCGGGCGGTGCCGGCCGGGCCCAGTACGAGCCGCTCGTGCAACGCCTGCGCGAGCTGTCCACCTCGGGGCTGGTGATGGCGGGCAGCCCGGAGGAGGGGGCGCTGGTCGGCCCGGTCCGGCCCGGCCCGTTGCCCCCGGGGCGCGGCCGGCTGGTCACCCGGCGCGAGGGCGTACGCCTGGTCCAGTTGGCCCATCTGCCGCCGCCGTGACCGGTGTCCCGGGACGGCCCCGTGGGGCGGTCGTGACCAGTGTCCCGGGAACACCCCGCGAGGGAGCGGAGAACCGGTAATCTCCGATCGTCATGTTTGCGTCGCGATGAATGCCTGAGGATGTGACGACCGTGCGGCACAGCTGTCCGCCAGCGGCTCGGCGGATCGCCGGACGTACGTTGCTCGGCCTGGCGGCCGCCGTCGTGTCGGTCGCGGCTCCGGTGACGGCGGCCGGCGCCGCCCCTCGGCAGCCCGCCCCCCTTCCCGTCCTCGACCAGCCGGCCGCCGTCGTTCCGGTGGCGTTCGCGGCGCCCGACGGCAGGAAGCGCCCCGACCAGGTCCGCGACGAGCAGTGGCAGCTCGACGTGTTGCGGGCGAAGACCGCGTGGCGCAGCTCGACCGGCAAGGGCGTCACCGTCGCGGTGGTCGACTCCGGCGTGGACGCCACCCATCCCGACCTGGCCGGCCAGGTGCTGCCCGGCCTCGACCTGGTCGCGCCCCGGGGCGCGACCGGCAGTCCCGATCCGGTCGGCCACGGCACCACCGTGGCCGCGCTGATAGCCGGCCGCAACGACGACGAGCGGGGGGCCGTCGGCCTGGCGCCGGACGCCCGGATCCTCCCGGTGCGCGTCCTCGACGCCGAGAACCGCTACGACGACGCGCTGATCGTCGCCAAGGGCGTGCGCTGGGCCGTCGACAACGGCGCCCGCGTGATCAACCTGTCCCTCGGCGGCAGCGGCGACAGCCCCGCCCTGGCGGCCGCGCTCGACTACGCCTTCGTCCGGGACGTCGTCGTGGTCGCCTGCACCGGCAACCTGGGCGACGCGGCCAACGCGAAGGTCTGGTACCCGGCCCGCGAGCCGGGCGTCATCGCGGTCGCCGGCACGGAGCGCGACAGCGACAACCTCTGGTCCGGTTCGATCACCGGGCGGGCCACCGTGCTGACCGCCCCCGCCACCGGCCTCGTCGGGGCCCGGCCGGGCGGCTACTGGCGGGTGCAGGGCACCAGCTTCGCGGCGCCGCTGGTCGCCGCCACCGCCGCGCTGGTGCGGGCCCGCTACCCCGAGATGCCCGCCGGCGACGTGGTCAACCGGCTGCTCACCACCGCCCGCGACATCGGCCCGACCGGCCGGGACGACCGCTTCGGGTACGGCATGGTCGACCCGGTCGCCGCGCTCGACGCCGAGGTGGGCCCGGTGGGCCGCAACCCGCTGGACGACCAGTCCTCCCCTGGCGTGGTCGGGTTCGGGCCGGCACCGGGGGCGGCGCGGCCCGACGTCGCGGGGGTCGGCGGCGACCCGCGTGGCTTCACCGTGCCGCGCCAGCAGTCCCGGTGGGCGGCGCAGCCCGCGGGTACGCAGGAGGAGACCACGCCGGAGCAGCTCTGGACCGGGGCCGCGTTCTTCGTCGCCCTGCTGGCCGGGGCGGCGCTGATGGTGCGCCGGTTCCGCCAGTGGACTCCGCTGGCCTCGCACCGGCGCGCCGCCGCGACCTGGCGCCGTCCGCCGCCGCCGGGCTGAGCCGCAACGGGTCTGACCGGGCCGCGTCGCGGGTAGGACGGATGTCATGAGCCCGTCCGGCCCGCCGCGTACCCTCGTCGCCCCACCGCGTTCCTCGTGGCGTGACCGCCGCCTGCACCCGGACCACGCGCGGGGCCTGCGGCTGACCCTCGCCGCGACCGCCGCGTTCCTGGTGGCGGTGCCGTTCACGCTGCTGGCGTTCCTGGTGCTGGGAGACTGGCCCCCGCTGCGCCGGCTCGACACGGCGGTCACCGACGCGTTGGCCGGCCTCGCCGCCGACCATCCGGCGTGGGTACGCCTGATGGCCCACTGGACCGACGTGTTCGCCCCGATGCCGCTGCGCGTGGCGGCCCTGGTCCTGGTGCTCTGGCTGCTCCACCGCCAGGCCCGGCAGTTGGCCGTCTGGGTGGCGGTCACCATGGCGGTCGGCGGCCTGCTCGGCCCGCTGCTGAAACTGCTCGTCGGTCGGCCCCGGCCGGATCTGCCCGATCCGGTGGCCGAGGCGCCCGGCCTGGCCTTCCCGTCCGGGCACGCGCTCAACGCCGCCCTCGCCGCCGGGGTGCTGCTGGTGGTGTTCCTCCCGCGCGTACGGCCGGCGGCGCGCCCGGTGGTGTGGACGGCCGCCCTGCTGCTGGCCCTGGTGACCGGGTTCAGCCGGGTGGCCCTCGGCGTGCACTGGACCAGCGACGTGCTGGCCGGCTGGCTGCTCGGCGCGGCCGTGGTGGCCGCGACGGCCGCCGCCCTCACCGTCTGGCGGGCCGCCCCACCCGGCCGCCCCGCGCCGTCGTCGGGCCAGAAGCCGCCGTCGGGCCAGAAGCCGCTGGCGGGTCACGGGCCGCTGGCGGGTCACGGGCCGACGACGGGAGCCTGACCGGTCAGGTGCATTCGCCGGTGCCGACGGCCCGGGTGCGCTCGGCGCCGGCGAGGGCGACGGGACGGGCCTCGGCCGCGGTCACCGCGAAGCCGGTGTTCGGGTCGTCGGCCGCCGCCGCGAAGATCACCCCGAGCACCAGCCCGTTCGACGAGACCAGCGGGCCGCCGGAGTTGCCGCTCTGCACGAGCGCCCGGATCGTGTAGACCTCCCGGGTCACGTTGCCGGCGGAGTAGATGTCCGGTCCGGTGATCCGGTCGACGTCCCGGATCCGCGCCGACTGCGCGTTGTACGGGCCGTCGAGCGGGAAGCCCAGCACGATCGCGTCCGCGCCGCTGCCCGCGTTACCGGCGGCGAAGCGCATCGACGGGCCGGGCAGCCCGGGCACGTGCAGCACGGCCAGGTCCCGGTCGGGGTCGTAGACGACCACCTTGCTGTCGTACCGGTCGCCGTTCAGCTCCACGACCGTGGACCGGGTGCCGGCGACGACGTGCGCGTTGGTCATCACCCGGTCGTCGGCGTAGACGAAGCCGGAGCCCTCGATCCGGCGCGAACAGCTCGGGGCGGAGCCGAGCACCTTGACCACCGAACGCTGGCTGTTGACGACCACCTGGGAGCCGGCGAGCGCCGGGTCGGGCGGCGACACCTGCCGGGCCCGGGTGGGTGCCAGGTCGCCGAAGACGTCGGGGAAGCCGTTGGTGTCGACGGTGTCGCGCAGCGCCGTGGAGAGCTGCTGCGCCTCATCGGGCAGGACCCGGTCGACCACCGTGAGCAGCGCGCTGTTGCGCACCGAGGAGGCCAGCCAGGGCAGCGACGACGAGCCGAGCGGCACCGCGACGAGCCAGGCGACCAGCAGGACGGCGAAGAGCGAGACGAACGCCCCGCCGACGTCGTCGACCCGCTTGCCGACGTCGCTGGTGATCGTCTTGCGCAGGTGCGAACCGAGCCAGCCGGCGAGCGCCTGCCCGACCACCGCCAGCCCGAAGATCGCCACCAGCGACACCAGCACCCGGGTGCCGCTGTCGACGAACTGCCGGGCCAGCAACGGCCCCAGCTGGAGGCCCACGAGCGCGCCCAGGAAGAAGCCGGAGAACGACAGCACCCCGATGACGAAGCCCTGGCGGTATCCGCTGATCGCGAACACGAGCATGAGCAGCAGCAGTACGAGATCCACGGCGGACACGCGTCAAGCGTACGGGCACCGGGCCCGCGAGATGACCATCGCTTGCCGAAGGTGACCGTCCGGTCAGCGCACCGGCGTCTCGTCCACCGCGTCGGTGCCTGCGGAGGGCGCGGGGGCCTCCCCGGTCGGCGGCAGGTCCACGACCCGGTCGCGCGGCCACGGCCGGGCCCAGCCGCCCATCTCCAGCAAAGTGGCCAGCACCCCGCCGGTGAAGCCCCAGACCAGCATCCCGCGCGCCGAGAAGGCGGGGCCGATCCAGCCGCTCGGGTGGCGGACCCGCATCCGGTTCGCGGGGTCGACCAGCTCGGTGACCGGCAGCCGGGCCACGTGCGCCACCTCGGCCGGCTCCCGGGGGTGCACCGGGTGCGGGGCGTGCCACCAGGCGAGCACCGGGGTGACCACGAAGTCGCTGACCGGGATCCAGAGCTTCGGCAGCTCGGTCAGGACGGTGACGCTGGCCGGGTCGAGGCCGACCTCCTCGTTCGCCTCGCGCAGCGCGGTGGCCCGGGCGTCGGCGTCCTCCGGGTCGGCCGCGCCGCCGGGGAAGGCCGGCTGACCGGCGTGGTTGCGCAGGGTGGCCGCCCGCTGGAGGACCAGCACGTCGGGGCCGGCGCCGGGCTCCTCGCCGAGCAGCACCAGCACGGCGCTCTCCCGCCCCCCGCTCTCCGGGGTGACCAGTCGGGTGAAGTCCTCGCTGCGCGCGCTGCCGAGCCGGGTCAGCAGCGGGTCGAACCAGCCCGGGGGCCGCCGGCTCACGCCGGCACCGTCACGCCGAGGTGCTGGCGGACCAGCTCCGCCAGCCGGGCGTCGTCGAGGGCGCCGGTGGAGTCGACGTGCCGTACGCGGCCCTGCCCGTCGACGAAGACGGTCAGGGGAATGGCCTTGCGGTTCAGCTCCCGCTTCAGGCCCTCACCCTGGTCGACCAGCACCGGGAAGCGGATGCCGAAGTCCTCGCCGATGGCCTGGGCCGCCTCGCGGCCGTCCTGGTTGTTGACCCCGACCACCCGGAGCTGGCCGGCGGCCCGCTCGCTGAGCCGCTGGAAGGCGGGCAGTTCCTTGCGGCAGGGCGGGCACCAGGACGCCCAGACGTTGATCACCGCCGGGCCGCGCAGGTCGCGCAGGGCGACCGGGGCGCCGCCGGTGAAGCAGTTCAGGGTCAGCTCGGGCAGCGTCTGCCCCCCGCCGCCGGACGGTGCCGCCGGCGGGGCGGAGGCGGGCGGCGTGCCGAGGGCGGAGCAGTCCTGGAAGGGCGACGGGCGACTCGCGGCAGCCTTCTGCCGTTCGGAGGGGCCCGGGTCCTTCTCCTCGGTGCCGGCGGTGCACCCGGCGGCGGCCAACAGCACGGGTACGAGCAGGGCGACGAGGCGGCGTCGGGACTGCGGGGCCCGCGACACCGGCTCGCTCCCCGCGCTCATCGGTTCACCGTGGTTCGCGACTGCGGGGCTCGCAAGACCGGCTCACTCCTCACGCTCACGGTGCCTCCGCCACGACGGCCTGGACCGGCACCAGCTCCGGGTCGACCCCGGCCGCCACCGCCAGGTCCCGGGCCCGGGGGCCCTTGAGCAGCTTCGCGGCCGCCGCCGGCTCGGTCGGGCCGGTGCCGTACGACGGGCACAGCTTCACCAGCGTGCACGCGCCGCAGGCCGGCTTGCGGGCGTGGCAGACCCGCCGGCCGTGGAAGATGATCCGGTGCGACAGCATGGTCCAGTCGCGCCGGGGGAAGAGCGCCCCGATCGCGTGCTCGATCTTGACGGGGTCGGTCTCGGCGGTCAGCCGCCAGCGCTGCACCAGCCGCTGGAAGTGCGTGTCGACGGTGATCCCGGGGACGTCGAAGGCGTTGCCGAGGATGACGTTGGCGGTCTTGCGGCCGATGCCGGGCAGCTCGACCAGGTCGGCGAGCCTGCCGGGGACCTGGCCGCCGTGCCGCTCCACGAGGGCCTGGCCGAGCTTCATCAACGAGTCGGTCTTGTTGCGGTAGAAGCCGGTGGGCCGGATCAGCTCCTCCAGCTCCGCCCTGTCCGCGCCCGCGTAGTCGGCGGCGGTCGGGTAGCGGGCGAAGAGCTTCGGGGTGACCTCGTTGACCTTCTTGTCCGTGCACTGGGCGGAGAGGATCGTCGCGACGGCCAGCTCCAGCGGGTTGGAGTGGTCCAGTTCACAGTGCGCGTCGGGGTGGGTGTCGGTCAGCATCCGGCCGATCCGCCGGGCGCGGCGGGTGCGCCCGAGGTCGGTCTCGGTGAAGCCGGAGGAACTCGTGGTCACGCCGGCCAGCCTACGTCGCCCGGCCGACGCTCGGCCGGGGCCACGCGCCGTACCGGCCCGGTCAGCCGCCCTGCGGCGCGCTGATCGCGCCCGAGTCGTCGAAGCGGGCGCCGGTCTCCGGGAAGTCGCTCTTGGTGAGCTGCTTCAGCAGGCCCAGCCCGCGGTCGTCGCGGTCCATGGTCGGCTTGCCGATGGAGTTCATGTACGTCGAGACGAACGAGCCGCCGGCCCAGCTCCCGTCCGGGTTCAGCGACACCTTCAGCACCCCGCCCCAGCCGAGCCGGCCGGCGTTGCTCAGCGAGTTGCCCCCGCCGGCGAAGTTGCCCAGGCTGTACGCGATCAGCCGGCCCTTGTAGAACTCCATGCCGCGCAGCACGTGCGGGCCGTGCCCGACGATGAGGTCCGCCCCGGCGTCGATCATCGCCTTGGAGAACTTGACCGGGTCGCCCCGGTTCTCGCCGAGGAACATCTCGGTGCCCGGCTTGACCCGCGTCTTGTCGGCCCCCTCGCCGCCCATGTGCACCTGCACGACGACCACGTCGGCCATGCCGGCCGCCTTGGTGATCACCTTCTTCGCCGCGGCGATGTCGGTGAGGCTGTTGGACCAGACGTACGACGAGAAGCCGGCGACCGCGACCTTGACCCCCTTGACGTCGACGACGGTGATCTGGTCGGGCGCCCCGGTGTGCGCGAGCTCGTACTTCTCCAGCGCCTTCTGGGTGTTCTCGTAGCCCTTCGGACCGAAGTCGTAGCCGTGGTTGTTGGCCTGGTTGAGCAGGTCGAAGCCGGCGTCGCGCAGGTGTGCGGCGTACTCGGGCGGGGCCCGGAACTGGAAGCAGCGGGTCGAGTTCGGCCCGCACTTGCCGGTGCCGGTGTCGACGGTGAGCGGCTCCTCCAGGTTGCCCATCACCAGGTCGGCCGCGAGCGCCTTCTCGACCGAGTCGAAGAAGCCCTTGCCTCCGGAGGGGGGCAGCCGGTTCGGCGCGTTGCCCATGATGATGTCGCCGGTCGCGGAGAGCGAGATGGCCTGCTCGGCGGGCTGGGCGGAGCGGGTGGGCTCGCCCGAGCGGACCGGGGCGCCGGTGTTGCCACCCCCCGCGCCGGGCTGCCAGACGGCGTCGGACCCGGAATCGGGCCCTCCGCAGCCGGCGGCGAGCAGGACGGCGAGCAGCGCGCCGAGGCCGAGTGCGGCGCGGCGGCGCGGTGGGGAGGCGGCAGCGTACATCGAGCGCGACCTTATCGGGCTTGCGACGCCGGGACGAGAGCCGATCGGACGGAGTCTCAGCCCGCCGGTCGGTCCGACCACGGGACGACGGTGCCGGCCCCGCCGGCCGTGACGGCGGCGTGCACGGCCCGGGCCAGCGGGGCGCCCCAGGTCGAGCGCGGTCCGCCGTACGCCGACTCGGGGCCGTCGACGGGGCACAGCACGGTGACGGCGTCCGTCGGGGTGCCGGTGCCCGGCACGCCCAGCTCCGCGATCGCCTGCGCCTTCGCCTCGGTGGCCGTGGCGATGGCGTTGACCAGGGCGGCGTCGCCGAGCCGGGCCGGGACGTACGCCACGACGTTGACGGTGCCGACCCGCTGTACCGGCGCCGCCGGGGCGGGTGCCGCCGCCCAGACCGGGGTGCCCAGGCCGACCGTGGCCCAGATCCGCACGCCGGTGTCCGTCCGGGCGACGACCTCGGCGACGTCCACCCCCGTCAGCAGGCCCACCCCGGGCCCGTCCAGGCCGAGCCGGTCGGCCAGTTCGGCCAGGTGGTCGGCGGGGTCGTCCCGGTCGTACGACATGGGCACGGTCGCGTTGACGACCCAGTGCCGGACGCCGATCCCGCCGCCCAGCGGCGCGGAGCTGACCGCGCGCAGCGGGCCGTCGGCGCGCCACACGAGCAGCGGGACGTCCCGGCCGTCCTCCGGGCGGGCGGTCAGCACGGGTTCACTCAGCACGTGGTGACCCTACGACCCGGGTGTCGGGGGCCGCCCCGGCGCCCGGGCGGGCGCGCGATCCTACTGCTTGATCAGGGCCGGCAGGTTACGCCCAACGATCAAGATTCCAGGGGTGCACCTCTGATTGCTGCTCACGTGCGCCTAGACTGGCGACGCGCGAGGGATCAGCGGACGGCGGACCCGGCCGACGGACGGCACGCGCAGGCGGAGGTGCGCGATGGACGAGGTACTGGCTCGCAGCGGGATCTTCCAGGGCGTCGACCCGGAGGCTGCCGAGGCACTCGCCAAGGAGATGGAGACGCTCGAGGTCCGCAAGGGCGAGATCGTCTTCAACGAGGGCGAACCCGGCGACAGTCTCTACATCCTGCTGTCCGGCAAGATCAAGGTGGGTCGGCGCGCTGCCGACGGCCGGCAGAACCTGATCGCGGTGATGGGCCCGTCGGACATGGTGGGCGAGCTGTCGCTCTTCGACCCCGGCCCGCGTACGGCGACGGCCACGGCGGTCACCGACACCCGCCTGGTGCGGCTGCGCAAGCAGGCCCTGCGCCCGTGGCTGAACAACCGCCCGGAGATCGCCGAGCAGCTCCTGCGGGTGCTCGCCCGCCGGCTCCGGCGCACGAACGACTCCCTGGCCGACCTGATCTTCACCGACGTGCCCGGCCGCGTCGCCAAGAATCTGCTGCAGATGGCCGGCCGCTTCGGCACCCGCGACGGCGGGGTGCTGCGGGTGACCCACGACCTCACCCAGGAGGAGATCGCCCAGCTCGTCGGCGCCTCCCGGGAGACCGTCAACAAGGCGCTGGCCGACTTCGCCTCGCGCGGGTGGCTGCGGCTGGACGGCAAGAGCATCATCATCCTCGACCCGGAGCGCCTGGCCCGCCGCGCCCGCGTCTGACGCACCCGGCTGGGCTGCCCCGGGCTCTGTCTGCCCGGGGCAGAATCGCTGGACACCGTGCCCGCCCGGCGGGCACGGTGGAGCGATGCTGGACCGGGTGGCCGTTCTCTCCGACATCCACGGTGCGCTGCCGGCGTTGGAGGCCGTACTGGCCGAGCCGGACGTCGCCGCCGCCGACCTGATCGTGCTCACCGGCGACATCGCGGCCGGCCCGCAGCCGGTCGAGGTGCTGGACGTGCTCGCCGGCCTGGGCGACCGGGCCCGCTGGGTACGGGGCAACGCGGACCGCGAGCTGGTGCAGGCGCGGGCCGGCCGCCCCTCCCCGATCGACGTCTCCAACTGGGCGGCGGAGCAGCTCCGCGACGACCAGGTGGCCCGGTTGGCGGCGCTGCCGCTGACGGTCACCCTGGAGGTCACCGGCCTCGGCCCGGTGCTGTTCTGCCACGCCACCCCGCGCGACGACGAGGAGGTCGTGCTCGTCGACTCCCGGATGGAACGCTGGGCGGAGGTGCTCGCCGACGTCCCGGCCGAGGTGGGCACGGTCGTCTGCGGGCACACCCACATGCCGTTCACCCGGCTGGCCGACCGGCGGCTGATCGTCAACCCGGGCAGCGTCGGGATGCCCTACGGCGGTCCCGGCGCCTACTGGGCGCTCCTCGGGCCCGGGGTGGACCTGCGGCGTACCCCCTTCGACGTGGACGCCGCCTGCGCCCGGGTGACGGCCGAGTCGGGCTTCCCCGACGCCGCCGGGTGGGCGGACGAGTACCTGCGCTCCCGACACAGCGACGCCACGGCCCTCGCGGTGTTCGCCCCGCGCGACGGCCGCTGAGCGTTGCCGACGGGGCGGGCCCGCATCCGGGGCTGAGGGTTCCCCCACCGCCGTACACCGCCCCGCCGTCCTGACCCGCGCGCGGAGACGGTCGCCCTTCCGGGTGGACGCCGCCGAGACCTCTCCACGGTGGGGCGTCACCCGGCGCCATCCGACCTCGCCCAGAAAAAGTCAGTCTTGACTGTTTGTTTCCGGGGCGGCACGCTGTCCCCGTGCCCGCATCGACCCGCGTCCCTCAGCAGGAGCGCAGCCGCGCCACCCAGGCCCGCCTGCTGGAGGCGACCGTCGAGTGCCTGGTCGAGCACGGCTGGTCCGGCACCACCACCACCGTCGTCGCGACCCGGGCCGGCGTCTCGCGCGGCGCCCAGCTGCACCACTACCCCACCAAGGCCGCGCTGGTCACCGCCGCCGTCGCCCACCTCGCCGAGCGGCGGGCGGAGGAGCTGCGCACCGAGGCCGAGGCGCTACCGCCCGGCCCGCAGCGGCTCGACCGGGTGATCGACCTGCTCGGCGCGGCGTTCACCGGCCCGCTCTTCGTCGCGGCCCTCGAACTCTGGGTCGCCGCCCGCACCGACCGGGAGCTGCGCGAGGCCCTGGTGCCGCTCGAGGCCCGCGTCGGCCGCGAGATGCACCGGCTCACCGTCGCGCTGCTCGACGTGGACGAGCGCCGTCCGGGCGTACGCGAGGCGGTGCAGGCGACCCTCGACCTGCTCCGTGGGCTCGGCGTGGCCAACCTGCTCAACGACGACTCGTCCCGCCGCGCCGCCCTGCTGCACACCTGGAAGCGCCAGCTCGCCACCCTGCTCACCCCCTGACCGCCCGCCCTGACCGGCCCGCCCAGCCCCCGGAGGCACCATGGTCGACCTCAAGGACCTGCTCGCGGACCTGACCGACGAGTCCGAGCAGCTCGACGACCTGGTGACCGGCCGGGCGTCGGCCGGCTGGGGGCGGGCCACCCCGTCGCCGGGCTGGAGCGTCGGGCACCAGATCGCCCACCTCGCCTGGACCGACCACGTGGCGCTGCTCGCCGCCACCGACGCCGAGGCGTTCCTCGCCGCCGTACTCGCCGCCCCCGACCCCGCCCGGCTCGTCGACTCCGGCGCGGAGGAGTTCCTCGCCCCGCCGGGCGAGCTGCTTCCCCGCTGGCGGGCCGGCCGGGCGGCGCTCGCCGACGCGCTGGCCCGCGTGCCGGCGGGCGGGAAGCTGCCCTGGTTCGGCACCCGGATGTCGGCCGCCTCGATGGCCACCGCCCGGATCATGGAGACCTGGGCGCACGGCACGGACGTGGCCGACGCCCTCGGGGTGGCCCGCCCCGGCACCGACCGGTTGCGGCACGTCGCACACCTCGGCTTCCGTACCCTCGGCCACAGCTTCGCCGCCCACGGCCGGCCGGTGCCGGCGGCGCCGGTGCGCGTCGAGTTGACGGCGCCGGAGGGCGACACCTGGGCGTACGGCCCGGCCGACGCCGCCGACCGGGTCACCGGCACCGCGCTCGACTTCTGCCTGCTGGTCACCCAGCGCAGGCACCGCGCCGACCTGGCGCTGACCGTGACCGGCCCGGTCGCCGACGCGTGGCTGGACGTCGCGCAGGCCTTCGCCGGCCCACCCGGCCCCGGCCGCCCACCGACGGCCCCCGGAAGCGACGCGGCGGGCGGGGTGGCGGCGTGAGCGGCGTGCTCCGGGTAGGCAACGCCTCCGGCTTCTACGGCGACCGGTCGACGGCGTGGCGGGAGATGCTCGACGGCGGCGAACTGGACGTGCTGACCGGCGACTACCTGGCCGAGCTGACCATGCTGATCCTCGGCCGGGACCGGCTGCGCGACCCCTCCCTCGGCTACGCGAAGACGTTCCTCCGCCAACTGGAGGGCTGCCTCGGCACCGCCCTGGACCGGGGCGTGCGGCTCGTGACCAACGCCGGCGGGCTGAACCCGGCCGGCCTGGCCGCCGCCATCGGGTCGCTCGCCGACCGGCTCGGCCTGACCGTCCGCGTCGGGTACGTCGAGGGCGACGCCCTCGCCCGTCCCGACGCGCTGACGGCGAACGCCTACCTGGGCGCGTACGGCATCGCCGCCTGCCTGGACGGCGGGGCGGACGTGGTGGTCACCGGCCGGGTGACCGACGCGTCCCTGGTGGTGGGTCCGGCGATCGCCCGCTTCGGCTGGCGCCGCGACGACCTGGACGCGCTGGCCGGGGCGACCGTCGCCGGTCACCTGGTCGAGTGCGGGGCGCAGGTCACGGGGGGCAACTTCAGCTTCTTCACCGAGCTGCCCGACGGCGCGCGGCGCCCCGGCTTCCCGGTCGCCGAGCTGCACCCCGACGGCTCCTGCGTGATCACCAAGCACCCCGGCACCGGCGGCGCGGTCACCGTGGAGACGGTCACCGCCCAGCTGCTCTACGAGGTCGGCGGCCCGGCCTACCTCGGGCCTGACGTGGTGACCCGGCTGGACACCGTCGCACTGGCCGCCGACGGGCCGGACCGCGTACGGGTGAGCGGCGTGCGGGGCACGCCCCCGCCGGGCACCCTCAAGGTGGGCGTCAACAACCTCGGCGGGTTCCGCAACTCGATGACCTTCGTCCTGTGCGGGCTCGACATCCCCGCCAAGGCGGCCCTGGTCCGCGATCAGGTCGAGGCGGCCGTCGGGACGGAGGGGCTGGAGTTCACGCTGGCCCGCACCGACCACGCGGACGCGGCCGACACCGAGGCGGCGAGCGCGCTGCTGCACGTACACCTGCGCGACGGCGACAAGGCGCGGGCCGGGCGGGCGTTCTCGGCCGCCGCGGTGGAGCTGGCCCTGGCCTCGTACCCCGGCTGCACCCTGACCACGTTGCCCGGCGACGCCGCGCCCTACGGGGTGTTCACCGCCGACGCCGTGCCGCAGGACGCGGTGCCGCACGTCGCGGTGCTCCCCTCTGGCGAGCGGGTGCCGATCCCGCCGCCGGCCCGCACCGCCGCCCCGGCGGACGAGCCGGCGCCCGCCGCCGACCCGCCGGAGGCGGACCCGCCGCCGGCCGACCGGCCCACCCGGCGCGCGCCGCTCGGCGAGCTGGTCGGGGCCCGCTCCGGCGACAAGGGCGGCGACGCCAACCTGGGCGTCTGGGCCCGCACGGACGCGACCTGGTCGTGGCTGCGCGGCTGGCTGACCACCGCCCGACTGCGCGAGCTGCTGCCGGAGACCGCGCCGCTGGCCGTGGAGCGGTACGAGCTGCCGAACCTGCGGGCCGTCAACTTCGTCGTCCGGGGCCTGCTCGGGCAGGGGGTGGCCGCCTCCACCCGGTTCGATCCGCAGGCCAAGGCGCTCGGCGAGCTGCTCCGCTCCCGGCTCGTCGACCTGCCGGCGGACCTCATGTCCGGCCCGGGCAGCCGGGCCGGCGACGCGACACCCGGGGAGGGCCGATGACCATCGTGGACACGCCGGAGCGCCGACAGCTGCGGGAGCTGACCCGGGCCTTCGTCGCCCGGGAGGTGCTGCCGCACCTGGACGACTGGGAGCGGGCCGGCGAGATCCCCCGCGAGCTGCACGCCACCGCCGCCAAGCTCGGCCTGCTCGGCATCGGCTTCCCGGAGGCCGTCGGCGGCAGCGGCGGGGACCTGCTCGACTCGATCATCGTGACCGAGGAGATCATCCGCTCGGGCGGCTCGTCCGGGCTGATCGCCGCGCTCTTCACGCACGGCATCGCGTTGCCGCACATCGTCGCCTCCGGCGACGCGGAGCTGATCGACCGGTACGTCCGGCCGACGCTGGCCGGCACCATGATCGGCGCGCTGGCGATCACCGAGCCCGACGGCGGCTCGGACGTGGCGAGCATCCGCACCCACGCGCGGCGGGACGGCGACCACTACGTGGTCAACGGGTCGAAGACCTACATCACCAGCGGCGTACGGGCCGACTTCGTGACCACCGCCCTCTGCACCCTGCCCCCGGGCAGCGGCGCCCTGACCCTGCTGGTGATCGACAAGGACACCCCCGGCTTCACCGTCGGGCGCCGGCTGGAGAAGCTCGGCTGGCACTGCTCCGACACCGCCGAGCTGTCGTTCGCCGACGCCCGGGTGCCGGTGGCGAACCGGGTCGGCGCGGAGGACACCGCCTTCCTGTCGATCATGCAGAACTTCGCCGCGGAGCGGCTCTCGCTCGCCACCCAGGCGTACGCGACCGCCCAGCGCTGCGTGGAGTTGGCGGTGCGCTGGTGCCGGGACCGGTCCACGTTCGGCCGTCCCCTGGCGAGCCGGCAACTGGTCCGGCACCGGCTGGCCGAGATGCACACCCGCACCGAGGCGGCCCGGGCGTACGTGCACGAGGTGGCGGCGCGGGTGGCCGCCGGCGAGCCGGTGGTGACCGAGGTGGCGATGGCGAAGAACGTCGCGGTGGCGGCCTGCGCCGAGGTCGTCGACCAGGCGCTCCAACTGCACGGCGGCTACGGCTACCTGCGCGACGCCGAGGTGGAGCGGCACTACCGCGACGCCCGGATCCTCGGCATCGGCGGCGGCACCACCGAGATCATGAACGAGATCATCGCGAAGGGCATGGGCCTGTGACGACACTGCGCAGCGCGGTCGACGCGTCCTCGCCGGGGCACCGCGCCAACCGGGAGGCGCTGCTGGAGCGCCTCGCCGAGCTGGACGCGGCCCTCGACAAGGCCCGCGCCGGGGGTGGCGAGAAGTACGTGACGCGGCACCATCAGCGGGGCAAGCTGCTCCCCCGGGAGCGGATCGAGCTGCTGCTCGACCCGGACAGCCCGTTCCTGGAGCTGTCGCCGGTGGCCGCGTACGGCACCGACTTCCCGGTCGGCGCCAGCGTGGTGACCGGCATCGGCGTCGTCGAGGGCGTCGAGTGTCTCGTCGTCGCGAACGACCCGACGGTACGCGGCGGCGCGGTGAACCCGTGGTCGCTGGCGAAGACCCGCCGGGCGGGCGAGATCGCCCTGGCCAACCGGCTGCCGATGGTGAACCTGGTCGAGTCGGCCGGCGCGGACCTGCCCACCCAGGCGGAGATCTTCATCCCGGGCGGGCGGGTGTTCCGCGACCTGACCCGGCTCTCGGCCGCGAAGATCCCCACGGTCAGCGTGGTCTTCGGCAACGCCACCGCCGGGGGCGCGTACGTGCCGGGGATGTCCGACCACGTGATCATGATCCGGGACCGCTCGCAGGTCTACCTGGCCGGGCCGCCGCTGGTGAAGATGGCCACCGGCGAGGTCACCGACGACGAGTCCCTCGGCGGGGCGGCCATGCACGCCACGACGTCCGGCCTGGCCGACTTCCTCGCCTCCGACGAGCGCGACGGCATCCGGCTGGCCCGGCAGTGCGTACGCCGGCTGAACTGGCGCAAGCAGGGCCCGGCGCCGCGCAACCCGCGCCCGGCCCCGCCCAGGTACGACCCCGAGGAGCTGCTCGGCATCGCCAGCGCCGACCTGAAGGTGCCGTTCGACCCGCGCGAGGTGCTGGCCCGGGTGCTCGACGACAGCGCCTTCGACGAGTTCAAGCCCGGCTACGGCACCGCCCTGGTGACCGGCTGGGGCGAGCTGCACGGCTACCCCGTCGGGGTGCTGGCCAACGCGCGGGGCGTGCTGTTCAGCGAGGAGGCGCAGAAGGCGGCCCAGTTCATCCAGCTCGCCAACGCCGCCGACACCCCGCTGGTCTTCCTCCAGAACACCACCGGCTACATGGTCGGCACCGAGTACGAGCAGCGCGGCATCATCAAGCACGGCGCACTCATGATCAACGCGGTGTCGAACTCGACCGTGCCGCACCTGACGGTCAACCTCGGCGCCTCCTACGGCGCCGGCAACTACGGCATGTGCGGGCGGGCGTACGAGCCGAGGTTCCTGTTCACCTGGCCCAACGCCAAGTCGGCGGTGATGGGGCCGGCGCAGCTCGCGGGCGTGCTGTCCATCGTGGCCCGGCAGGCCGCCGCCGCCCGGGGCCGCGACTACGACGAGGACTCCGACGCCGCCATGCGGATGATGGTCGAGCAGCAGATCGAGTCGCAGTCCGGCGCGCTCTTCCTCTCCGGCCGGCTCTACGACGACGGGGTGATCGACCCCCGCGACACCCGTACCGTCCTCGGGCTCTGCCTGTCGGCGATCCACAACGCACCGGTCAGGGGCGCTGACGGCTTCGGCGTCTTCCGGATGTGAGGCGGCAGTGCGCCCGATGAATGCGATCGAGAGGCAGGCTCAGTGATCAGGAGACTTCTAGTGGCGAACCGGGGCGAGATCGCCCGCCGGGTCTTCGCCACCTGCCGGGCGCTGGGCGTCGAGACGGTGGCCGTGCACTCCGACGCCGACGCCGACGCGCCGTTCGTCGCCGAGGCCGACCACGCCGTGCGGCTGCCCGGGAACACGCCCGCCGAGACGTACCTGCGCATCGACCTGATCCTCGACGCGGCCCGGAGGACCGGGGCGGACGCCGTGCATCCCGGCTACGGCTTCCTCGCCGAGAATGCCGAGTTCGCCGCGGCGGTGACCGACGCGGGGCTGGCCTGGGTGGGCCCGCCCGCGAAGGCGATCGCCGCGATGGGCGACAAGATGGCGGCGAAGGCGCTGCTCGCCGAGGCGGGCGTGCCGATGCTGCCCACCTGGACCGACGCCGACGAGATCACCGACTTCCCGGTGCTGGTGAAGGCGTCCGCCGGGGGCGGCGGGCGCGGCATGCGCGTCGTCCGGGACGCCGCCGGGCTGGCCGAGGCCGTCGCGTCCGCGCGCCGCGAGGCGGCCGGCGCGTTCGGCGACGGCACGGTCTTCATCGAGCGGTACGTCGAGCGGGGCCGGCATGTCGAGGTGCAGATCTTCGGCGACACCCACGGGACGGTGGTCGCCCTCGGCGTGCGGGACTGCTCCATCCAGCGCCGCCACCAGAAGATCGTCGAGGAGGCACCCGGGGTCCTCCCCGCCGAGGTGCGGGAGCGGCTGCACGCCGCTGCGGTGGCCGCCGGCCGGGCGGTCGACTACGTCGGCGCCGGCACGGTGGAGTTCCTGCTCGCGCCCGACGGGGAGATCTACTTCCTGGAGATGAACACCCGCCTCCAGGTCGAGCACCCGGTCACCGAGCTGACCACCGGCCTGGACCTGGTCCGGCTGCAACTGCTCGTCGCCGAGGGCGAGCCGCTGCCGGCGGCGGCGACCCCGCCGGCACAGGGCCACGCGATCGAGGTACGCCTCTGCGCCGAGGACCCCGCGCAGGGGTACCGTCCGGCGACGGGCACCCTGCACCGGTTCGCGGTGCCCGGGGTGGCGGCCGAGTTCGGCCCGCTGGCCGGGCCGGGCCTGCGCCTGGACTCGGGTGTCGTCGACGGCTCGGTGGTGGGCGTCCACTACGACTCGATGCTCGCCAAGGTGATCGCCTGGGCACCCACCCGCGCCGAGGCGGCCCGCGCCCTGGCCGGCGCGCTGGCCCGCGCCGAGCTGCACGGCGTCGCCACCAACCGGGACCTGCTGGTCCGCGTCCTGCGCAGCCCGGAATTCGCGGCCGTGGACCTCGACACCGGTTTCCTGGAGCGGCACCCGGAGGTCTTCGCCCCGCTGCTGCCCGCCGACCGGCTCCCCCTGGCGGCCCTGGCTGCCGCGCTGGCCACCGCCGCCGCCCGCCGCGCCTCGGCGCCGGTGCTGGCCGGGCTCCCCTCGGGCTGGCGCAACGTGCCGGCGTTCCCGCAGGTCACCCGGTTCACCGGCCCGGACGGCGAGATCGAGGTCCGCTACCGCCTGGACCGCTCGGGCGGCCTCGCCGAGTGGTCGGCCTCGCCGGGTGCCGGCTCCGCCGCCCGCACCGACGGGCCGCCCACGGACGCAGCGGCCCCGGGGCCGACGCCGACGCCGGACGAGACGGCCACGGCGGCCGGGCCGACGTCGCACGAGACGGCGGCAGACGCACCGACGCCGGCGGTGAGCCTGGTCCAGGCCGCCCCGGACCGGGTGGTGCTCGACGTCGACGGGGTGCGGCGCGCGTACCGCGTACACCGGGTGTCCTCGGAGGTCTTCGTGGACGGCCCGGACGGGGCGGCGAGCCTCGCCGAGCTGCCGCGCTTCCCCGATCCCACCACCGAGCTGGCGGCCGGTTCGCTGGTCGCGCCGCTGCCCGGCGCGGTGACCCGGGTGCACGTCGAGGTCGGTCAGCGGGTGGCGGCCGGCGACCTGCTGCTGACGCTGGAAGCGATGAAGCTGGAACATCCCGTGCTCGCCCCGGCCGACGGCGTGGTCGCCGAGCTTCCGGTCGCGACCGGCGGGCAGGTCGACACGGGTGCCGTGCTGGCCGTGGTCAACCCCGAGTGATCCTGGAGGCCCCCCGATGAACTTCGACCTCACCCCCGAGCAGGACCAGCTCCGCGACGCCGTCCGCGCCCTCGGCCGCCGGTACGGCCACGACTACTTCGTCGCCAAGGCCAGGGCCGGCGAGCACACCACCGAGCTGTGGGACGACGCCGGTCGGCTGGGCTACCTCGGGGTCAACATCCCCACCGAGTACGGCGGTGGCGGGGGCGGGATCACCGAGCTGGCCATCGTCTGCGAGGAGCTGGCGGCGGCCGGTTGCCCGCTGCTGCTGCTGGTGGTCTCCCCCGCCATCGCGGCCACGGTGATCGCCCGGCACGGCACCGAGGAGCAGCGCAAGCGCTTCCTGCCGGGCTTCGCCGACGGCTCGCTGAAGGTGGTCTTCGCGATCACCGAGCCGGAGGCCGGCTCCAACTTCCACCGGCTCGGCACGGTGGCCCGCCGCGACGGCGACGACTGGCTGCTCTCCGGCCGCAAGTGCTACATCTCGGGCGTCGACGAGGCCTCGTATGTGCTGGTGGTGGCGAGGACCGAGGATGCGGTCTCCGGCAAGCTGAAGCCGGCGCTGTTCGTGGTGCCGACCGACGCGCCGGGGCTGACCCGCTCCAAGCTGGACATGGAGATCGTGTCCCCGGAGAACCAGTTCCTGCTCTACCTCGACGACGTGCGCGTGCCCGCCGACGCACTGGTCGGCGAGTCGCTGGACGCCGGCCTGCCGGCGCTCTTCGCCGGGCTCAACCCGGAGCGGATCACGGTCGCCGCGATGGGCGCCGGCACCGGCCGGTACGCCATCGAGCGGGCCAGCGAGTACACGGCCACCCGCAAGGTCTGGGGCGGCCGGAGCATCGGCTCGCACCAGGGCGTGGCCCATCCGCTCGCGCACGCCGCCGTGCAGGTCGAACTGGCCCGCCTGATGATCCACAAGGCGGCCACCCTCTACGACGCGGGCCGCGACCTGGAGGCCGGGGTGTCCGGCAACATGGCCAAGTACGCCGCCGGGGAGGCCGCGGCGCTGGCCGTCGACACGGCCGTCCAGGTGCTCGGCGGGGCCGGCATGACCACCGAGTACGGCGTCGCCACGCTCCTCGGCGCGGTGCGCGCCGGCCGGATCGCCCCGGTCAGCCGCGAGATGATCCTCAACTTCGTCGCCCAGCACGTCCTCGGCCAGGACAAGTCCTACTGACCCGCCGACTGAGGGCCGGCGGCACCTCGCGGGCCTCCAGCGGGCCCCTTGTGGGATGCAGGGCGGGCCGGGGTGCGGCGGGCGCCCGATCGCCCGCCGCACCCCGGGTCCTCAGCGGACGGTCAGCGTGCCGACCGCCGGCAGCGGCGCCACCACCGGCGGAAGCCGCTTCGGCTCGCCCCGCCCGGGGGCACCCTCGGCGGCCAGCGCGCCCTTCGACGCCTCCGCGCGGCGGGTCGCCTCCGGCGCCGCCGGCAGCTCCGCGAACGGCTGGACGTCGCCCACACAGACCTTGCCGTTGGCCGGCAGCGCCCCGCGCAGCAGGTACGCGTCGACGGCGCCGGTCACGCAGGCCGACGTCCCGTACGCGGTGTGCCCCCAGCTGTCGCTGCTGAGCAGGCGGCTGTTCGGCAGCAGTCGGGCCGAGCTGACCGCGCCCCGGTAGTTGGTCGCCGGGTCCCAGTAGTTGCCCACCACCAGCACGGGCGCGGCGGTCCGCCGGTTGAACGGCCCGGTGTAGGCGTCCTCGTCCCGCACGGTCCAGGTCTTGCGGGCGCACGGCGAGGTGGCCCACGTCCAGAGCCGGCCGAAGTACGGGTCGCGCCTGTCGGCCTTCGCGGCGAGCGCCGGGAACGAGCCGGCGTCCTTCGGGTGGTACGCGTCGGTGCAGTCCACGCCGAGGAAGGTCTCCAACCCGTTGTTGTACGGGAAGTCGTACCGGCGGGCCTGCTCGCGGGCCTTGGCGGCCTGCCGGGTCACGTCGGCCGTGGCCGGGCGGCGGGCGGCCGGGGACGACGCCGGGTCGGTGAGCACCAGCAGGGCGGCGGTGAGGTCGACGACCTCGGCGTAGCCCGCCGGGCCGTAGAGCGCGCCCAGGCTGGCGGCGACGAAGTCGGCGTACGTGATGGTGAGCGGGCCGAGGTCGGGGTCCTCGATCACCACCGGCTTGGCCCGCAGCCGCTTCGCGACCAGGTCGAACGACGCGACGGGGTCGCCCTCGGCCAGCGCACACGCCTGCGCGCCGGCCTTGTCGCAGCGCACCAGGATCTCCCGCAGCGCCTTGTACGCGCCCTGCGCGCTGCGCATCCGCTCCTCCTGGGACAGGCTGCGCGCCCTGCCCTGACCGACCCACTCGTTCGGGTTCAGCACGCCGTCGATCGCCAGGGCGCGGACCCGGTCCGGGAACATGTTGGCGTAGTACTGGCCGAGGATGCTGCCGTAGCTGAAGCCGAGGAAGGTGAGCTTCCGGTCGCCCACGGCGCGGCGCAGCACGTCCATGTCCCGGGCGACCTCGGCGGTCGACATCGCGCCGGTGAGCGGCCGGCCCGTGGTGGAACAGCCCTTGCCGACGGCCTTCGAGGAGGCGACGTACGCCTTCTCCTCAGCCTTCGTCCACGGGAACGCGACGTTCAGCCCGGCGTACGCCCGGGTCTGCTCCTTTACGGAGGGGAAGCACCTGACCTGCTGGCTGGCGGCGACGCCGCGCGGGTCGACGCCGACGACGTCGAAGCGGTCGAGCACCTCGTCACCGAGGAAGTACGGCGCGGCGAGCGCGATTTCGCCGCCGGAGCCGCCGGGGCCGCCCGGGTTGACGAAGAGGCTGCCGATCTTCCGCTGCTGGTCGCGTGCCTTGACCCGCAGCACGGCGACCTCCGTCGTGGGACCGTTCGGCTGGTCGTAGTCGCGGGGCAGCCGGACGGTGGCGCACTCGGCGTACTCGTAGCAGGCGTACCAGTCCAGTGTGGGCGTGGGCACCCGGTCGACCCGGCGGGCCTCCTGCGGGCTGGTCCGGTCGGAGGTGACGGGACGGTCCCCGCCGGCGGGGGACGGTGCGGCGGCGGCGGGTGCGACCGCGGCGCCGGCGAGGAGGATGCCGGCGATCCCCGCGGCGGCGATGGACCGGTTTCGTCGTGGCATGTGGACGCCTTCCGGTGGGCGAACAGGACGGTCGAGCCGTGGCTCGACCTCCGTCACTCTAGGGAGCGGGCGACAGGGCCGCAGGCCGGCGAGTGGCTATATATCCGACAATCCGGCAAGACGATGTAACGAATAATTCACCGTTGACGCTTTATGCCCTCCGCGCGCCCCGGGTCACCCCACCCCGGCCATCCACGGCGGCGCCGGCGTCCCGCCGCCCGGCGCGTACTCGGCTGCCACCCGCCAGCCGTCGGGCCCGTCGCGCACCAGCAGGAAGCCGACGACGTCGCTGTGCGGGGCGCCCAGCCCGTAGACCTCGTCGCGCTCGACGAAGCCCATCCGGAGGGCGCAGACCGCCGCCGGGTCGCGCCTGGCGTTCTTGCACAGGCCGAGGTAGCGGACCCCCGGGACGGCCGACAGGTGCGCGGCGATCGCCTCGTCCGGGTTGGCGTACCCGCCGCGACCGGCGGCCGGCGAGGCGGGGCCCGCGGACGGTGGCGTGGCGGACGGCGAGAGGGCGGACGGCGAGGGGGCGGACAGCGAGGGGGCGGACGGCGAGGGGGCGGACAGCGAGGGGGCGGCGGGCGAGGGGGCGCCGCTCGCGGAGGGCGGCGCGGTCGCCGGCTCCGGCGTCCCGTCCGCTCCGCACGCGGCCAGCGCACCCGACACCAGCACGGTGGCGACGATCCGGAGGACGCGGGTCACCGGCACTCCTCTCCCACGGGCGACGATCTTCGAACGAAGATCATCGCATCCGGTGCCGGCGACCCGGTTGACAGCGGGCTCCGCTCGGACATCCTGGACGGGTGGGAATTCCGAGGCCCGACGCGCGGGCGAAGGCGGTCGTCGCGGCGCTGGTGGCGGCCTCGCTGCTGGTGACGCTGATCGTGTGGGGCCGGCAGGATCTCGTCGGGGTGGCCCTGGCGCTGCTCTGCGTCCTCTCGACGATGATCGCGGCCGTCTCCGTGGCGGCGGCCCGGCAGGAGGACGAGGCGGAACCGGGCGCCACGCCGGCTGGCCCGGGGCAGCCGGCCGGAGGGCTCTACGGCGTCGACGCCGACACGCTGGAGTCGCTCGACCACCGGGAGACCGTCCGCGCCCTGCGGGAGCGCCACCGGGGGCGCGGCGGCTCAGCGGCCCGTGAGGGTGGGTGAGGCGAGCGCGTCGAGCCCGCGCCCGGCCAGGCAGCGGTACGTCCGGTCGGTGTCCGCCCCGGCCGGGGGCAGCACCGCCAGGTTCCAGCCGTCGGCGATCCTGATCCCGCTGGTGAGCCGGAAGGTGGTCTCGTTGCAGACCCGGCGCACCCCCGCGTCGGCGCTGACCTCGTCGTGGTCGGCACCGACCAGGGTGTCGGGGAGTTCACCCTCGGCGTAGCTCTCCCAGGTGTGCTGGCCGTCGCAGGGCACCCGCGTCGCCCGGGCCCGGGCACCACGAACCACCATCGGGCCGAAGCACTCCAGCTCGTCGGCGCAGCCCGCCCCGGCGGGCAGCCCGGCCTTCAGGGCGCAGGCGGGCAGCACCGCGCTCGTGGCCGCCACGCTCGTCGCCGCCACGTCGGCGGTCGGCGCCGGGCCCGGAGCGGACACCGCGCCGCCCAGCCACGCGCCGGCGCCGGCGGAGGCGGCCAGCGCCACCATCCCGGCACCGCCGAGGAACCAGCGCCGCCGACGCCGACGACCGACCGTGGGCACCGTGGGGTGCAGGTCCTCCACCGGCGGTCGCGGGGCGGGCCGGGAGACGTGGTCGGCGACGTACGGGCCGACGGGACCGGGTCCGCCGCCGACCGGTCCGGGCACGCCCGTGCCGCCCACCGGGGAGCCGGCCGGGCCGAGTTGCAGGCCGGCCAGCAGGTCGCGCAGCTCGACGGCCGAGGGACGCTCGCCGGGGTCGTTGGACATCCCCGCCCGGAGCACGTCGATCATCTCGGGCGGCACACCGGGCAGGCCGGGGACCGGCTGGTGGAACATCTCCAACACCGTGATCAGGCTCGGGTTGCGCTCGGACTGCCAGCGCGGCGGCCGGCCGTGCATGACCGCGTAGAGGGTGGCGCAGAGGGCGTAGACGTCGACGGCGGGCGACGGCGGGCTGTGGTTGAACATCTCCGGCGGCGCGTAGGCCGGGGTGAGCACCTCCAGGGCGACCGAGGCGTCACGCATCTCGGCCACGACCGCCAGCCCGAAGTCGGCCAGCACCGCCGAGTTGAAGTGCGAGTGGAGGATGTTCGCCGGCTTGACGTCGCGGTGCAGCACCCCGGCGGCGTGCGAGTGGGCGATCGCGTCGGCGATCTTGACGCCGAGGTCGCGCGCCTCGGCCGGCCCGAGCGGCGAGGTCCGCATCCGCTCGGCGTACGAGCCGTCGCAGAGTTCCATGATCAGGTAGGGGTGCTGGTCGACCGTGACCCCCACGTCGAAGAGGTCGACCACGTGCGGGTGCGACGACATCCGCCCGGCGGCGCGCGCCTCGCGCAGGAAGCGCGCCTGGTCGTGCTCGCTGTCGAGCGTGCGGTTCTCCACTTTGACCGCGACCTCGCGCCCCACCGAGATCTGGGTCGCTTTGTAGATCGTCGCGTAGCCTCCTCGGGCAAACACGCGCAGATCGGTCAGACCGGGCACGATGGGCACCGGCAGGGCACCGGGCGAGGTCTCGGTCACAGCTCTGAAAATACCCAATCGGACCGGCGGCTCAGTGAGCCGCATCGGCGGACGGCACGGCACCGACGGCGGAATCACGCCTGGCACCCACCGCCCCGGGGCCCGCGCGACGGCCGTCCCACCAGAGCCCGACGGCGGTCGCCGCCGCGCCGAGGCCCTCCCAGAGCGCCACCCCGAAGAACCGCCCGGGGGCGACGTCGGCCAGCACCGCGATGCTGAACACCGTGAACGTGACCAGCCGGAACAGCACCGTGAAGCGGAAGAACGGGCGCCACTCGGTGGCGGTGGCGAGCAGGTAGTAGACCCCCATGTTGAACGAGGCCATCGAGGAGGCCGTCAGGAAGGTGCCGGTGTGGTCGCCCGCGGCGCGCGTCGCCGGCACCTCGAGGCCGAGCAGGCGCAGCAGCGCCTCGGGCCAGAGCAGCCCGACCGCTCCCATGAGCAGGGCCAGCACGCCGAAGACCGCCATCGTCCATCCGGCGGCCGAACGCGGCAACCTCATGACGGCCCTCCCCAGACCCGACGCGGTCGCACGACCGACCGCCCCTCGGACCTGACACGCTATCGGCCACCCCCGACACACCGCATCCCCAGAAACGCCAGACTTCGGGGGTCGGACCGCGCGGCGGGGCACTAGACAGACGAACCATATTTCGTGAATAATGAAACGTAGTTCGAGGGGGAGTACCCGCCACCGGACGCGCCGGCCGTCAGTACGGACCCACCCGGGTCCCGGTCGCGCGGACCGCCGCACCGGGCGGTCCGGGGAGACCTTCGGCCAGCACGCCGGCGCCCCGGCGCCGGCCCGGTCAAAGGGAGCCCCGATGTCCGTACCCTGGTGGGCCTGGCTGGCCCTCACCGCCGCGATCGCCGCCATGCTGGCGGTCGACCTGCTGCTGCACCGCGACGACCACGTCATCGGCCTGCGCGAGGCGGCCACGTGGTCGGCGATCTGGATCGCCGCCGGCCTCGCCTTCGGCGTCCTGCTCTGGCTGTGGCAGGGCGACGAGGCCGCCGGTGCCTACTTCGCGGGCTACCTCATCGAGAAGGCCCTGTCGGTCGACAACGTCTTCGTGTTCGCCCTGGTCTTCAGCTACTTCGCGGTACCGGCCGCCTACCAGCACAAGGTGCTGTTCTGGGGGGTCGTCGGCGCGCTGCTGTTCCGTTTCGTCTTCATCCTCCTCGGCGCGGGACTGCTCGAGACGTTCTTCTGGACCGCGTACGTCTTCGGCGCCTTCCTGGTCTGGACCGGCTGGAAGATGGCCTTCCGGCACGACGCCGAGACGCAGCCCGACCGGAACCTCGTCGTCCGCCTCGTCCGCCGGATCGTCCCCACCGACGCCCGCTACCACGGGAGCAGGTTCTTCACCCGCATCGACGGCCGGCGTACGGCGACGCTGCTGTTCATCGTCCTCGTCGCCGTCGAGGCCACCGACCTGATCTTCGCCATCGACTCCGTGGCCGCGATCCTCGCGATCACCACCAGCACGTTCATCGTCTGGACCGCCAACGCCTTCGCCGTCCTCGGCCTGCGCAGCCTCTACTTCTGCCTCGCCGGGCTGCTGCGCCGCTTCGTGCACCTGCACTACGGGCTGGCGTTCCTGCTGGCCTTCGCCGGCGTCAAGCTCGTCCTCTCCGAGACCCCGGTGGGCAAGCTGCCCATCCCGCTGACCCTCGGCGTCATCGTCGCCACCCTCGCCGTCTCCATCGGCTGGAGCCTCGTCGCGACCCGCGGCACGGCCGGCACCGGCTCCCGTACCCCTACCGGCACCTGAGCGCCGACGACCGCCGACCCCTGCCCCGCCCGACCTCGCCGCCCACGCCTAGGGGGTGGCGAGGCGGGCGCGCAGGGCGTCGGCGGCGCGGCGCTCGCTGCGCTGCTCGGTCGCGTACGCCAAGCGGACCGCCTCCTCGGCGCAGGCTAGCGCCTCCTCGTGCCGGCCGCAGGCCGCGAGCGCCTCGGCGAGCACGCTCGCGGCGACCACCTGGCTGCGCACGTCCTCCGACGGGACGGTGACGGCCCGCCGCGCCCAGTCCAACGCCTGCTCGCACTGGCCGTGGGCGAGCAGCGCGGACGCGTACCGGGCCATGGTCTGGCGGCGGGAGAAGAGCAGCGAGGGCACGGTGGCGGCGGCGGTGGCCACCGGGGCGAGCAGCCCGACGGCGGTCGCGGAGTCGCCGGCGGCCAACCGGGCGGTGGCCAGCAGCACCCGGGGCCCCACCTGCGCGGGCGCCTGCGGGTTGTGCGGCTCCACGGCGGTCAGCACCGACCGGGCGTCCCGCTCGGCCGTCTCGCAGTCGCCCAGGTCCAGCGCCACGAACCCGCGCAGCGTGCCGGCCATCCCCGTGAGCAGCGGGTGCGACGTGCGCTCCGCGTACGACAGCGCGTCGGTGAGCAGGTCGGCGGCGTGCCCCGGCTCGCCCAGCCCGCGCGCCACGACCCCCCGGACGACCAGCGCGAACCCGCGCCCCCAGTCGTCGGAGGCGGCGGCGAACTCCCGGTACGCGCGGCGGGCCCCCCGGTCCGCCTCGGCCAGCTCGCCCAGCTCGGCGGTGGCGAACGCCTCGACCGCGCGCAGCGTGCCCACCGCCCACGACTCGCCGACCCGCTCGCCGAACGGCAGGAAGACCTGCGCCATCCGGCACGCCTCGCGCAGCCGGCCGGCGAGCAGCCGCGCGAAGGCGGTGGTGCCGCGCAGCCAGGCCCGCCCGTACGGGTCCTTCAGCTCGGCGAAGAGCCGGGCGGCCCGGCCGAGCACCGCGTCGGTGCCGGCGAAGTCGCCCCGGGTGGTGGTCACCCAGGCCAGGTTCTGCAACGACCACGCCTGCCCCCGGCGGTCCTGCGCCTGGAGGCTGACCTGGTACGACGCGGCGAGCCGGCTGCTGGCCTGCCCCAGCCGCCCGGCGATGAAGTCGGCCATGCCGAGGCGGCGCATCGCCGAGGCGCGCAGCGTCGGCAGCCCGCCGGCCGTGGCCACCTGCAACGCCTCCTGCCAGCAGGCCACCGCGCGCGCCTGGTCGCCCATGGTCTGGTGGGCCTGCCCGGCGAGCAGCAGCGCACTGGTCCGGACGGCGGACTCGTCGCCGGCGTTCGCGGCGATCTTCTCGGCGAAGGCGAGGGCGTCGGCGGGGCGACCGACCTGGAGCAGCGCCCGCGCGTGCACCACCCGGTCCGCCGCCGGCACCCCGTCGCGGGCCAGCTCGGCGGCGCGTTCGGCGTACTCCACGGCCAGCGCGGGCTCGCCCGCCTGCAACGACCGGCGGGCGGCCCCGCCGAGCGCGGCGACGCCCAGGCCGACGACGGCCCGTGCCGGCGCGTCCGGCCGCAGCCCGACCGCGTCGGCCAGCGTGGCGGCCCGTTCGACGTGCTGGGCCACGAAGACGTCCCGGGCGGCCTCGGTGAAGCCACCCGGCGCGCCCGCCCCCGCCAGCGGATCCGCCGCGGCCCAGCGGGCCAGCGCCGCGTGCCGCTCGGCCAGTTCGGCCTTGCTCACCCCGGCGTACGCGGCCTCCCGCATCAGCGGGGTCGCGAAGGCGTAGCCGGTGCGGGTGCGGTGCAGCATCCGGCGTTGCAGCAGCTCCTCCACGGCCCGTTCCAGCTCGACGGCGACCACCGCCGCCGGCCGGCCGTCGCGGCCGGCCCGCTGCTCGCGCAGCGCCTCCAGCGCGCCGTCCGGCACCGTGTCGCCGACGACCGCCGCGTCCCGCAGCACGGAGCGGGCCTCCGCCGGCAGCGCGTCGATGCGCGCGGCGAGCACCGCGGCCAGGTCGCGGGAGAGCAGGCGGCTGCCGAGCGAGCCGGGCACGAGCCGCCAGCTGCCCGGACTCGGGGAGTTGCGCTCGGCGACGGCGGTCAGCGCGCCCCGCTCCATCAGCAGCGTGACCAGCTCGGCCAGGTAGAACGGGTTGCCCTGGGCGGTGGCGAGCAGCCGGTCGGCGTCGGCCTGCGGCAGCCTGCCGCCGCCGAGGTAGGTGGTGAGCAGCCGGGCCGCGTCGGCACCGCGCAGCGGCGGCAGCGCGTGCACCTCGGCGTCCGCGACCCGGGTCAGCGCCCCGGCGGTACGCACCAGCTCGGGCCGGCCGAGCAGCAGGACCAGCACCGGGCCGGTGAGCCGGGACAGGGTGACCCCGAGCGCCCGGATGGTCTCGGCGGTGGCGTCGTGCAGGTCGTCCACGACGACCACCAGGGGCGCCTCCCCGGCGAGCGCGGTGAGCAGGTCCGCGACCGCGTTCGGCACGGCGTCGGCGTCGGCGGGCTGGGCGGTGCCCCACTCGCCCTGGTCGGCCGCGCCACCGGGCAGTTCGGCGTACCCGAGCAGGGCCAGCAGCTGGTCGGTGGTGATCGCGGCCGGCTCGCCGGAGCGGCTGAGTCGCTGGCCGAGCCGGCGCAGGCGCTCCTCCACGGCCGGGCGGGTGAGCGCGGTGGCGGGGTCGCCGGGCAGGCCGACCGCCGCCCGGACCAGGTCGGCCAGGGGCGCGAGCCGGCGCCGCTCGCCGAACGCGGCGCAGCGTACCGACAGCACCCGGGCGCCGGTGTGCGCGGCGTACCGGCCGGCGCCGACGTCGTAGCCGGCGGCGAGGCGTTCCACCTCGGCGGCGAAGCGGGACTTGCCGATCCCGGCCTCGGCGGTCATCAGCAGCACCCGGGGCTCGGCGCGGTCGATCACCTCGGCCAGCCGGCCGGCGACCCGCCCGATCTCGGTCTCCCGGCCCACGAAGGGGGCCTCGTCGCCGAGGCCGGACCGGGTGCCCGGGGCGTCCAGCAGGCCCAGCAGCTCGTACGCCTCGACCGGCTCGCGCTTGCCCTTGAGCCGCAGCGGGCGCAGCGCCCGCCAGGAGGCGACGTGCCGGGTGGCGGCGGAGGTGCGCGCCCCCGCGTAGACCGCGCCGACGGCGGCGGCGTCGGCCAGCCGGGCGGCGGTGTTCACGGTGTCGCCGATGACCGTGTACTCGATCGCGGCCTGGATGCCGGCGATCACGTCGCCGGTGTTCAGCCCGACCCGCAGGCCGAGCGGCGCGCCGCCGCCGCGCTCGTCGTCGAGCACCCGGCGGACGGCCCGCTGCATCGACAGCGCGGCGCGTACGGCCCGCTCGGCGTCGTCCTCGTGCGCGACCGGCGCGCCGAAGACCGCCATGATCCCGTCGCCGGTGAGCTTGTCGACGTGCCCGCCGAACGTCTTCACCGCGCCGGCCAGGGCGGCGAGCACCCGGTCGGTGACCGCGCCGACGCGTTCCGGGTCGAGGTCCTCCGACCAGGAGGTGAAGTCGGACAGGTCGCCGAAGAGCACCGTCACCACGCGGCGTTCGGCCGCGGGCAGCGTCGCGGCGGCCGGCAGCGCGGCGCCGCAGTTGTGGCAGAACCGCGCGCCGGGCACGGCGACGGTTCCGCACACCGGGCAGGTCACGCTTGCTCCAACCCCGCGGTGCCTCCGCCGGATTCCCGGCCCAGGTATTCCAGCTGGGCCCGTACGGACCACTCGGCGGCCCACCACAGCGACCGGTCGACGTCGGCGTAGACCGTCGCGACCACCTCCGCGGCGGTGCCGGCGCCCCCGGCGACCGCCGCCCGGACCTGGTCGAGCCGGGCCCGGCGGTGGGCGAGGTAGAAGTCCGCGGCGGCGCCGCAGTCGGCCAGCGCCGGGCCGTGCCCCGGCAGCGCCGTGATCCCCCGGTACGCGGAGAGCAGCTCCAGGCTGGCCAGGTAGTCGCCGAGGTGCCCGTCCGGGTGGGCGACCACGGTGGTGCCCCGGCCGAGGATCGTGTCGCCGGTCAGCACCGCCCGCTCGTCGCCGTGCCCGACCAGGAAGCAGACCGAGTCGCCGGTGTGCCCGGGGGTCGGCACGAGTCGGACGCTCAGCCCGTGGTCGCCGAGTTCCTCCCCCGGCCCGGCCAGCGGCTCCCCGGCGATGGTGTGCGTCGGGTCGGCGGCGCGTACGGGCACCCCGTCGAGCAGGTCGTGCAGGCGGCGCGAGCCGTCGGTGTGGTCGGGGTGGCCGTGGGTGATCAGCACCAGGCCGATCGGCCCCAGCGCGGCGATCGCCGCCAGGTGCCCCTCGTCGGCCGGGCCCGGGTCGACGACGACGGCGTGCTCCTGGCCGGGGGCGCGCAGCACCCAGGTGTTGGTGCCGTCGAGCGTCATCGGCCCCGGGTTCGGGGCACGCAGCAGCGTCACCCAGTCCGGCAGTTCGCCGGCGAGCGCCGCCGCCGGCGCGGTGAAGTGCCCGGTCATGGCTGCGATCGTACGGCCCCGCTGGCCGCTCCCCGCGATCTTGCAGATCCGGCCCTCGATACGTACCGCTTCACGGCTTTTGCCAGGCGCGGAGTGCCAGATCGCGGGGGAGGCGGCGCGGGTCAGGAGACCTCGACGACGACCTCGACCTCGACGGGGGCGTCCAAGGGCAGCTCGGCGACGCCGACGGCGCTGCGCGCGTGCCGGCCGGCCTCACCGAAGACCGCGCCGAACAGGTCGGACGCGCCGTTGATCACGCCCGGGATGGCGGTGAAGCCGGAGGCGGCGGCGACGAAGCCGGTCACCTTGACGACCTTCACGACGTTCTCCAGGCCGACCAGCGAGTCGATCGCGGCCAGCGCGTTGAGCGCGCACCGCTGGGCCAGGTCCTTGGCCTGCTCGGCGGAGACGCCGGCGCCGACCTTGCCGGTGGCGAGCAGCTTCCCCTCGACCATCGGCAGCTGCCCGGAGACGTAGACGTGCTGCCCGGACTGGACGGCCGGCACGTAGCTGGCCACCGGCGGGACCACCTCGGGCAGCGTGTGCCCGAGCTCGGCGAGCTTCGCGTGCGGACCGTTGCTCATGCCGCCACCTCGCTGCGCTCGGCGGCGCCATGAGCCCCCGACGCGCCGTTCAGGATGATTCGCTCGCTCATGCCTTCGCCCGCTTCAGGTACGCGACGAGCTGCTCCGGGTTGGGACCGGGAACCACGGAGACGAGTTCCCACCCGTCCTCGCCCCAGTTGTCGAGGATCTGCTTGGTCGCGTGGACCAGCAGCGGGACCGTGGCGTATTCCCACTTCTGCATCGGTGGAGGGCTCCCTCTGATGGAGTTCGACTTCTCGACGCACAGCCTACGGTCCGGCGGACGGGCCGGGCGCGGGACGCTGCTCCGGGGCCACCGGCACCTCCCCGCAGGGGCCGCCGTGCTCGTACGCCTGGGGGCAGCGGGAGCGGTCCGGCAGCAGCAGGTCGCAGAAGACGCGGTGCCGGTTGTTCTGGTCGTCCGTGCTCGACACGGTGGTCTCGCCGGCATCCAGTTCGACCAGGAAGCTCAGCGAGGTGGCGACGGTCCCGGCCAGCGCCGTGGCCGCCCTCAGGTCGGCGACCCGGATCGGCAGGTGGATGACGAACCCGGGCTCCTCCTCGTCCCGGCCCCCGGGGCCCGGCCGGCCGGGGACGCGCACCACCTCGACGGGTTCGGCCAGCCGCCGGTACGACCGCTCGTTGATGGGCAGGCCGACGCCGCCCTCGGCGTCGCCCGAGGAGGCGGGCCGCCGCGCCCGGTCGCCCGCCGGGAACTGGCCTCGGGGGATGTTGTCCACGTCGCGCATGCCTTGCCTCCGGGCGTTGTACCTGGTCACGTCATCACTTCGGGCCCGGACGCTGCGCCTGGCCCGCCCCCGCGCCGCTGAGAACGTAGGTCCGGGGCGACAGTCCCGCCAACCGGACGCGCACACCCGGTCACCCAAAGTCACATATGCGACACAGCGTCGGTAAGGAAACTGACGGCACCCACGACCCCCCGGCGCGACGAACCGACCGCTACCCTTCCGGTCGGACGGGCGCTCGCCGGCTCGCCGCCAGCTCGATCACGCACGTCGCCCGGTCAGGCGACGACGTCGCAACCCCGGGGGATGAGATGACCCAACCACCCAGCGGTGGCCCCGTCGGACCGGCCGACCAGCCGGACCCCCCGGCGACCCCCGACGCCACGGGGACGCCCGGCCCGGCCGCCGCCCCCGCCGTCCCGCCCGGCAGCCCCGCCGCTGCTCCGCCCGGCCCCGCCGTCCCGCCCGGCAGCCCCGCCGCCGTTCCGCCCGGCCCCGCCGTCGCCCGGGACCCGGCGTTCCCTCCTCCCCCGCCCGGGTACCCGCCCCACCAGCCGCCCGCCGCGCCGAAGAAGAAGCGCGGCGCGCTCATCGCCTCCATCGCCCTGGCCGTGATCCTGCTGCTCTGCGCCGGCGGCGGCGTCGTGGCGTTCCTGACGCTGCGCGACGCCGAGAGCGGCGAGGGGGCGAAGGAGCCGGCGGTCGCGGTGGACGAGTTCCTCAAGGCCGTCTACCAGGAGCGTGACGCCGACCGGGCGGCCGGGCTGGTCTGCTCCTCCTCGCGCGACGAGAAGAAGATCGCGGCCAAGGTGGCCGAGGTCGAGAAGCACGTCTCGGCCCACCAGAACCCCCGGTTCCGGTGGAGCACCCCGCAGGTGGACAACCAGACCGGTGACCGGGCCACGGTCACCACCAAGGTCACCATGACCACCGCCGACGAGAAGGTGGCCGACCAGGACCTGCGGTTCACCGTGGTGAAGAAGACGGGTTGGTGGGTCTGCGAGGTCGCCTGAGCCGGCGGCCTGGATAGGCTCGACGGGTGCGAGCAGCAGAGTCGCCGGCCGACCCGGCCGGCACCCAGTGGCCGGCCCGCCTCCATGTCGTGACCGGCAAGGGCGGCACCGGCAAGACCAGCGTCGCGGCGGCGCTGGCCTTGGCGCTGGCCGCCGGCGGCCGGCGCACGCTGCTGGTCGAGGTCGAGGGGCGGCAGGGCATCGCCCAGCTCTTCGGCACCGACCCGCTGCCGTACGAGGAGCGGCACCTGACCGACGCGCCGGGCGGCGGGGAGGTGCGGGCCCTGGCGGTCGACGCCGAGGAGGCCCTGCTGGAGTACCTCGACATGTTCTACAAGCTCGGCGCGGCCGGCCGGGCACTGCGCAAGCTCGGGGCGATCGACTTCGCCACCACCATCGCCCCCGGCCTGCGGGACGTCCTGCTCACCGGCAAGGTGAAGGAGGCCACCACCCGCACCGTCGGCCAGCGGCGCGCGTACGACGCCGTGGTGCTGGACGCGCCGCCCACCGGGCGGATCGGCCGGTTCCTCAACGTCACCGCCGAGACGGCCCGGCTGGCCAAGGTGGGCCCGATCAAGACCCAGAGCGAGGGGGTCGCCGCCCTGCTGCGCTCCCCGATCACCGCCGTGCACGTCGTCACCCTGCTGGAGGAGATGCCGGTCCAGGAGACGGTCGACGCGATCGCCGAGCTGACCCAGCTCGGCTTCCCGGTGGGTCGGGTGATCGTCAACGGGGCCCGGCCGCCGCTGCCCGCCGGGCGGGTGGTGGCCGCCGCCGAACTTGAACGGGGGCTGCGCGCCGCCGGGCTGCCGACCGACCGGGAGACCGTCGCCGGGCTGGCCGCCGAGGCGCGCGACCAGGCCGTCCGCCGCGAGTTGGAGGAGACGCTCCGGGCCGACCTGGTGGAGCTGGGGCTGCCGATGACGGAGCTGCCCCTGCTGCCCGACGGGGTGGACCGGGCCGGCCTGGACCGGCTCGCCGCGGCCCTCGTCGGGGCCGATTGACTCACACCTGCCAGCGGCACGGCGCAAGGACCGACCCGGCCCGATACGCTCGATTGGTGCCTTCCGAAGACGCGGCGCCGCAGCTGGACGTCGACCAGATCCTCGCCGATCCGGGCGTCCGGATCGTGGTGTGCTGCGGGGCGGGCGGGGTGGGGAAGACGACCACGGCCGCCGCGCTCGCGCTGCGCGCCGCCGAGCGGCACGGCCGGCGTACGGTGGTGCTCACCATCGACCCGGCCCGCCGGCTGGCCCAGTCGCTCGGGCTGACCGAGCTGGACAACACCCCCCGCCAGGTCAAGGGCATCGACGTCGAGGCCAGCGGCGGCGAGCTGCACGCCATGATGCTCGACATGAAGCGCACGTTCGACGACGTGGTGCTCCAGCACACCGATCGGGCGAAGGCGGAAGAGATCTTCGCCAACCCCTTCTACCAGGCCATGAGCTCGACCTTCGCCGGCACGCAGGAATACATGGCGATGGAGAAGCTGGGCCAGTTGCACGCCCGGGGCGAGTGGGACCTGATCGTGGTGGACACCCCGCCGTCCCGCTCGGCGCTGGACTTCCTGGACGCCCCGGCCCGGCTGTCCCGCTTCCTCGACGGGCGGATGCTGCGGTTGCTGCTGGCCCCGGCGCGTACCGGCGGGCGGAGCATGTTCAGCCTGGTCACGGCCTCGTTCGGGATGTTCTCCAAGGTCGTGCAGAAGGTGCTCGGGGCCCAGTTGCTGACCGACCTGTCCGGCTTCGTCGCCGCGTTGGACTCGATGTTCGGCGGCTTCCGTCAGCGCGCCGAGCAGACGTACCGCATCCTCCAGGCCCGGGAGACGGCGTTCCTGCTGGTCGCGGCGCCTGAGCCGGACGCGGTCCGGGAGGCGGCCTACTTCGCGGGCCGGCTGCGCGAGGAGAAGATGCCGCTGGCGGGCCTGGTGCTCAACCGGGTGCACCGCTCGGCGGTGCCGGCGCTCGACGCGGCCGAGAGCCTGGCCGCCGCGGAGCGGCTGGCCGGCCTCGGCGGGCACGAGGGCACCGTCGACGTGCTGCGGGCCCACGCCGCGCTGGCCCAGCAGGCGGTACGCGAGCGACAGGTGGCGACCCGGTTCACCGAGGCGTTCCCGGCGGTGCCGGCGGTGTCGGTGACGGCGCAGCCCGCCGACGTGCACGACGTCGACGGGCTGCGGACGATCGGCGCGGCGATCAGCCGGCCGTGACGGCGCTCAGCCGGCGGTGGTGACGAGGATCTTGTCCTTGCCGGCCTTGTCCTTGGCGTTCTTCTTCATCGCGGCCTCGAACATCTTGCGCCAGCTCGCCACCTGGGGGTGACGGCGCAACAGCGCGCGGCGTTCGCGTTCGGTCATGCCGCCCCACACGCCGAACTCGATCCGGTTGTCCAGCGCGTCGGCCAGGCACTCGTACCGAACTGGGCAGCTCCGGCAGATCCGCTTCGCCACGTTCTGTTCGGCGCCCTGTACGAACAACGCGTCCGGGTCCCCGTTCTGACACGCCGCCAGCGACGGCCAGTCAGTGATCATGCCCATCTGTACACGTCCCCCCTTGCAGTACCTACCGACCCCGTCGCGGACCAGCCGGCAATTCCCCCCGATCGCCCGGCCTGCCTTCCCCAAGGCGGCACGGACGACATGTGGCGCTGTCGCCGCCACCATCATGCTCTGTAGTCGACTGATTACGCAACGTTGTCGGCGAAATCCATCATTCCGGACACTCCCGGCTTCCCGGGCTTTGCGACCGCCGGTTACCCCGTCGGAGTCCGTGAAAACGCTGCGGGCCCCTCCCGGAAGGAGAGAGACTCGGCGCCGGATCCACGCAACCACGCACCGGGGGTCGTGCGTTTAGCACAACGAGGTCGGCGCGCGCAGGAAATGGGGAAAGAACGCCCCGGCGCCCCTCGTTCCCTACTCGCGTACCCTGTCGAGGTGACCTGGATGCGGAAACGTGACCACAATGTGCTGACCAACGCCGCATCGCTACTCATCTGTGGCCTGTTGGCCGGCGTGGTGGTCGCGGCGGCGGCCTTCCCCGCGGTGGCGATGTCCGGGCTTGCCGCGAAGGCCGGCGCCGAGACCTTCGGCGCACTACCCAAGGAGCTGACCGTGGCCCGCGCGCCACAGATCAGCTACCTGCTCGCCTCCGACGGCAAGACCCCGCTGGCGACCATGTACGACGAGAACCGTCGCGACGTGAAGCTGGCCGACATCGCGCCCATCATGCAGAAGGCGATCGTCGCCGCCGAGGACCACGACTTCTACAAGCACAACGGCGTGGACCTCAACGGCATCGCCCGGGCCTTCGTCAACAACCAGTCCAACGCGTCCAGCCAGCAGGGCGCCTCGACGCTGACCATGCAGTACGTCCGGCTCGCCATCGCCTACTCGGCGAGCCACCCGGCGGACGTCGTCGCGGCCACCGAGGACACCAGCGCCCGCAAGCTGCGCGAGATGCGCTACGCCATCCAGATCGACAAGGAGCTCTCCAAGGACGAGATCCTGGAGCGCTACCTCAACATCGCCGCGTTCGGCAACGGCGCGTACGGCATCTACGCCGCCAGCCAGGTCTACTTCAACAAGCCGCCGAGCAAGTTGAAGATCGAGGAAGCGGCCATGCTCGCCGGCATGGTGAAGGCGCCGAGCACCAACGACCCGACCACCAAGAGCGGCTACAAGGCGGCGGTCGACCGGCGCGACTACGTCATCGAGAACATGGTCGAGACCGGCGCCATCACCCGCCAGGAGGCGGACGCGGCGAAGGCCGTCCAGCTCAAGGTCACCGGCAAGCGGGCCCCCAACGGCTGCGTCTCGACCAACGAGAAGGGCTGGGGCTTCTTCTGCGACTACTTCTACCGCTGGTGGATGGGGCAGGAGACGTTCGGCTCGACCTCGTACGACCGGGAGCGGCGGCTCAAGAGCGGCGGCTACACCATCATCACCACGCTTGACCCGCAGGCCCAGCGGGGCGCCGACAAGGCAGTCCGCAAGGCCAAGTCGGAGAAGAGCAAGGAAGCCGCCATGGTCGCGGTGGTGGAGCCGGGCACCGGCCGGGTACGGGCGCTGGCGGTGAACCGCAACTTCAAGCTCGACGACCCGAAGAAGCCGGCCAACAAGCCGCACAGCGACCCCAAGCAGCGCAAGAAGAAGAAGCTCGGCAACTACCCGAACACCGTGAACCCGCTGCTCACCGGCGGCGACGGCCTGACGGGCTACCAGGCCGGCTCGACCTTCAAGATCTTCACGATCGTGGCGGCGCTGGAGAAGGGCATCCCGCTCGGCTACACGATCAACGCCCCGCAGCAGTTCCGCTCGGAATACCGGATCCAGCCCGGGCCCGCAGCCTGCCCCGGCACCAACCTGTACTGCCCGACCAACTCCGGCAAGAAGGCCGGTGGCGTGCAGAACATGTGGAGTGCCTTCGCCCAGTCGATCAACACGTACTTCGTGCCGCTCCAGCAGCAGGTCGGCGCCGAGAACGTGGTCGACGTGGCCAAGCGGCTCGGCATCCAGTTCCGCACCACGGAGGACCGCCGGCTGAGCGGCACCAAGGAGGCCGCGCACGACTGGGGTGCCTTCACCCTGGGCGTCTCGCAGACCACCCCGATGGAGCTGGCCAACGCCTACGCCACCCTCGCGGCGGACGGCAAGTACTGCGAGCCCATCCCGGTGCAGGAGATCAAGGACCCGGAGGGCAAGAAGCTCGACATCGCCAACCCGCGCTGCGAGAAGCGGGTCAGCACCGAGGTGGCCCGCGCCGCCGTCGACGCCGCCCGCTGCCCGGTCGGTGACAACTCCTCCACCAGCCGGTGCGGCGGCAGCCGTACGGCCGCCGAGGTCAAGCAGGCCGTCGACGCGCCGGTGGCCGGCAAGTCCGGCACCACCGACTCGGAGAAGACCGCCTCGCTCGTCGCGATGACCAAGCAGTACGCGGTGGCGGGCATCATGGCCGACCCGGACTGGCCGCAGACCAACGTCAAGATGAAGCACAAGCAGAAGGACGGCATCAACCCGCCGGTCTACGAGACGCTGCGCGACGCCATGAAGGGCAAGAAGCGGATCAACTTCGAGCCCCCGGGCCAGAAGATCCGTGAGGGCGACCAGCGCCGCATCCCCGACGTCAAGTGCCTGGACCCGCAGCAGGCGAAGTCCCGGATCGAGGCGGAGGGCTTCGACGCGATCATCTCCGACATCAAGGTCCCGTCGAGCTGCCCCGCCGGCAAGGCCGCCGGCACCAGCCCCGACGGCCGCACCATCAAGGGCGGCGTGGTGACCATCCAGATCAGCTCCGGCGGCGGTACCACCCCGGGCACGACGCCCGGCAACGGCGGGCCGCCGAACAACCCCGGCCGTCCGCCGGGCCGCCCCGGCGGCTGAGCCGGCCGCACGAACGCCACGGGCGGGCACCCTTCGCGGGGTGCCCGCCCGTTTCGCGTACGCGGGTCGGTGCGGCCGGAGTCAGAGGTCGAGCTGTCGGCGTACCTCGGCGGCGACCCGACCGCCCTCGGCCCGGCCGGCCACCGCCGCCTGGGCCGCCTTCATGGCCGGGCCCATCTGCGCCTTGCCGGTGAAGCCGCCCGCGGCGAGCGCCCCCGCGACCAGCTCGGTCAGCTCGGCGTCGGGGAGCTGCTTCGGCAGGTAGCGCTCCAGCACCTCGCCCTCGGCGACCTCCTTCGCGGCCTGCTCGGTGCGGCCGGCGTCACCGAAGGCGGTGGCGGCCTCCCGGCGCTTCTTCGCCTCCTTGGTCAGCACCGCGAGCACCTCGTCGTCGGTGAGCTCGCGCTTGGCCTTGCCGGCGACCTCGGCGGTGCCGACGGCGGCGAGCGCCATCCGCAGCGTGGAGGTGGTCAGCTCGTCGCGCGCCTTCAGGGCGGCGCGCATGTCGGCGGTCAGACGGTCCTTCAGCGTGCTCATGGTCGGTGAAACTACCCTGAACGCCATGCGAAAGCGCACACTATTCCGGCTCGCGACCGGGACCGCCGCCCTCGGCGCGGCGACCCTGGCGTACGCGTCACTCGTCGAGCGCAACATGTTCACCCTGCGGCGGTACGACGTGCCGGTGCTGCCGGCCGACGCGGAGCCCCTGCGGATCCTGCACCTGTCGGACCTGCACATGATGCCCGACCAGGGGCGCAAGCAGCGCTGGGTGGCGTCGCTGGCCGCCCTCGACCCCGACCTGGTCGTGGTCACCGGGGACAACATGGCGCACCCCGGCGCCGTGTCCGGCGTGCTGCGCGCCCTCCAGCCGCTGCTCGACTACCCGGGGGCCTTCGTCTTCGGCTCGAACGACTACACCGGGCCGGTCTGGAAGAACCCGTTCACCTACTTCCTGCCCGACCGGGAGTACACCGAGGGCGTCGAGTTGCCGCACGAGGAGCTGCGTGAGGTCTTCGTCGGTGCCGGCTGGACGGACCTGAACAACGCCCGCACCACCGTCAAGGCCGGCGGCCGGGTCGTCGAGCTGCTCGGGGTGGACGACCCGCACGTCGAGCGGGACGACTACGACTCCGTGGCCGGGCCGGTGTCGCCGGCCGCCGACCTGTCGATCGCGCTCACCCACTCCCCCGAGCCGGCCGTCCTCGACCGGATGGCCGCCGACGGCTTCGGGCTGATGCTCGCCGGGCACACCCACGGCGGCCAGGTCTGCGTACCGGGGGTCGGCGCGCTGGTCACCAACTGCGGCCTGCCCCGCTCCATGGCACGCGGCCTGCACCGCTGGCCCGGCTCCGACGCGTGGCTGCACGTCTCCGCCGGCCTCGGTACGCACCCGACCGCGCCGATCCGGTTCGCCTGCCCGCCGGAGGCGAGCGTGCTCACCCTGATCCCGCGCTGACCCGCAGCCTGCCCTGCCGACCCCGGGTCCGCCCGCCGGCCGTCCAAGGCCCGGCGGGCGGCCCCGGTCTGGGCGCCGTTATATGGGGCACCCGGCGCCGGACCTGGCGCGGTGGTGGGGGCGCGTCGGCGCGGATCCGTGACCGACGCCCGGGGCCTGGGTGTGGCCGTCCTTTCGAGCTGAATCGTCTACGACATCAGCCACGGTGCCCGGGCTCGACGGCTCCCGCGGGGGCTGGGGAGGGGCGCGACGGCGGCGGGGGTACCGAGTTGGACCCCTGAGCGGGGTGGGCTACTATTTGTCGGCACGCCTCGGGGTGTGGCGCAGCTTGGTAGCGCGCTTCGTTCGGGACGAAGAGGTCGTCGGTTCGAATCCGGCCACCCCGACCAGAGGTAAGAGCAGGTCAAGGCCCCTCCAGCGAGGGGCCTTGATTCGTTTCCGACCGTTCTCCCGAACGTAGGCGATCCGGAACCAGGTTGGCGCGGTGCGCGGCGTCCGATCAGGGGCAGCGGTCCGCGAGGACGCAGAACTCGTTCCCCTCCGGGTCGGCGAGCACGACCCAGCGCTCATCGCCCTGGCCGACGTCGGCGTGCCGGGCACCCAGGTCGAGCAGGCGACGGACCTCTTCGTCCCGGTCCATGTCGGTCGGGTTGACGTCGATGTGGAGCCGGTTCTTGACGGTCTTGCCCTCGGGCACGCGCGCGAACGTCAACGTCGGCGGCACCGGGCCGGGGCGGTCCCTGCCTTCCGGCACCGCAGGGGAGCCGATCGTGACGGTTCCGTCGTCCTCGTCCTGCACGACGTAGCCGAGGACGGCGCACCAGAACCGGGCGAGACCGTGCGGGTCGGCACAGTCGATCGCCAGCTCGGTGAACTTGCTGGTCATGTCGGACCCTCCCCAGTCGAGTGCCGGTCCCCGGGGGCCGGTCAGTCCTGCCGTTCGGTGCGCGCGATCTCCGTGAACGCGGCCGTCAGGTAGCCGTCGAGGGGCCGCCCCGTGGCGGCCAGCAGGTCGGCGACGAGCAGCGGCCCGTGCCGCGCCACGGCGGGCGGGTCGGGCGGCGACTCGTCGCCGTCGGGGTCGTAGACGCCGAGGGCGCCCGCCAGCAGGACGAGCACCACGTGCGGGTCGACGTCGGGCTGCCACTGCGCGGCGTCACGCACGCAGCCTTCGAGCACCTGACGGACGTCGTCGCCGTCCAGGCCGTCGGGGTGGGTCTCCTCCAGCAGCAGCCGGACCACCGCGCCGAGCACCAGGCCGGACCGGTCGGCTGCGGCGAGCCGGGCCACCGCGACGTCGTACGCCTCGGGGGCGCGCTCGCGGGCGGCGGCGACCGCGTCGGTGGTGGCGGCGGCGATCTCGCGGGCCGGTGCGGGCAGGTGTCGCCAGGTGGTGGTCATCGCGACCAGGATCGCAGAGAGGTACGACGCCCCGCCGGCACGCCCGCCCTGTGACCCCCCGCACAGGGCGAACGGGAAACTCGGCGCCAAAAGGCCTCGCGCTGTGTCACACCCAGCACACAGAATCGGGGGATGCTCAGTCGCGCCCTGCCCCGCCGTTCCGAAGCTCGGCGGATGCTCATCGGCACGCTGTTGTCGGCGATCGGGCGCGGCCTCACCCTGCCGTTCCTGTTCATCTACCTGACCGACGTCCGCGGCCTCTCCGACACCCGCGCCGGTCTGGTGATCGGCTGGTACGGCGTGGTGACCCTGGCGCTGTCGCCCGTCGGCGGCACGCTCATCGACCGGTTCGGCGCACGCCGGATCCTGCTGACGGGCCTGGTGATCGAGGCGGTCGGCACCGGGTCACTGGCACTGGTCGACTCCAGCGCCTCGGCGTTCGGGGTGATGACGCTCGTCGCGATGGGCAGCTCCGTCATCTGGCCCGGGCAGAACACGATCCTCGCCTCACTCACCGACGCCGACGAGCGGCAGCGGGTCTTCGGGTTGAACTTCGCCCTGCTCAACCTCGGTATCGGCCTCGGCGGCCTGACCTCCGGGGCGATCGTCGACACGGCCCGCGCGGTCACCTTCCAGGCGATCTACGTGCTCGACGCGATCAGCTACCTGATGCCCGCGCTGATCCTGCTGACCCTGCCGCACGTGGGCCACCGGCTCGCCGCCGCGACGGGCGGGGACCGGGCGTCGGCCGGCGGCTACCTCACCGTGCTGCGCGACCGCCCGTTCCGGCGGCTGGTCATCTTCGGCCTGGTCCTGACCACCTGCGGCTACGCGCAGATCGAGGTCGGCTTCACCGCGTACGCCGTGCGGGTGGCCGAGGTGACGCCGCGCGTGGTCGCCTGGGCGCTGGCCGGCAACACGGTGATGATCGTGCTCTCCCAGTTGCTGGTCCTGCGGCGGATGGAGGGGCGCAGCCGGACGGGCGGGCTGGCGGTCGTGGGCGCGGTCTTCGCGATCGCCTGGCTGGTGCTGGGCGCCGGGGGCGTGGTCGGCCCGAGCAACGCGCTGGTTGCCGCCCTCTGCGTCGTGGCCTGCTCGGCGATCTTCGGCTTCGGCGAGACCCTGCTGTCGCCGGTGATGCCGGCGCTGACGAACGCGCTCGCCACGGACGCGCTGCGCGGCCGGTACAACGCCATGAGCTCGATGATCTTCGGCATCAGCGGGGTGATCGGCCCGGTCACGGCGGGCCCGCTGCTCGGTGCGGCCAACGGCCGGGTCTGGGTCGTGGCGGTCGTCAGCGGTTGCCTGGTGGCCTCGCTCATCGCGCTCTCCCTGCGCCGGTTGCTCACGCCGGCCCAGGACGGCCGCGCGCCGGCCACTCCGCCGGCCGCCGAGCCGGCTGCTGCCAAGGCCTGACCGCGCCCGTCCGACTGTGCAGGGGTGATCGCGCCCGCCCGACCCTGCGAGGGTGATCGTCCCCGGTTGACCGCGCCCGCCCGTGAATCGTGGCCGCGGGCGCGGCGCCGGACGACGACGGGCCCCGGAGCGGATGCTCCGGAGCCCGTCGACTGGTGCGTCCGCCGTCAGGCGGTGGGGACCTCCGCAGTGGTGCGGATGCGGTCCAGGGCCGGCGCCGAGACCGGGGACTCGGCGGTCAGGTAGGCCACGAACGCGTCCAGGTCGATCATGCCGGTGACCGCGTTGGTGCCGCCGGTGAGGACGGTGAAGCCGTCACCGCCGCCGGAGAGGAAGTTGTTCACTGTCACGCGGTACGTGGCGTCGGCGGTGACCGCCGTACCGCCGAGGGTGAGGCTGCCCCGGACGACCCGGGTGCCGGAGCAGGCGTCCGCGGCGGTGCCGGTGGTGCCGGCGGGGTCGACTACGTACCGGATGGTCGACGACGGGTAGAGCGTCCGGCCGGTGACGAACTGCTGCTCCAGCAGGCAGTAGAGCTGCGCGCCGGTGAGGTCGAGCGTCACGAGGTTGTTGGCGAACGGCTGCACCGTGAACGCCTCCTCGTAGGTGACCGGCCCGGCGTCAAGGTCGGCGCGTACGCCACCGGGGTTCATGAAGGCGGCGACCGCGCCCTGCTCGTCGTCGGTGGCGGCGAGCTGCGCGTCGGCGATCAGGTTGCCCAGCGGGGACTCGCCCATGGTCGTACCGAAGAGGGTCTCCTGGGTCTTCTTGATCTCCGTGGTGGTCTGGCCGACCTCGCGGCCGGCCACCGGGCCGAGCACGGTCCTGTAGCGGTTGATCAGGTCGGTCTGCGCCCGGTCCGGGGCGACGTCCCGGGTGACCACCACGTTCTCGGCCTTGGCGCTGATCACGTCGCCGGTGCGCCGGTCGATGGAGAGGTCGATGTCGGTGACCAGACGACCGAAGGAGCTGGCGCTGGTGACCAGCTTGCCGGCGATGTCGCAGTTGTACGCCTGGTGGGTGTGGCCGCTGACGACCACGTCGATGGACGGGTCCATCCGGTTGGCGATGTCCACGATGGGGCCGGAGATGCCCTTGCAGTCGTTGATGCCGCCGGTGGCCTCCTGCGTGCCGCCCTCGTGCAGCAGCACCACGATCGTCTCGACGCCCTTGCGGCGCAGCTCGCGGGCGTACCGGTTGGCGGTCTGCGCCTCGTCGGCGAAGGTCAGGCCGGCGACGCCCTGCTGGCTGACGATGCGCGGGGTGCCCTCCAGCGTCATGCCGATGAAGCCGACCTTGACGCCCTGCACCTTGTGGATGGCGTACGGGGCCAGCAGCGGCTGGCCGGTCGCGGTCTTGAACGCGTTCGCGGAGAGGTACTGGAAGCCGGCGCCCTCGTAGGGGGTGCCGTCGGCGCAGCCGTCGACCGGGTGGCAGCCGCCGTTCTGGATGCGCAGCAGCTCGGCGGCGCCCTCGTCGAACTCGTGGTTGCCGACGCTGGCGTAGTCGAGCCCGGCCAGCGAGAGCGCCTCGATGGTCGGCTCGTCGTGGAACGCGGCGGAGAGCAGCGGGGAGGCGCCGATCAGGTCGCCGGCCGCAACGGTGATGGTGTTCTGCTCCTTGGCGGCGCGCTTGCGCAGCTCGGCGAGCTGGGTGGCGAGGTATTCGGCCCCGCCGGCGGGCTGCCCGGCGATGGTGCCGCTGGAGCCGGACGGCGGTTCGAGGTTGCCGTGGAAGTCGTTGAGCGCGAGCAGCTTGACGGCGACCGGCTTCGGGCCGGCGTCCGCCTGGTCGGGGGTGGTCGTGACCGCGCCGAGGGCGGTCACGGCGAGCGCGGTCAGGCCGATGGCGGCCCGGCGCATCCCGGGGATGGACATGGAACTCCTCGTGGGAAGCCGGCGCGGGCACCCGGGTGACGGTCAACCCCGGGGGCTGGCCGCGCCGTCGGCAGTGTTCGGTCGCGGTGACGCCGGTGGGGGATCGCCGCCGCGTCGCCGACAGCCTCTCATCGGCGCCCGTCCCCGTCGACCGGGGCGTACCCCCGGAGCTGGGCATGCCCGCGACCGGGGGCCCGTCCGGACGGGCGTTTCCGACATGCCCGGCAGTGTCGACGGCGTGCTGCCTGCCCCGGCTGCCCGGGGCCGGCGCCCGCCCTCAGCAGTACGTGTAGCTGCCCTTGCTCCCCCACGAGCAGGAGTCGATCAGGGTGCCCGCCGAGTTGCGCAGGTACGCCTTGTCGCCGGTGTTGTTCCAGATGTAGGCGCCCGAGCCCCAGTAGCGGTGGGTCGAGCTGTTGGTGCCCTTGCCGGTGTGCACAAAGACGCTGGCGCCCGGGGCGAGCCGGAAGTCGCCGGAGAACTTGTAGACGTGGTTGGACTGGTCGCGCAGCGTCCAGTACTTCAGGTTGATCGTGGTGGAGCGCCCGTTGGTCAGCCGGATGTACTCGGCGTTGAGGCTGGAGTTCGAGCGGTTGTCGGCGCCCGGCGAGTTGTAGTAGGCCTTGGTGATCTGGACGGCCGGGGTGGCGGCCTGGGCCGGGCCGGCGACGGTCAGCGAAACGCCCACCGCGACGCCGAGCGCCACCGCGAGACCGATCAGCCTTCTCCTCATGCGATTCCCCCACACAGACGGCCGGTCGTTGAGCCGGCGGACGAGCCGCGCACCCGCACGGCCGGCCGAGGTTATCGATCTCCGGTGGTGATTGTGGACGGTGAAACGACCGCCCCGGGCAATTGCGTCCGCCCGGTTGATCGGCTGCCGGCCGGCGGGACGTGCGCCGATGGTCCGACCGACCGCCGGGGTCGCCGGACGGCGGGACGCGGCCACCGCGCGTCCCGCCCTCGCCCGGCGTTCGGAGCCGGGGGCCGTACGGTGCGTCGGTCAGCCCGGCGCCTCGCGCCGGTCCGTCCCGGCGATCAGCGCCGCGACGGCCGCCGCATCCCAGGTGCCGGCGACTCCCGGCCGGGCCAGCAGGTAGCGGGCGACGCGGTCCGCGTCCCAGCCGTGCGACTCGCGCAGGCCGCGGGCGATCATGCCGAGGTAGGCGGGGGCCGGGGCGCGCCACGGCACCTCGGACGCCGCCCACGGGGCGGTGAAGGTCAGCAGCGGGAGCCCGTCGAGCCGGCCGGGGCAGAGCAGGGTCTCGTAGCGGCCCGGGCCGAGGGTGGCCCTCCCCGTGGCGACGGCCTCGGCGACCAGGTCGGCGTCGGCGCCCGGCTCCCGGTACATCTCCTGGGCGGCCACGTCGGCGAACTGCCCGCCGTCGAGCAGGTAGGCCCGGGCCGCGGCCTCGCCGGGAAGCGCCGGGTCGTAGAAGGCCATCCCGCCGGTCCACGCCCGGGACTCGCCGGCGAAGTAGACGCCGCCGGACAGCGAAACCGGCACCGTACGCCTCGGGGGTCGCGGGTCCCGGCAGCCCGGGTAGGTCCGGCGCCCGCCGGGCGGGCAGCCCCCGGCCAGGTAGAAGCCGAGCCGGTCGGCGTGCATGTTCGAGCCGTACGCGACATACCAGACCTCGCCCACCCCGGCGGCGGTCAGAGGTCGCAGGTCATACCGGCGGCGTGGCTGGCCTGCACCAGGTGCGTGACGCAGCCGCTTCCGGCGACCTGGTGCAGCAGGAAGCCGGTCGGCTCGGCGACCCAGCCGAACCGTTCGTCGGGGCTGGTGGTGAGCGAACTCTGCCGCCAGGTGCTCGGCGCGGTGGTGAGCACCGTGCCGGCGAAGTTCACCGTCACGGGGCGGTGGACGTGCCCGGCGAGCACCCGGACGACGTGCGGGTGCCGGGCGACCACCTCGGCCAGCCCGTCGCCGTCGGTCAGCCGGATGTCGTCGAGGAACGTGATGCCGACGGGCGCCGGCGGGTGGTGCAGGCAGACCACCGCCGGCACCTCGGGCCGGCCGGCCAGCACCCCGTCCAGCCAGCCGAGCTGGTCCTCGCCGAGACAGCCGGCGCCGCCCCCGCCCGGCATCAGGGAATCCAGCACCACGACGGTCGCCTCCGGGTGGTCGACGTGGTAGTAGGCCGAGAAGCCACCGCCGAGCCACGGGGTGCCGCCGAAGGCGTCCAGCAGCGACTCGCGGTCGTCGTGGTTGCCGGCGACGAGGTGCAGCGGCAGCGGGAACCGGCCGAGGATCTCGCGCAGCGTCGCGTACTCGTCGGGGCGGCCACGCTCGACCAGGTCACCGGTGACGACCACGCAGTCGGGCCGGGGGTTCAGCGCCAGCACCCGGCCCAGGGCGCGGTGCAGGCCGGCGGCCGGCTCGGCGGCGAGCGCGCCGGTGGTCAGGTGCGGATCACTGAGCTGGGCGATGAGCATCGGTGCCTCCACTCGACCGGGACCCCCACGCTATCGCCGCGAGCCCCGGCGCGCGGCCCGCCCGTACCCACAGGCCCTGTCCACAGCCTGTGGATGGCACATGTGTACGAAGAACGCTGACGATCTTGGCCACGGCGGTACGGCGGTCCGCTGAGTACGCTTGATCGCGGGCCCGCCCGCCGGTCGCAGCCCTCCCTACCTGGAACGACGTGCCGAGTGGATCACGAGCGAGTCATCCGAGACGTCACGGTCCGCCTCCCCATGGCGTCGACCGTCGTCGAGGCGTGCCGGTGGACCGTCACGGCGCTCGCCCGCCACGCGCCGGCCACCATCTCCGTGCTGCTGCACGTCCACGACCGGCTGCGCTGCGTCGCGGCCACCGGGTCCTGGCAGGTCTTCTCCACCGTCCCGCCGAAGACCGGGATCGTGGGCCGGGTGTACGCCTCCGGCGGGACCGCCGTCGTGCCCGACGTCGCCGACGACCCGGACTACATCCCGGTACGCCCCGACGTCACCGCCGAGGTGTGCGTACCGGTGCTGGACCCGGCGGGCCGGCCCATCGGGGTGCTGGACCTCCAGTGGTGCGGTCCGACCGACCTCGGGCCGTGGCGCGACACCGCCGAGCGGCTGGCGGCCCGGCTCGGCGCCCGGATCGTGGCGCTCGGCGGGCCACCGGCGGAGAGCCGCAGCGAGAAGCTCCTCCGGCACGCCGCCGCGCTGACCTCGGCGTCGACGGAGTGGGATCTGTTCGCCGCCGCGATCACCGCGGCCCGGGACGTCTCCACGCTCTCCGCGGCGGTGCTGGTGCTCACCGGCCCGAGCGGGCCCCGGCTCGGCACGCCGCCGGCCACCCCGGGCGAGTTGGAGGGTCGGATCCGGGCGGAGCTGGCCGAGGCGGGCCCGGCCGCGCTGGACCGGCTGGTCACCCGCGCCCACCGCCACGGCGTGGGCTACACGCTCGGCGAGGCGGGACACCCGCCCATCCCCGACCACCTGCCGCTGACCCGGGCCGGGGTGCGCACCCTGGTCGCGGTGCCGGTCGGCCAGCCCGACGACGGCGGGGTGCTGCTGGTCGCCGACGAACGGATGCTGCGCCCCGATCCGACCACCGTCAACCTGCTGGAGCTGCTCGCCGGTCAGGCGTGGAGCTGCCTGGACCGGCTGCGTACGCTGGCCCGCCTGCGCGAGCAGGCCGACTCCGACCCGCTGACCGGGCTGCGGCACACGGGGCCCTTCGGCCAGCGGATCGCGGCGGCAACCCCGGGGCGTACGGCCCTGCTCGCCATCGACGTGGACGGCTTCAAGACCGTCAACGACACGTACGGCCACCAGGCCGGCGACCGCGTCCTCGTCCGGCTGGCCCGGGCCCTGGAAGGGGCGCTGCGGCACGGCGACGAGCTCTACCGCGTCGGCGGCGACGAGTTCGTGGCGGTGATCGAGGTGGGCCGCCCCGAGGAGGCCGTACGCATCGCCGAGCGCCTGAACGAGGCGGCGCGGCGGATCGGTCGCACGATCAGCGTCGGGGTGGCCCTCCCCCGCCCGGGCGAATCCCCCGAAGCCACACTGCGCCGCGCCGACCAGGCCCTCTACGCGGTGAAACGCCACGGCCGCGACGCCACCCGCCTCGCCCCGGCCTAGGTGTGCTGGCCGACGAACCACCACCACCGGACGGCTGATATCTCCGCGGCATAAAAATGCCTGCGGTATCGAGCCGGGCGGACCAACACCGCCCGGCCGTCGAGGTCCCGCGCAGCCATGATCGACGCGAGAGGGAGGGGTTAGCGGGGGGTCAGTTCCTTGGCGAGGAGTTCGGCTATCTGGGCCGTGTTGAGGGCGGCGCCCTTGCGGAGGTTGTCGCCGGTGACGAAGAAGTCCAGCGCACGGGGGTCGTCGACGGCACGGCGGATCCGGCCCACCCACGAGGGGTCGGTGCCGACCGCGTCGATGGGCATGGGGAACTCGCCCGCCCCCGGGTCGTCGACCAGGATCACCCCGGGCGCGTTCCGCAGCACCTCGCGGGCGCCCTCGGCGTCCACCTCGGTGGCGAAGACCGCGTGCACCGCGACGGAGTGGCCGGTCACCACCGGCACCCGTACGCAGGTGGCGGAGACCTTGAGGTCGGGCAGCCCGAGGATCTTGCGCGACTCGTTGCGCAGCTTCATCTCCTCGGACGACCATCCCGCGTCGACCAGGGAGCCGGCCCAGGGCACCACGTTGAGCGCCAGCGGCGCGGGGAACGGGCCCACGTCGTCGCCGACCGCCTGGCGTACGTCGCCGGGGCGGGAGCCGAGCACCCGGTCCCCCGCGACCTTGGTGAGCTGGGCGTGCAGGGTGTCCACGCCGCCCTGTCCGGCGCCGGAGGCCGCCTGGTAGGAGGCGAGCACGAGTTCGCGCAGCCCGTACTCGCGGTGCAGCGGGGCGATGGCGATGATCATCGCCAGGGTGGTGCAGTTGGCGTTGGCGATGATCCCCTTCGGCCGGTTGCGTACCTGCTCGGGGTTGATCTCCGGCACCACCAGCGGCACGTCACGGTCCATCCGGAAGGCGCCGGAGTTGTCGACCGCCACGGCCCCGCGGCTGACCGCGACGGGCGCCCACTGCGCGGAGACCTCGTCGGGGACGTCGAACATCGCCACGTCGACGCCGTCGAACGCCTCCGGGGTCAGCGCCTGGACGGTCAACTCCTCGCCCCGGCAGCGCAGCCGCCGCCCGACCGAGCGCTCCGAGGCGAGCAGCCGGATCTCGCCCCAGACGTTCTTCCGGCCGCTGAGCAGCTCGCACATCACGGTGCCGACGGCACCGGTCGCCCCGACCACGGCCAGGGTGGGCAGCGGCGACACGGTGGCTACCGTCCCGTCCCCGCGTAGACGACGGCCTCGGTGTCGCCGCCGAGGTCGAAGGCCTCGTGGATGGCACGCACGGCGGCGTCCAGGTCGGTGTCGCGGCAGACCACGGAGACGCGGATCTCCGAGGTGGAGATCATCTCGATGTTGACCCCGGCCGCGCCGAGGGCGGCGAAGAAGCCGGCCGCGACGCCGGGGTGCGAGCGCATGCCGGCCCCGATCAGCGAGACCTTGCCGACGTGGTCGTCGTAGAGCAGGCCCTTGAACTTGACCGACTCCTGGATCTTGCTCAGGGCGGCCATGGCGGTCGGGCCGTCGGCCTTGGGCAGCGTGAAGGAGATGTCCGTGCGGCCCGTGCCCTCGGTGGACACGTTCTGCACGATCATGTCGAGGTTGATCTCGGCGCCGGCCACGGTGTCGAAGATCCGCGCGGCGGCGCCCGGCTCGTCGGGCACCCCCACGATCGTGATCTTGGCTTCGCTGCGGTCGTGGGCGACCCCGGTGATCAGTGCTTGCTCCACAGGAAGGTCCTCCATCGATCCGGTGACCATCGTGCCGGTGTTGGTCGAGTATGACGAACGGACGTGGATCGGCAAGCCCGCCCGGCGGGCGTACTCCACGCTGCGCAGGTGCAGGATCTTGGCGCCGCAGGCGGCCAGCTCCAGCATCTCCTCGTACGTGATCTGGGTGATGTGCCGCGCGTTCGGGACGATCCGAGGGTCGGCGCTGAAGACGCCGTCCACGTCGGTGTAGATCTCGCAGACGTCCGCGTGCAGCGCGGCGGCGAGCGCCACGGCGGTGGTGTCGGAGCCGCCCCGGCCCAGCGTGGTGACGTCCTTGGTGTCCTGCGAGACGCCCTGGAAACCGGCGACGATGACAACCGCGCCCTCGTCGAGCGCGCCCTTGAGCCGGCCCGGGGTGACGTCGATGATCCGCGCCCGGCCGTGCACCGACGTGGTGATCACGCCGGCCTGCGAGCCGGTGAACGAGCGGGCCTCGTACCCCAGGTTGTGGATGGCCATGGCGAGCAGCGCCATGGAGATCCGCTCCCCGGCGGTGAGCAGCATGTCCAGCTCGCGGCCCGGCGGCAGCGGGCTGACCTGGTTGGCCAGGTCGAGCAGCTCGTCGGTGGTGTCCCCCATCGCGGAGACCACCACGACGACGTCGTCGCCGGCCTTGCGGGCGGCGACGATGCGCTCGGCCACCCGCTTGATCCGCTCGGCGTTGGCGACGGAGGATCCGCCGTACTTCTGCACCACGAGTGCCACGACGGTGCGCTCCCTCCAGCGACGACCCTGAGCGTGCCGACGCCGCCGGAGTTCAGCCGGCGGCGCGTGTCAGACGCACCCAGGGTATCGGTCGCCCGACCCGGCCGGGTCGGGTGATCCCACGATCCGGCCCCGCCGCCCGGGGCGGGGTGGTGCGCGACACGCCGGGACGCCGCGCGCGGCGGGGCGCACGCGCGTGCTTCCCGGGCCGCAGAATGGCCCCGTGCACGCCCATCTCCGCCCGGCCGGCCTTCCCGCGAAGCCCGCGCGCGCGTCGGCGCGTCCGGCCAGACGCCTCGCCACCGCGCTCGCGCTCGCCCTGCCCGCGCTCCTCGCCGCCTGCACCGCCGACCTGCCGGCCCCCCGGCCCACACCCACCTCGGCGCCGGTGCCGGCGGGCATGGACGCGGCACGCGACGAGTTGGCCGCGCTGGCGGCCGCCGCCCAGGACCGGCACCTGGTCGCCAGCTACACGCTGCGCGCTCCGGGGTCCCCGGACCGGACGATCCTGGTGACCAGCGCGAACGACGGCAGTTGGCGGGTCGACGTGCCGGGCGGCGCGCTCGGCGGGAGCGCCGACGTCTCGTTCGCCGCCACCGCCGACGGGCTGTTCCAGTGCGCCCTGCCGTCCGCCGCCCGGCCCGAGCCGGCGACCTGCGTACGCCTCGGCGATCGCGACGAGGCCGTGCCCCGCCGGGTCGACCCGCGCGTGCAGCACCCGTTCACCGACTGGCTGGACGTGCTGACCGACCGGCGGGCCCCGCTCGCCGTGTCGCCCGCCCAGCCGCCGCCCGGCGCCGCCGGGGCCTGCTACTCGGTCGAGACCACGTCGGCGTCGATCAACGCGCCGCTGGACGTGGGGATCTACTGCTACGACCCCGACGGCACGCCCACGGCGGTGCACACCGCGTCCGGCACGCTGCTGCTCGCCGGCACGCCCGCGCCGGCCCCGGCGACGGTCCAGCTGGCCGGGCCGGTGGTCGACGCCGAGCCGCTCGGCACGGCGACGCCGGAGCCGACCACGGAACCGGCCACGAGCCCGGGCGCGGGAACGCCCTGACCGGCGGTGACGTTACGGGTGCCCTTCGCCACATTCGGACATCCCACCCCTAACCCCCTAATCGCCCTTACGGGACACTAGCCCCATGGCCGACCTCACCCCGCTGCTCGCGTTCCGCTGGAGCCCCCGGTCCTTCGACCCGGTGGCGGAGCTGTCCCGCCAGGACGCGGCCGCACTGCTGGAGGCGGCCCGCTGGGCGCCGTCGGCCGGCAACGCCCAGCCGTGGCGGTTCGCGCTCGGGCACCGCGACGACGAGACGTTCAAGCGGATCCTGGTCAACCTGCCCGACCCCGACCAGCGCTGGGCGCAGCGCGCCGCCGCCCTGCTGCTCGGCGCGCACCGCACCGGCCCCGCCGGGCACGCGTACGACCTGGGCCAGGCGGTCGCCCACCTCACCGTGCAGGCCACGGCGCTCGGCCTGCACGTACGCCAACTGCACGAGTTCGACCACGCCGGCCTGGCCGCCGACCTCGACCTGCCGGGGGACGTACGGCCGCACGTGGTGGCGGCCGTCGGGCAGCTCGGCGACCCGCTGAGCCTCCCCGCCGACCTGCTGCGGTCGGAGACCGGCCTACGCCGGCGCCTCCCCCTGGCCGACCTGCTGCTGACCAGCGAGCCTGCGAAGTGCGTCTCATAGTTCGGACCGGCCTTCCCGCCCCCCGGCCGGCCACGTAGGGTTACCTGGTCATGTGGCAGGCGTACCTCCTCCTTGGTCGCCGCGACGAGGCCTGAAGGCCGGCACCTCGTCGCGGAGTCGAACCGCGCCGTCCAGCACATCCGAACCTTCCATCGGCAACCGCCCGGGCACCGTCGCCCGGCACCCGGCCGACACCTTCCGATTGCTGACGCCACATGTTCCAGGGAGCACTCCGTCATGGCTCAACCCGTCACCGACGCTGACACCGATCCCATCGCCCGGCAGCGCCCCAGCCGGATGCCGTACCACCGCTACCAGCCGTACCAGCAGCAGTTCCGGATCGACCTGCCCGACCGCACCTGGCCGACCCGGCACGTCGAGGCCGCGCCGCGCTGGTGCGCGGTGGACCTGCGCGACGGCAACCAGGCGCTGATCGACCCGATGTCGCCGGAGCGCAAGCGCCGGATGTTCCAGCTGCTGGTGCAGATGGGCTACAAGGAGATCGAGGTCGGCTTCCCCTCGGCGAGCCAGACGGACTACGACTTCGTACGGCAGCTCATCGAGCAGGACCTGATCCCCTCCGACGTCACGATCCAGGTGCTCACCCAGTGCCGGGAGCACCTGATCGACCGGACGTTCGAGTCGCTGCGCGGCGCGCGGCGGGCGATCGTGCACTTCTACAACTCGACGTCCACGCTCCAGCGTCGGGTGGTCTTCGGGCTGGACCGCGACGGCATCGCCGACATCGCCACCCAGGGCGCGCGGCTCTGCCGCAAGTACGCGGAGATCCACACCCCGGACACGGACATCCACTACGAGTACTCGCCCGAGTCCTACACGGGCACGGAGCTGGAGTACGCGCTGGAGGTCTGCGCCAAGGTCATCGAGGTGGTCGACCCGACCCCGGACCGCAAGCTGATCGTCAACCTGCCGGCCACCGTCGAGATGGCCATGCCGAACGTCTACGCCGACTCGATCGAGTGGATGCACCGGCACCTGCCCCGGCGGGACAGCCTGGTGCTGAGCCTGCACCCGCACAACGACCGGGGCACCGGCGTGGCCGCCGCCGAGCTGGGGCTGCTGGCCGGCGCCGACCGGGTCGAGGGCTGCCTGTTCGGCAACGGCGAGCGCACCGGCAACGTCGACCTGGTGACGCTCGGGCTGAACCTGTTCTCCCAGGGCGTCGACCCGATGATCGACTTCTCGAACATCGACGAGGTGCGGCGGGCCGTCGAGTACTGCAACCAGCTCCCGGTGCACGAGCGCCACCCGTACGCCGGCGACCTCGTCTACACCGCCTTCTCCGGCTCCCACCAGGACGCGATCAAGAAGGGCTTCGACGCGCTCGCCAAGGACGCGGCGGCGGCCGGGGTGCCGATCGACCAGCACACCTGGGCGGTGCCCTACCTGCCGATCGACCCGAAGGACCTGGGCCGCACCTACGAGGCGGTCATCCGGGTCAACTCGCAGTCCGGCAAGGGCGGCGTCGCGTACATCATGAAGAGCGAGCACCAGCTCGACCTGCCGCGCCGACTCCAGATCGAGTTCTCCGGCGTGGTCCAGCAGGTCACCGACCACGACGGCGGCGAGGTCGACCCGGGCACCATGTGGGAGATCTTCGCCACGCACTACCTGCTCGACCACCAGGTCGACCCGGCGCTCACCCTGGACGGCTACGCCATCGGCACCGCCGAGGGCAAGGTCGAGATCGAGGCCCGCGTCGGCCTGGGCGGGGAGCCCCGCTCGCTGACCGCGGTCGGCAACGGCCCGATCGACGCGTACGTCAACGCGCTCCAGTCGGTGGGCGTGGCGGTACGGGTGCTCGACTACCACGAGCACGCGCTCTCCTCCGGCGGGGACGCGCAGGCCGCCGCGTACGTGGAGTGCGAGGTCGACGGTCGTACGGTCTGGGGCGTCGGCACCGACGCCAACATCGTCACCGCCTCCGTGAAGGCCGTGACGAGCGCCGTCAACCGCGCCCGCGCCTGACGGACGAGGAAGGGCACCCCGCTCAGGCAGGGGTGCCCTTCCTCACTCGCGGGGCGGGCGGTGCACGAGCAGGACGGCCATCGCCGCCCCCGCCAGCAGCAGGCCGGCGCACCAGAGCATCGCGCCCCGGTACGCGTCGGTGAGCGCGGCCGGCTGCGCGTAGCCGGCGCCGGAGAGCCCGACCAGCAGCGGCAGGGCGGCCACCGCCAGCAGCCCGCCCGCCCGGGACGCGGCGTTGTTGAAGCCGCTCGCCACGCCGGCGAAGCGGTCGTCGACCGCGGCCAGCACGGAGGCGGTCAGCGGCGCCACCACCAGCGTCAGCCCGATCCCGAACAGCACCACCCCCGGCAGCACGTCCCGCCAGTACGACGCGTCCGGATCGACGCCACGCAGCAGCACCAGCCCGGCGGCGGCGACCACCGGCCCGACGGTCAGCGGCAGTCTCGGCCCGATCCGCGCCGACAGCGCGCCCGCCCTGGCCGAGCCGACCAGCAGCAACACCGTCATCGGCAGCAGCGCGACCCCGGTGAGCAGCGCCGACCAGCCGACAACGTTCTGCAGGTAGACGGCGAGGAAGAAGGTGAAGCCGCCGAGCGCCGCGTAGACGAGCACGGTGAAGACGTTCAGCACGGAGAAGAGCCGGCTGCCGAACAGTCCGGTGGGCAGCATCGCGGCGTCCCCCCGTCGCCGCTCGACCAGCACGAAGGCCACCGCGCCGGCCACGCCCGCCAGCGCGGCGGCGAGCACCGGCACCGAGTCGAAGCCCCGGACGGGGGCGTCGATCAGCGCGTACGTGACGCCGGCCAGGGCCAGCGCGCCGAGCAGGGCGCCCGCCACGTCGAACCGGCGGCGGCCCCGCCCCGCCGCCCCGGTGCGGGACGCGGCCTCGTCCCGGCTCTCCGGCACCCAGCGCAGGGTCGCCAGCAGCACGAGCACGGCCAGCGGCAGGTTGAGGAAGAAGATCCACCGCCAGGAGAGCGCGTCGATCAGCCAGCCGCCGAGGAACGGGCCGAGCGCGGTGGATACGCCGGACAGTCCCGACCAGGCGCCGATGGCGCGACCCCGGTCGTCCGGGTGGAAGCTGGCCTGGAGCACCGACAGCGAGCCCGGGGTGAGCAGCGCGCCCCCGGCGCCCTGGAGGAACCGGGCCGCGATCAGCCACTCGGTGCCCTGGGCCAGGCCGCACAGCAGCGAGGCGAGGGTGAACCAGACCACCCCGACCAGGAAGACCCGCCGCCGCCCCAACCGGTCGCCGAGCGCGCCGCCGAGCAGGACGAAGGCGGCCAGCATCAGCAGGTAGCCGTTGACCGTCCACTGGAGACCGGCGACGGTGGCGTCGAGGTCCGCACCGAGGTGGGGCAGCGCCACGTTGACCACGGTGGTGTCCAGGAAGACCATGCCGGAGGCGAGTACGGCGGCGAGCAGGGTGCCCCGCCCGTGCGCGGTGCCCAGCCGGAGCGCGGGCGCGGTTTCGGTCATGGCGTCCAATCTGCCCCGGGGGATATGAGAGACGCCACGAATCGCCGAAACCCGGCCCGGGTACTGTGCGGGATCGCCGGGAGCCCGCAAGCTGGAGAGGTGTCGTCTGTGCGTACCAGATCAGGACCGCGCGCCGCAGTGACGGCCGCGCTCGCCGCGGCGCTGGCGCTCGGCGCGGCCGGTTGCGTCGCCGCCGACGAGCCGGACGTCGCGCCGAGCAGCGGTGGCAGCGGCGGAAACGCCGCGCAGAAGCTGACCCAGCTCACCGTGGCCACCGCCGGGTCGATGAAGGGCTACAGCCGCAGCCGCTTCCCGCACTGGCGGGACACCGGCAAGAACTGCGACGTACGCGACAGCGTGCTGAAACGCGACGGGGAGGACATCAAGCTCTCCGGCTGCAACGTGGTGGGCGGCCACTGGGAGAGCGTCTACGACGGCCGCGCGTTCACCGACCCGTCCGACGTGGACATCGACCACACCGTGCCGTTGGCGAACGCGTGGCGCTCGGGTGCCGACGAGTGGGACGACGCGAAGCGTGGCGAGTTCGCCAACGATCTGGACCGGCCGCAGCTCATCGCGGTTTCCGCGTCCTCCAACCGGGCAAAGGGTGACCAGGACCCGTCCCAGTGGAAGCCTGCGAACCGGTCGTTCTGGTGCCAGTACGCCGACAACTGGGTGACGGTGAAGCACCACTGGCGGCTGACGGTGACCAGTGCCGAGAAGGCCGCCCTGACCGACATGCTGGAGGGCTGCACATGGGCGAGCAAGCCGTGACCGGAGCCGGGGGCACCCCCGCCCCGGAGCAGACGCCGGACGCCACCGGGGAGGACGCGGCGGCGGCCACCGGCAGCGCGCCGGCCGGACCGACCACGGCCGGCATGACGGCGGACGGCGCGGCGGGCACGACCACCGGGGTGCCGGGGGCCGGCATGGCCGCCGACGCCGAGGGCACCTCGACCGCCGCGACGGAGCGTACGGCCGACGTCGTGCCCGGCCCGGGCGGGGTGATGACCGACGAGGTCGGTGTGGTCACCGGCGAACTGACCCTGCGCACCGGGTACGCGGACGGCCAGGTGACGCTGACGGTGCAGTACAAGGACGCCGACGAGTGGTACACGGTCACCGGCGGCAGGGTCGCGCTGGCCGACCCGGCCGGGCTGGACGCGGTGCACGGCATCGCGGTCGCGCTGCTGCACCGCCCCGAGGGCTGACCCCACCGGCCGCCCGCCCGGACGCGGCCCTCCGGTCGAGGGGCCGCGTCCGCGACGCGGATCAGACGTACGAGCCCGGCTCGCTGGGGGCGGAGACGGTGTGCGGCTCCTCGCCCTCGCCGGCCGGTCGGGTGAGCTGCACGCTGACCTTGTGCGGGCGCAGCTCCCCGCTGGCGATCCGCTCGGCGAAGTGGCAGGCGACCCGGCTGCCGCCGATGTCCCGCAGCGCGGGCCGCTCGTCGGCGCAGCGGGTCGGCTGCGCCCACGGGCAACGGGTGTGGAACCGGCAGCCCGCCGGCGGGTTGGCCGGCGAGGGCAGGTCGCCGGCGAGCAGGATGCGCTCCCGGCGGTCCTCCACGTCCGGGTCCGGCACCGGCACCGCCGACATCAGCGCCCGCGTGTACGGGTGCAGCGGCTCTGTGTAGAGCCGGTCGCTCGGCGCCTCCTCGACCAGCGCGCCCAGGTACATGACGCCGACCGTGTCGGAGATGTGTCGCACCACCGCGAGGTCGTGCGCGATCACCAGGTACGTCAGGCCGAGGGTGTCCTGGAGATCGTCGAGCAGGTTCACGACCTGGGCCTGGATCGACACGTCGAGCGCGGAGACCGGCTCGTCGGCGACGATCAGGTCGGGCCCGAGCACCAGCGCCCGGGCGATGCCGATGCGCTGCCGCTGGCCGCCGGAGAACTCGTGCGGGTAGCGGGAGAGCGCCCAGCGGGGCAGGCCGACCTTGTCCAGCGTCTCGCCGATGATCTTCCGGCGCTCGTCCCGGTCGCCGCCGATGCCGTGGGCCTGCAACCCCTCGGTGAGGATCGACTCGACGTTCTGCCGGGGGTCCAGGCTCGACATCGGGTCCTGGAAGATCATCTGCATCCGGCGACGCATCGACCGCAGCTTGCCCGACGGCAGCGTCGTCAGCTCGACGCCGTCGAACCTGACCTCGCCGCCGGTGGGCGGGGTGAGCTGGAGCAGCGCCCGACCCAGCGTCGACTTGCCGCAGCCCGACTCGCCGACCAGCCCGTACGTCTTGCCGCGCGGGATGCTCAGGTCGACGCCGTCGACGGCCTTCACGTGGCCGACCGTACGGTCGAAGATCACGCCCCGTCGGATCGGGAAGTGCACCTTCAGGTCGCGAACCTCGACGAGGAATTCGCTCTCGGTCACGGCTTCTCCTCCTCGCGCGGTGCGGGCACCGGGCCCGCGGTCGCCTCCGTCGCGGACGCGTCCGCCGCCGGTGCGGTGGCGACCGTGGCCGGGGCGTCGGTCGCCGGTGCGGTGGCGGCGGCCGGGGCGGCGGTGGCCGGGGCTGCCGGCTCTGCCGGGGCGGTGCCGGTGCCGGCCGGCGGGGGCAGGGTGCCGGGCACCGGCGCCGGGTTGACGCAACGGTAGCTGCGTCCGTCGTGGGCGAGCACCAGCGCGGGCGGCTCCCCCACGCACTCGTCGACCCGCCGCGCGCAGCGCGGCGCGAAGGCGCAGCCGTCCGGCCAGGGCAGGAGGTCGCGGACCGAGCCCGGGATCGGGTTCAGCCGCTCGCCGCGCCCGGCGTCCAGGCGCGGCACCGAGCCGAGCAGCCCCACGGTGTACGGGTGCCGGGGCTCGCGGAACAGCGGGCGACGGCGGGCCGTCTCCACCACCCGGCCGCCGTAGAGCACGTTGATCGTGTCGCACATCCCGGCGACCACGCCCAGGTCGTGGGTGATCATCACCAGGGCGGTGCCGGAGTCCCGGACCAGCTCCTTGAGCAGCTCCAGGATCTGCGCCTGGATGGTGACGTCCAGCGCCGTGGTCGGCTCGTCGGCGATCAGCAGCCGGGGCTTGCAGGCCACGGCCATCGCGATCAGGGCACGCTGCCGCATGCCGCCGGAGAGCTGGTGCGGGTACTCCTTGAGCCGCCGCTTCGGGTCGGGGATGCCGACCTGGTCCAGCAGGGCCGCCGCCTCCTTCTCCGCCGCCGCGCCCTTCATCCCCCGGTGCCGCGTGAGCACCTCGGTGACCTGCAACCCGATGGGGATCACCGGGTTCAGGGACGAGAGCGGGTCCTGGAAGATCATCGCGACGTCCCGGCCACGGATGTCCCGCCGGGACCGGTCGTCGAGCTGGAGCAGGTCCGTGCCGTCGAAGACCGCCTTGCCGCCGACGCGCAGGCCCGGCTGCTTGGGCAGCAGACCCATGATCGCCAGCGAGGTGACGCTCTTGCCGCAGCCGGACTCGCCGACCAGGCCGACCACCTCGCCGGCGTCGACGGAGAAGGAGACCCCGTCGACGGCGTGCACGGTGCGCTGACCGCGCCGGGCGAAGGTGACGGAGAGATCTTCGACATCAAGCAGAGCCATGTCGGGCCCGCCTTTCGTTCGCGACTGCGGGGCTCGTCAGCGCACTCCTCGCGCTCACCGGCCCTACTTCCGCAGCTTCGGGTCGAGTGCCTCGCGCATCGCCTCGCCGAGCAGGGTGAAGCCCAGCGCGGTGACGATGATGGCGAGGGCGGGCAGGATCGCCAGCCGGGGCGCGGAGTCGAGGTACTGCTGCGCGTCGGCGAGCATCACACCCCACTCGGGGATGGAGGCGTCGTTGTTGCCGAGGCCGAGGAAGGAGAGCGCCGCAGCTTCGATGATCGCGGTGGCCAGGGTGAGGGTGGCCTGCACGATGACCGGGGCGAGCGAGTTCGGCACCACGTGGGTCAGCGCGATCTTCGGCTTCTTGACGCCCAGCGAGACGGCGGCCAGGACGTAGTCGCTGTTCGCCTGGGAGATCATCGAGCCGCGCAGCAGCCGGGCGAAGACCGGCACCGACACCACGCCGACCGCGATCATGACCGTGGTCAGCCCGGCGCCGAGCAGGGCCGCGATGCTGATCGCCAGCAGCAGGCTCGGCATGGCCAGCAGCATGTCGACGAACCGCATCAGCACGTTGTCGACCGCCCGGCCCCACCGGCCGCCGAGGCCGGCGGCGGCACCGGCGATCCCGCCGATCAGCGAGCCGACCGCGAGGCCGATCAGGGTGGAGACCACGCCGACCAGCAGGGTCTGCCGGGCGCCGACGATCATGCGGCTGAACTCGTCGCGACCGATGTGGTCGACGCCGAACCAGTTCTCGCCCCGGAATCCGGGGAATTCGCCGAGGCGGATCTCGCTCTTCCAGAGCTGGGCGTCGGGCGCGTACGGGACGAAGAACGGCCCGAGGATGGCGACCAGCAGGAACAGGCTGAGGATCACCGCGCCGACGATCGCCGCCGGGTTGCGCCGCAGCCGGCGGAACGCCTCCTTCCAGAGGCTGACGCCGCGCTCGTCCTCCCGGGCCGCCAGCTCGGCGAGCCGGTCGATCTTTTCCTTCTTCTTGCCGCTGGTGATCGTCATCGGACCCTCACCCTCGGGTCGATCAGGCTGTAGGAGAGGTCGACCAGGAGGTTCACCAGCACGTACACCACCGCGATGATCAGGATGAAGCCCATCAGGACCGGATAGTCACGCTGGCTGATCGCCTCGTAGATGAAGGCTCCGATGCCGCTGAAGGCGAAGACGGTCTCGGTCAGCACCGCGCCGGAGAGCAGGCCGCCGGTGAGCAGGCCGATCGAGGTGACCACCGGCAGCATGGAGTTGCGCAGCACGTGCCGGCGCCGGACCGTGCTCTCGGTGAGTCCCTTCGCCTCGGCGGTGCGTACGAAGTCCTCGTTGAGGACCTCCAGCACGCTGGCCCGGGTGATCCGGACGATGATCGCCAGGGGGATGCTGGCCAGCGCGACGCCCGGCAGCACCAGGTGCCAGAGCGCGTCGGCGGCGGCGTCCCACTCCCGGGTCATCAGACCGTCGAGGACGAAGAAGTTGGTGACCCGCGTCGCCCCGAGCGTCGGGTCCTGCCGGCCGCTCGCCGGGAACCAGCCGAGGTTCTCCGCGAAGATCGCCTTGAGCACGTACGCGAGGAAGAAGACCGGGATGCAGATGCCGATCAGGGAGCCGCCCACGGAGAGGTGGTCCAGCATCCGGCCGCGGCGGCGGGCCGCCAGGTAGCCCAGCGGGATGCCGACGCCGACCGCGATCAGCATCGCCGTGATGGAGAGCTCGACCGTGCCGGGGAACCGCTCGACGAACTCGGTGACGACGGTGCGCTTGGTGGAGGTCGAGGTGCCCAGATCCAGGCGGATCAGCCGCCGCACGAACCGGCCGTACTGCACCAGGATCGGCTCGTCGAGGCCCATGTTGCGCCGGATCTGGGCGCGCATCTCGGGCGTCCCACGCTCACCGAGGATGGCGGTCTCGGGACCGCCGGGCAGTCGGCGGAGCCAGATGAACAGCAGGAGGGAGAGCCCGAACAGCGTGGGTATCAGCTGGAGCAGGCGTCTGACGATGAACCGGAACACGGCGGCCTCGAAAGGGGTACGGAGGGTCGTGGGCGGGCGCTGCCGAAACAGCGCCCGCCCACGACTCGGAGCGTCAGATCAGGACTTGAACTCGGCGGTGGAGAACCGCTCGTCGGTGAGCGGGCTCGCCTTGACCCCGGTCACGTCCTTGCCGAACACGATCGCCGGCGGCGAGTGCGACACCGGAACACCGGGCAGGAAGTCCATGATGGCCTTGTTCAGGGCCTTGTACTTCTCGGTCCGGGCCGCCGCGTCGACGGTGGTGTCAGCGTCCTTGAACTGGGCGAAGAGGGCGGGGTTGGTGAAGCCCCACTCGGCCTTCGGCCGGTCGAAGAAGGTGCCGATGAAGTTGTAGGCGTCGCCGTAGTCACCGCTCCAACCCAGGAAGTGCAGGTCGTGCTTGTTACCCGAGGTGGTGGCGTTCAGGTAGTCCGGGCTCCACTTCAGCGGGATGGCCTGGACGGTGATGCCGACCGCCTTGAGGTCCGCCGAGAGCAGCTCGAAGATGTCCTTCGGGTTCGGCATGTACGGCCGAGTGACCTCGGTCGGGTAGTGGAACCGCAGGGTCAGGTTCGTCGCACCGGCCTCGGCCAGGAGCTGCTTGGCCTTCTCCGGGTTGTAGTCGTACTTGGTGACCTCGCCGTTCCAGCCGTCGACGGTGTCCGGCATGAAGTTCTCGGCGACCTTGGCGCCCGGGGGCAGCTTCGAGTCGACGAGAGCCTGCCGGTTCAGCGCGTGCGCGATGGCCTGGCGGACCTTCACGTCGGCGAGCTTCGGGTTCCCCTTCTGGTTGATGCCCAGGTAGAGGACGTTGAACGCCGGGCGGGTCAGGACGTTGAAGCCCTCACCCTTCAGCGGCTCGACGTCGGCCGGGCCGACCAGGTCGTAGCCCTGGATGTCGCCGGAGCGCAGCGCCTGCTTGCGCGCGTTCTCGTCCGAGATCGTCTTGTAGATCAGGGTCTTCAGCTTGGCCTTGGTGCCGGCGTAGTCCTCGTTGCGCTCCATGGTCAGCGTCTTGTTCGCGACGTCCCACGACTTGAACTTGAACGGACCGGTGCCGGTCGGGTGCGCGGTCGCGTAGGCCGGGTACTTGATGTCCTCGGCGGTGCCGCCCACGTTGCTGGCGTCGTACTTCTCCAGCGCGGTCGGGCTGTGCATCGAGAACGACGGCAGCATCAGTGCGGCCGGGATCTTGCTGGAGACCCGGGTGAAGGCCAGGTCGACCGTGGTGGCGTCCTTGGCGGTGCAGGACTTGAAGAGGCTCGGCGGCAGCTCCGGGCTCTCGTTCTTGGCGAAGCCGCCCATGACGTCCTGCCAGTAGGCGGTCACGTCCGGGCTCTGCATGAGGCCCTTGGCGTTGTACCAGCGGTCGAAGTTCTTGCAGACCGCCTCGGCGTTGAATTCGGTGCCGTCGTGGAACTTCACGCCGGAGCGCAGCTTGAAGGTCCAGGTGGTGCCCGCGGCGTCCGGGGTCCAGGACTCGGCCAGGCCGGGGGTGACCTTGGTGCCACCCTCCTCCGGACGGACCAGCGTCTCGAAGACCTGACGCGCCACGCGCAGCGACTCACCGTCGCTGGCGAAGCTCGGGTCGAGCACCTTCGGGTCTCCGGCTACGCCGAAGACGAGGGTGTCCTTCTTGCTACCGCCGGAACTGTCATCGCGGTCGCTCTCGGCGCAGCCTGCTACCGCGAGGGCCGCGACCGCGACGGCCGCGAGCGCGACCTTCGGCCTGGATGCACGCATGGGTGCTTCACCTCGTCCTTGGGGTTACGGACAATCGTGGTGACAGGGGTCACCGATCGCCGTGACCTTAGCCGTCGTTCGGACCGACGGGAAACCTACGCGGAACCGGTTGGTACCGGATCGTGTCTTAACCGATGCGGCCCGCCGCAGGGGCCGTTCCGGACCGCCATCATAGGGGCGCAATGCCCGGTTTGACCGATGCAGATTTGTTACATCGATCGTCGCCTGCATCGCCCTCATGTCAGAACCCACAGTGGACGCGCGGGCACCGTACGACGATGGCCGGCACCGCGATCCGGTGCCGGCCATGACAGGAACTCAGACGGCGCGACGGCCCTCGAAGGCCCGACCGAGCGTGATCTCGTCGGCGTACTCCAGGTCGCCGCCGACCGGCAGGCCGCTCGCCAACCGGGTCACCGAGATGCCCATCGGCTTGACCATCAACGCCAGGTACGTCGCGGTCGCCTCGCCCTCGGTGTTCGGGTCCGTGGCCAGGATCAGCTCCCGCACCGTGCCGTCACTGAGCCGGGCCATAAGCTCGCGGATGCGCAGATTGTCCGGCCCGATCCCCTCCAGCGGATTGATCGCTCCGCCGAGCACGTGGTAACGGCCCCGGAACTCGCCGGTGCGCTCGATCGCCACCACGTCCTTGGGCTCCTCGACCACGCAGAGCACCTCGTCGGTGCGGCGCGGGTCCCGGCAGATCCGGCACCGGTCGGACTCGGCCACGTTGTAGCAGCTGGTGCAGAACCGCACCAGCTCCTTGACCTTGCGCAACGCCCCGGCCAGCCGGTTGACGTCGGCCGGGTCGGCGGACAGGACGTGGAACGCGATCCGCTGTGCGCTCTTCGGGCCCACGCCCGGCAGCCGCCCCAACTCGTCGATCAGGTCCTGGATGGCGCCCTCGTACATCTGCCGCTCAGAAACCGGGCAGGCCGAGGCCGCCCATGCCGCCGGTGACCGGACCCATCTTCTGCTCGGTCAGCTGCCGCGCCGCCTCGGCCGCGTTGTGCATGGCCGCGACCACCAGGTCCTCCAGGGTCTCCACGTCCTCCGGGTCGACCGCCTTCGGGTCGATCTTGATCGACTTCAGCTCGCCGGTGCCGGCGACGGTCGCGGTCACCAGGCCACCGCCGGCGGTGCCGGTCAGCTCCGCCTCGGCCAGCTCGGCCTGCGCCTTGGCGATCTGCTGCTGCATCTTCTGCGCCTGCTTCAGCATCTGCTGCATGTTCGGCTGTCCACCTGGGCGCACGGATGGCTCCTTCTCGCACTCGTCTGCTCGGCCGCCGCTCAGCCTATCGGCTGTGAGCAGCCTCGCCCCGCCCGGTGCTTCCCCCGCGGCGGGTCCGGGCGCACGATCACGGGACCGACCGGACGGAGGTGGTGGATGTCCCGGGAACAGGCCGCGGCGGCCATCGAACGGCAGGCGCGGGCCTGCGCGGCCATGGACGCCGGGCTCTACGCCGACCTGCTGACGCGCGCCGCCGCAGACGTCCGGGCCGGCGGTCCGTGCGCCACCGCCATCACGGGGTACGAGGACGCGCCCGCCGACGACGTCGTGTCGCTGCGCCTGCTCGGCGGCGTGCACGCGCTGGTGCTCTCCGGCCGGGCGCCGGAGCTGGCCCGGTTCTATCCCAGCGCCGGCGGGGCGTACCGGCCGGCGGACGCCCCCGCCTGCTGGACCGCGTTCCGGACGGTCGTCGAGGCCGAGCACGACACGCTGCGCGGCTGGCTGCGCCGCCCGCCCCAGACCAACGAGGTGGGCCGGGCCAACCTGCTGCTCGCCGGGCTGCTGCACGCCGTGCACGAGGCGGGCGGGCTGCCGGTACGCCTGGTCGAGCTGGGCGCCAGCGGTGGGCTGAACCTGCGCGCCGACGAGTTCCGCGTCGAGGCCGCCGGCTTCGCCTGGGGCCCGGCCGACTCCCCGGTGCGCCTGCCGGACGCCTGGCGGGGCGGAGCGCCCGACTGGCTGCGGGAGGCGGCCGGCACGTACCCCGAGCTGACCGTCGTGGAGCGCATCGGCTGCGACCTCACCCCGCTCGACCCGGGCGACCCCGACGACGCGCTCGCGCTGCGGGCGTACGTCTGGCCGCAGCACACCGCCCGCGCGGCCCGGCTGACCGGCGCGCTGGAGCTGGCCCGGCGGCTGCCGGCGCGGGTCGTCGCGGCGGGGGCGGCCGACTTCCTCGCCGGCATCACCCCGCGTCCCGGCACGCTGACCGTCGTGTGGCACTCGGTGATGCGGCAGTACGTGCCGGCCGAGGAGTGGGCGCGGGTCACCACCGAACTGGACCGGCTGGCCGCCGCCGGCAGCGCCGACGCGCCGGTGGCCCACCTGTCCTTCGAGCCCCACCCCCGGGAGGCCCGCAACGACTTCCAGCTGCGCGCCCGGCTCGGCAGTGGGCCGGAACGACTGCTGGCGGAGGCACACCCCCACGGCCTCCCGGCCTGGCCCACCTGACGACCCACCGAGCCGTGCCCACCGCGCCCGGTACGCCATCGCTGGAGATCTTGGTACCTGAGCGCCCCTGGAGGGGCCGTTCCGTACCAAGATCTGCCGCGATTCGCTTTTACGGGGCCGGGGAGGCGTGCCCCCGGCTGCGGCAGCGGCGGGTCGGCTAGCGGGCGTCGACCTCGTCGATCTTTTCGGCGCCGAACGCCTCGCGGAGCAGCCGTACCGCCTGTTCCTCGCTGGACTCGCGCGCGGTCTTCTCGTCGATGACCTCGTCCAGCGGCTCGTCGCCCGGGTCGAAGCCCTCGAAGTTCGGGGCCGCCGGCGCGGCGCCGCCGGGGCGTCCCGTGCCGCCGCGCAGCGGGCCGTCGAAGTCCGGGTCGTACGGCGGCTCACCGGCCCAGTCGGCGTCCGCGGTCTTCCGGGCAGCCTGCCCGGTACGCGGACCACGTCCCGCCGCAGCCGCCCGTGCCGCCGCGATCGCGCTGCTCACCGGGGGGCCGGCGGGCGCGGCCTGCTGCGGAGCCGCAGAGGGGGCGGCCGGCTTCGGTACGGCCGACACCGCACCAGCCGTCGGTGCGGAAGCCGATGCGCTGCCCGTCGCCGCGCCGGCCGTCGAGGTGGCGGTGGGCGTGCCGCCCGGCCGAGCCGGTTCCGGCCAGTCGTCCGCGCCTCCGGCCGCGCCACCCGGGCGGGCCGGCTCGGGCCAGTCCTCGGCCTCGTCGGCGGCGGGAGCACCGCCAGGCCCCGACGCACCAGCGCCGGAGGCGGGCCGGGTCACCTGCCCCTGGCCGCCCGCATCTGCACGCGGACCGCTGGCGCCACCGGACCCGCCGGCCGCACCACCGGGGCCACCCGTGCCGGCCGAACCGTTCAGACCACCTGGACCGCTCGGACCGTTCGTGCCCGCCCGTCCGCTCGGACCGCCCTGATCTCCTGGGCCGCTCGAACCGGCCGAACCGTTCAGACCACCTGGACCGCTCGGACCGCCCTGATCTCCTGGGCCGCTCGAACCGGCTGAGCCGCTCGGACCGCCTGGACCGCTCGGACCGTTCGTGCCGGCCGGACCGCCCGAGCCGACATGGCCGCCCGTGCCGGCTGGGCTGTCCGCGCCGACTGGGCCGTCCGCGCCGGCTGGGCCGCCCGGCATGCCGCTGCCGGACGGGCCGGCAGCGGCTCGGTCCTGGTGAACAGGGGCCGCCGACGGCGGGGACGCCGGGCGGGCCGGGGCGGCGGAACGGGACGAGCCACCGGGCGACGCGCCGCCCCGCTCGCCGGCCACCTCGCAGCGGATCTGCCAGCGGCCGCCGAACTCCTCGTACAGCACCTCGGCCAGCACCGACGTGTGGTTGCCCATCATCTGCGCGAGCACCGGCGACTTGACGGTCAGCACCAGGGTGTCGCCGTCCACGTCGCGGACCACCGCGTCGCGCATCAGCGCAGCCGCCGGCTTCTTGATCCGGTTGACCTTCGCGACGATGTCCGGCCAGACCCGGCGCACCGCGACGGCGTCCAGGGGGCCGGCCGGAGCCGCGCCGGGGCGGGGCGGGGCGGGGGTTGCCGGGTCGGGCATCACCGCCGAGGCCGGCACCGGGCGGCGGGCGGGAGCATCGGCGGGCGCGCCCACCGGCTCCGTGGCGCCCGGGGCTGCCTGCGCCGTACGGGAACCGGTGGCGGCCAGAGCCGCGGCGCGGGCGGCCGCGGCCCCGGACGGGGCACCGGCAGCCGCCGGCGGGCCGGCGGGCGACGGGTCGGGCGCGGCGGCAGCCGCGGTCGGGGCGGGAGTGTCGGGGCGTACGGGAGGAGGAGCGGCGACCGGCGCGGGACCGGCGGCGGCCGGCGGCGCGTCGGTGCCGGCGAGGGTGAGCCGGCGCTCCATGCGTTCGAGGCGCTGGAGCAGGCCGCCGGTGCTGTCGTCGGCGCCGGGCAGCAGCATCCGGGCGCAGATCAGCTCCAGCAGCAGCCGGGGCGCGGTGGTGCCGCGCATCTCCACCAGACCGTTGTGCACGATGTCGGCGCAGCGGGACAGCGTCGCCGGACCGAGCCGCTGGGCCTGGGCGGCCATCCGCTCGATCTGGTCGGCCGGGCCGTCGATCAGGCCCTTGGCGGCGGCGTCGGGCACCTGCTGGAGCACGATCAGGTCACGCAGCCGCTCCAGCAGGTCGGAGGCGAACCGGCGCGCGTCGTGCCCGGCCTCGGCGACCCGGTCGACGGTCGCGTACGCCGTCGCGCCGTCGCCGGCGGCCAGCGCGTCGCACATCTCGTCGATGAGGGCGGCGTCGGTGACGCCGAGCAGGGCGGCGGCCCGGGAGTAGGTGACCCCCTCCGCCCCGGCCCCGGCGATGAGCTGGTCGAGCACGGAGAGGCTGTCCCGGGCGCTGCCGCCGCCGGCGCGCACCACCAGCGGGAAGACCGCCGGCTCGACGGCGACGCCCTCGGCCTCGCAGAGCTGCTCCAGGTAGGGCCGGAGCACCTTCGGCGGGATCAGCCGGAACGGGTAGTGGTGGGTCCGCGACTTGATCGTGCCGAGGACCTTCTCCGGCTCGGTGGTCGCGAAGATGAACTTGACGTACTCCGGCGGCTCCTCGACCAGCTTGAGCAGGGCGTTGAAGCCGGCCGACGAGACCATGTGCGCCTCGTCGATGACGTAGATCTTGAAGCGGCTCTTGGCCGGCGCGAAGATCGCCTTCTCGCGCAGCTCGCGGGCGTCGTCGACGCCGCCGTGGCTGGCCGCGTCGATCTCCAGTACGTCGATCGAGCCGCCGTCGGTGGCCAGCTCGCGGCACGACTCGCACTGCCCGCACGGCTCCGGGGTGGGCCCCTGCTCACAGTTGAGCGAGCGGGCCAGGATCCGGGCGCTGGAGGTCTTGCCGCAGCCGCGTGGGCCGGAGAAGAGGTAGGCATGGTTGAGCCGCCCGCTGCGCAGCGCCTGCGACAGCGGCTCGGTGACGTGCTCCTGCCCGATGACCTCGGCGAAGGTGCGCGGCCGGTACTTGCGGTAGAGCGCCAGTGCCACTCGTCCCGCCTCCTCTCGACCGAGCCATTCTGCGCCGGTCGGGCGCGGGTGACCACCCACCACCCCGTGACCTGACCCGCAGGGACGTTACCGGGACCCGGAGACAAAAAGGCCTCCCGTGCACCCGGCAGAGCCCGCTTATCCTTGCTGCCTTCCGGCCCTGGGGAGGTTCACGAGATACCGCCGCACGGGAGGTACCGCCAACCCTACCCGACGCCGCGTCGATCTTCAGGGGGTGGTGGGGTGGCCCACCCGCCGGGGACCTGTATCCTCGTCTGCGGAGGATTCGCCTAGAGGCCTAGGGCGCACGCTTGGAAAGCGTGTTGGGTTAACACCCTCACGAGTTCGAATCTCGTATCCTCCGCTCGCTGAGCAGCACGAACGCGAGGGCCGGCCCCATCGGGGACCGGCCCTCTGTCGCCTCGACGGCCGTCCCGTCTCAGTTGTCGTCTCAGTAGCCTCGCGACGCCTCCCGCCACCCCTCCCGTCTGGCTGCTGCCTCGGCCAAGCCCTCAGCAGGTCCGGTCGCGCGGCAGGCCAGATCATCCTCCGGGGGTCGATGCCAGCGTTCTGGCACCGGGGCGAACTTCCCCCTTGTCAGCGACAAGCCGATTACTTGTCCTTGACAAGAGCGGCATCCGAGGATGCTGCACTATTTCCCTTAGCTCCAGACCCTGTCGCACTCTGTGTCCGACTTAAGGGTGACGATATGTGCTTAAGATGGCAACGGCGCCCGAGTTGCACCTCGGGCGCCGTTATGCTCCCCCACCCGCACTCAAACAGAAGAAGGAGCCTCCGTGAGGATACTCCCCCCCAACCGGCCGATGGAACCCCTCACCGGCAAGACACCTTCCGGGCGACGAACCCTCTCCGTTCGATTCTTCGCCATTAGCGTTGTATGTCTTGCAGGGGCCGCAGCGGTTCAGCACCGAACCGGGGACATGTTCCTTACCACCGTCGCCGCACCCGTTCTACATGGCTTCCTAAGTCATTGGATAGCTGAGTAGAGCACGAGCAAGACAGAGGCACTCGTGACTAATCACTGGATCATCAAGGCTGAGTTCGAGAGCACACCGTCCATCCTCGCGAGGCTAAAGGCCGAGGGGTCCGGACTGGGACTGAGCCTTGTGGAGGTAGATCGCAGGTCAGGACCAACGCTACTCATAAGGAAGCAGGTCAAGTGCACAGACCACTTGGCCGCCCTGAGGGCAGCTCTGGAACTACTCAGGAAGATTGCGACGGGTAGCGGGTCGAAAGACCGAGTAACCTCCGTGACCACACATCCTGCAGAACTGCCTCAAGCCATCCCGCCAGTGATGACGCTTGCCGAAGTTGGAACTATGCTCGGAGTTTCGCGCCAACGGGCTCGACAACTCGCGGCGCGCCCAGACTTCCCTCGTCCACTTACCCGCACCCCGAATGGACCAATATATGCCGTTTCAGACGTGACTAGCTACTACGAGCTACGTGAACGCAGGAAAGGTGGCGACAATTTCGGCGATGTTCCGCCACCGGAGCTATCGACCGAACAATTCAAACATATATAGCAATACAATCAGTTGGGGCCGGCAACTGCCGGCCCCAACTCGCATCACTCCTTCTCTTTACCCCAGAGCAGTCCTCCGATCTGCTGGGCTATATCCCGACGTACCTGGTCGGTCATGTGCTGGTACCGGACGGCCATCGCCGAGTTGGACCAGCCCATGATGCCCATCACCGCGCGACCAGAGACGCCCAGGACCAGGAGCACGGTGGCGGCAGTGTGCCGAGCGTCGTGCAGCCGGCCGTCCCGCACTCCGGCAAGCTTGAGCAGCCGTTTCCACTCGTCGTAGTCGGTCGCCTGGTGGATGGCCTCGCCGGTCGGTGAGGCGAACACCCAGCCCTCGTCGCGCCAGAGCTGGGCGGCAGTTTCGCGCTCGGTGTCCTGTTCCTTCCGGTGCTGTCGGAGCAGCTCGACCAGGGCATCTGGCAGGCCGATGGAGCGACGACCGGCGCGCGATTTGGTGTCCGCCGCTACCGGACGTTCGTTCACCCGGTCGGGGCACTGGCCGGGCAACTTCTGCTCACACTTTCCGTCGCACCCGTGCCGCCATCTCGGCCGCAGAAGCGCACGGCGCACGGTAAGCGCACCGTTGTCCAGATCCACGTCCGGCCATTTCAGGCCGAGCGCTTCGCCCTGGCGCAGTCCAAGGGCGAGCGCTACGGCCCACCGGGCGCTGTTCCGCCGTGATGCCGCCGCGCGAAGGATCGCCTGCACCTCGGGGACGGAGTACGGCTGTACCTCGGAATCCGGGAGGCGGGGCGGCTTGGCCAGCGCGGCAGGATTCCGCGAAAGGTGCCCGCGCCGCACCGCCTCGCCGAGCGCCGTGCGGATCGTCCGGTGTGCTTGATGAGCGGTGCCGGCCGCGCTGCCGTTGGCCATCATCCGCACATAGAGCTTCTCCAGGTGCTCCGGCTCTAGGCGGTCGAGGCGGTGGGCGCCGACACCAGGAATAAGGTGCTTGCGGACCGCCACCCGGTAGCCGTCGAGGGTGTTCGTACGAACGACCGGACCGGCGATGTTCTCTACCCAGTGCGTTAGCCACTTTTCGACCGTCCAGCGCTGCCCCGGCTTTCGAACCGTGCCGTTGTCTCGCTCCCGTTCGAGCGCGCGAACCTTACGGATCACCTCGGCCTCGGTCTTCGCTTGGACGTGCCGCCGGTCCGGCTTGCCGTTGTCCTGCACGCCAACCGTGACGCGACCGTGCCAGTAGCCGTCACCGCCCTTGTAGATGCTGGATGCGCCGTTTGGCTTGCGTCCCATTGGTCAGTTCCTTTCGTCAGGCGGCGCGGTCGAGGGGCGTCGGTTCGGCAAGCAGGTTGCGCACGTACTCGTCCAAGCAGAAGGTGGGCACCCGGCGGAGTCGGCCGATGGTGACGGTGCGAATCTGTCCGGCCTTGATAAGGGCGTACATGGTGGTGCGGCCGATGCCGAGTCGTTGGGCGGCTTCCTCGATGGTCAGGACGACGCGGTTTTCTGACGTGGACACGACTTCTCCCCGTAGTTCCGTTGTGCTGAGAGCGCCGGTGGCGGGCGTTCTCGGCGTGCGAAGGTTCAGTTGGTGGGTGGAGCGAGCAAATCGGTGGAGGCCGGCAGGACGGCCCGTTGAGAACGCCGGAGACCCAAGATCTGTGCAGTGCCGGTGTTAAGGGATGCGCCGGAGTGTCTGTGTGGCTCTCAGCCGGCCGCCCTACGTGTGTCGGGCGGCGGGTGGTTGGTGTGTTGCTGTGTGGGAGGGCTGAACCATCTCCGCATCTCCGCATCTCCGCAAACATGGCTGTGAGCTGGGCGAATGCTTGCGGAGATGCGGAGTGCTGTTGAGGGGTCATCTCCGCAAAGGGGGTGTCATCTCCGCAGCGAGGTTGCGGAGATGCGGAGATCGATGATCCTCTAGGTTCTGATCTCCGCAGAGTGTTTCCCCTGGTAGAGCGCCGTTGCTGCGGCGTTGCGGAGATGCGGAGATGGTTCAGCGGGTTTCACCCCTGGTGGCGTTCGACCCAGAACACGGACCGGTCGCCCCGGTCGTTCTTGCCGGCCCGGATGACGTGATCGCCGCGCCAGCGTCCGGCCTGCCCGGTGAGCAGCCGGCCGAGTTGCAGTGGGTTGGGTAGGCGGCCGTTGTGGGTGGTGATGAACTGCCCGTCCCACGGGTCGTTGACGTCGCTGCCCAGGTGCATGGGCTCGGCGTCCTGGCGGAGTTCGGCGGCGGTCATGGCGCGGCCGCTGTGGCGGTCGTGCCAGCAGGTGAGGAACGCGCGCCAGCGCGTTTCGTCTTCATCGATCTCACGGATGTCGGCGGCGTTGGTGAGGAATCCGTCGATGCCGTGGTGGGCGAGGAACCCGCCGAGGGCTTGCGCCCACGGGGTGAACTGCCGCATCGACAACCCGGTGACTCGTGGTGCTCCCCGGCGGGTCCAGTCGAGGACGAGGACCAGGAGGTGCCACAGGACGGTGAGTTGGTTGGCGGGGTCGGTGATCCATTGGTCGAGGTGGGGGATGCCGAACCCGCGTTGGTCGCGCAGTTCGGGGCGGGGCATGTTCGGGTCGAGGTGCACCCGCACCGTGCGACTCGCCATGTCTCCGCCGACCTGGAGGTTGTTGCCGGTGGCCATCCATAGCCGGTCGTTGACGGTGGCGACGTTGCGCGACGCGCCTAGCTGCCGGTCGGACCACACGCCGGAGGTGACGAGCTGGGCGAGCACGGCGGAGTCGATGACGGTGCCCTCGGCGAGGTTGTCCCAGATGACCACCCCGACCTGCTCGGCCAGAACCGCGGTGATGCTCTTGCGGAGTTCTTCATCCGAGTAGGCCCAGGTCATGACGCGCTGCCCGTAGAGCATTCCCGGGCCGGCGGTCAGAATCGTCTTACCCGATGACGGCATGGTCGCGTCGATGAGCGCGAACGGCGTCAGGCTGCGGGTGAAGTGCCGCAGGATCGGCGTTGCCAGCAGCGCCACGTAGTTGGCCCGGTCGGCGGCGGACGCCCACGGGAAGTCGCGCAGGAACCTGCCGAGCAGGAACGTCCGTGCCTCGTCTACCTGCTCGGCGGTGGGTTCGTCCGGCACGGGCGGCAGCGCCACTTTGGACGCCAGGTAGAGGCCGGTGGCGGGGTCGTAGCCGGGCCGCTGCAACAGGGTGCCGTCGCGGCGCAGCACGGGGGCACCGATGATCCCGCGCAGCGGCGGCACGCCAGGCCACGTCTTGCCGGCCAGCACAGACGAGAGGATGTCGCGGGGAGGGGTCACCTCGTCTTCGAACATTTCCGGGTCGCCGGTGTCGCTCTTGCGGGTCTTGAGCCGGTAGACGTAGGCGTGTTCGGCGAGCAGTCCGGCCAGGCCGGCGGGGTTGACCATGCTCGCCGACACCGGCAGGGGCGAGTCTTCGTCGGCGGCGGTGGCGAGGCCGCCGGAGACGGCTTCCATGTGGACCAGCGACCCGGCCGACACGTACGTGTCGGGTAGCAACCCGTTGACGAGTGCGGCCTTGAGTACGCGGATGGTTTCCGGGCCGGAGCCGATCTGTAGGCGGGTGGTCATGCTGCCGCCTTCCCGAGGTTGGTGAGCGTGCGGGGGTTGCGTGCTCCGGTGCGTAGACCGGAGGCGATCGTGCGGGCGATCTCGGCGGGGCGTAGGCCGATCGACAGCGCGGCCGGTTCTAGGACGGCGGTCACGTCGTCGTCGGTGAGCGTCCCGCCGGCGGCGAGTTGGCCGAGCGCGACCGCCGAGGCGAACAGAGCGTGGTTGCGCTGCCCGTCCGGGGCGGCGGTGAGGTGGGCGACCTGCCGGCGGATAGCCGCCGCCACGTACGGGCCGCGCCGGTCGGCCGGTAGCGCCACCGGGGCGGGTCGGTAGGCCGGTCGCGGGGCAACGGTGAGCAGTCCGGCCAGCCATCCGGGCAGCGGCGCCGGGTCGCAGTTGAGCGCCACGGTGTAGGGGCGGCCGGCGACGGTGCTGCCGGCGGCGACGACGTAGCCGCCGTGGGCGCGGGTGTCGACCTTCCACCCCAACCCGCCCCGGTCGCCGGTCGTGTTGCGCATCTGCGGGCCGGTGGTCGGGTGGCGGTAGTACAGGTGGCTTCCGCCTCGGCCGGTGGTCACGGTGTACGTGGTGTCGATGGTGCCGCCGTGGCGGTCGGCCAGTGTGGTGAGCACGTCCAGGCCGTCACGCGCCCCGGCCCACGGGGCGGGCGGGGTGTCGTCGGTGGTCTTCGGCACGTCGAGGTCGACCACCAGTAGCCCGGACGGACCGCAGGCGATGCCGACGCCGTAGGGGCGCGTCGACCACGCGCGCCGGATGCGGGCCGGGTCGGTCGTGGCGCGGGGTTCCCAGCCGAGGTGGCGGCCGGCGGCGCGGCAGCGCGGGTCGAGCTGGGTGCAGTTCTCGGCGGTGTGGTCGGGGAACGCGGGCCGCTTGTCGTCGGGGCGCAGCGGGAAGACGTGCCATCCGCGCGCGGCGTGGGCAAGGGCAGCGGCCAACAGGCCAGGGTCGGGCATGAGGTCCCTTCCTTCGGTCGATGGCGGACACAGGGGCGTAGAGGGCGGCTCCGGCCGCCCGGCAAGCGCTGAGGGCGTGTGCGCGGGGCAGCGGGGGCCTTGCAGGTAGGGCCGGAGGTTGTCCGGGGTGTGGCAGTAGCGGGCGGCGGTGCCGATCCAGTGACCGCACCGGGCCGTCGGCCCCGTGCGGCCGGCGGTCACCGCGCGGCCCGCCCCGGTCGAGGTCGGGCCGCGACGGCGGCGCGGGTCACGGCCTGGCGTACGTCGCCGAGCAGCCCCACCAACTGGCGGCGGGCCGCGATCTCGCCGGGGGCGAGGGCGACCCTGACGCGTACCTCGGCGTACTCCCGGCCGGCGGCGGTGCGCACCCGCACCAGCACGGCGCGGGCGTGGCCGGCATCAACCACGATTTCGTCGGAGCGGTGCTCGCCGAGGTTGCAGCGGTGGTCCCGCCCACACCACGGGGTGTGGCCGGTGGTGCGGTTCATTGGTGGCCGTCGCGGTACTCGGCGCGGATGTAGTCGAGCAGCCGGCGGCCGGCGCGCACGCGGATGCCGGTGCCGTCGCAGCGGGTGCAGTCGCGGCGGGTGCCGATGGTGGTGCGGTGTGAGCGTGCTCCCCGGCAGCGGCGGCAACGTCCCCACGGCGAGGCAGCGCAGATGGCCAGGTAGCACAGTGCGTAACCGAGGGCGGCGAGGCTAGCGAGCGGCAGGATGGTGGTCACGGAATGCCTCCACAGGCCGTTTCGAGGGCGTAGAGGGCTGGCGCCGCTAGGAACTAGGGCGCTGGCCAGGGTTGGGATTGGTTGCTAGCGGGGGTGCTAGGTCTAGCGGGGGGTGCCGCTAGACCTAGCAACCACACACTGTCCGGGTTAGGCGGCTTTGTCGCCTCGCCGCTTGTTACGCTCCGCGACCGCATCGGCGATGTGCTGTCGCTCGATGCCGCGCCGGTTGGCGCCCTTGCCGGTCGTGGGGTCGGTGCCCCACACCTGCCCCGTGGTGATGCCGTACGGCTTGAGCGCCGCCGTGAGCTGATCGCGGGTCAGGTCGCCGTACGCGTCGGCGTTGAGGTCGGCAAGCCGCTCGGTCAGCGTCTCCGCCCACACCTTGCCCTCGGTCGCCGGGACGACGGTGAGGATGTCGTCGAGCAGGGTGTCCCGGCGGGCCACCGGGGTGGCCGGGGTCTGCCCGATGGCGTGGCCGGTGAGGGTGCCGGCAGCCTCGCGCAGTGCTCGTGCCCGGTCGGTGATCTTCTCGGCGGTGGGGCCGTCGACGTAGAAGGTCCGCACGATCTGCGCGTCGTCGGCCGCGCCGACCAGGTAGCCGACGCCCTTGTCCTTCTTGGCGAACATGGTCGCCCGGATGCCGTTCTTGTACGCCGAGGTGCCGAGGATCATGTCGTTCTCGATCTGGCCCATGACCCGCAGGCAGAACCGCGTACCGGCGTTCGCCGACACGCCGGTGGGCAGGCTTTTCGCGTCGGGCCGTTGGGTGGCGACGACGAGGATGACGCCCAGGGCGCGGCCGAGCTTGATGACCTTCTCGGCCAGTTCCCCGGCTTCCTTGCCGAACTCCGGGTGCGAGAAGAGTTCCTGCACCTCATCGAGGGCGACAACCAACCAGTGCAAGCCCAGCTTCTTGCGGCGGGCCAGTTCGGGGGTGACCTTGTTGTCCGGGCATACCGCCTTGGGTAGGCCCTTGATGACGGCGGCGCGGCGCTGGCATTCCTTGCGCAGTTCCCGCAACGCCATCAGGCCCTCTTCGGCGGTGTCGTCGTCCTGCCCCGACGCGTAGCGGGCGGAGACCTTCTCCAGGGGGTCGAGGCCGCCGGTGCCCTTGAAGTCGAAGCACCACAGTTCCGCGTACGGGTCGAGCGCTGCGGCGAGCATCGGCACCTGCGTGGCGGCCGTCTTGCCATAGCCAGGGATCGAGCCGATGAGCAGGTTCGTGTAGGGCAGTTCGAAGGAGATGATCCGGCCGCGTGGGTCGGTGCCGAACGGCACCGGCTTGCCGAGGTCGAACCCGCCGGACGCCTTGAGTAGCGGCCACGGCTTCGGTGGTGTGGCGGCCATGTCCTGATCGCCGACCCACAGCAGCAGCCGACCGGGGTGCACCTCCGGCTGTCCCTCGGGCCAGACGCAGCCGAGGGGGCGGGTGAGGCCGGCGGCGAGCCGGTCGCGTCGCTCGATCACGTCCCCGGCGGTCACGCCGGGCGGTAGGTCGATGTCGGCTCGCCAGCCGGGGCCGTCGCGGACGATGGGCGCGGTGAACGCGATGGCGCGTTGGCCCTGTTTGGCGATGGCTTGGGTGATGCCGGAGATGCCGAGCACGGCCAGGGCGCGCACCACCACATCGGAGGTGAGTCGGGCGACGCGGGGGATGACCACGGCGGTGTCGAGTAGCGGCTTGTCGGCCGGCTGACCGAACATCCCGCACAACGTCACCAGCATCGCGAGGACCGCCCAGCGCGACCACGGCGGCGCGAGCGCCACCGCGACGCCACCGGCGAGGGTGATGGCGAGGGTGAAGGTGGCGACGATGCCGCGCCACCGCACCCGCCGGTCACGCTGGCGCGACAGCTTGAGGTACAGCTCTCCGTCGCGGGTCTGGGAGGTCGACTGCCGCAGCTGCTCGCCTTCCCAGTCGAACAGCCACCGGGTCGCACCCGTGGCGATCCGGGCGGCACCGGCGGGGGCGCGTAGCAGGAGTTTGCCGCCGTACTTCGGTAGGCGGGTGGCGTGGTAGGCGGTGGTGTGCAGCAGGTGTCCCACCGCCCAGCGCATCACGTCGCGCAACTCGGCGCGCGAGCGCAGCCACGCGGGCAGGATCGGGCGCCGCTGCCCGGCGCGCACGCCGTCGAGGGTGAACCGCGGGGACTTCTGCGCGTCCGGCGAGTCCACCAGCACCGGCCCGCCGTCGTCGTCGGGGTCGGTGGTGCGGGCGGCGCGGGCGGCGTCCAGGTCGACCACCTCCGCATCCGGGCCGGTGATGTCGGCTTCTGCGGCCCGCCAGTCGAATCGGTCGTCATCGTGGGGGGACGTCATGATGGGGGTTCCTCCAACTGATCCGTCAGGGTCGGGGGTTGAGGGCCGGCGGCGCGGCGCAGGTTGGTCGCCAGGGGCCGCGCCGCCGGGCCGGGTCAGAAGCGGATGCGGATGGGGCCGGTCACGGTGTCGGCCTGAATGCCGACGCGGGCGTTACCGGTGACGGTGTTCTCGGTCCGGCCCGGCTTGGTGTCGGTGTCCTTGGGGGTCTTGCTGGTGTCGCGGCGGCCGGTGACCTCACCGGCCTGCACGGCGACGCGGTCGGTACCGGAAGCGACGTTGCGCTTGCCCATAGCGGTGGTGCTCCTTTTGGTTGGGCCGTCCAGGGGGTCTGGCGGCTTCCGCGCGTCACCGGGTGATGAGCCGGTGACGACGGGAGCGGTCAGCTCTTGACGGAGATGCGGTTGCCGCAGTCGCCGCAGGTCGCGTGCGTGCGCTGGCTGTCGGCGGTTATGTCGCGCCAGTTGCTTTCGTTGCCGCAGGCCGGGCACCACAACTGCGAGGTGCCGGTGGTGATGCGCCCGCCGCTGGAGCCGATCGAGATGCTTGCCATCGGGGCTTTCTCCTTGGTGTGGGGGTGGGTTAGGCGGCGCAGAACAGGGCGGCGATGAACAGCCACCCGACGTGCCAGGACTGGTCCAGGGCGTAGGCGCCGGTGCCCAAGCTCGGGTTGTCGTCGCGGCCGGGCCGAGGTGCGCCGAGGGCGTAGAAGCGGGCCGAGCCGAGAGCGGCGGCGATGCGCTGGAGCGGGGTGCGTCGGTCGGCGACGTAGTGCGAGACGGCCGAGATGGCCAGTCCGACCGCCACGCCGGACGGGTCGAGCCGCAGGCCGGTACCGGCCACAAGGAAGACGAGGGCCAGTACGGCGGTGAGGGTGTAGGTGGCGACGTGGGCGGCGCAGGCGATACGGCCGGGCCAGCCAGGCTGGCCCTTGCAGTCGGCCTGGTGCTGGGTCTGTACCCAGCGATCGGCGACCTGGTGGGCGACGTAGAGAGCGACGAACACGGCCGCGAACGCGGCAGTATTGCGGCCCGTGGGGTCTGCGAACATAGATGCCTCTCCTAAGGTCATTGGCTAAGGGGTGAGGGCCGGCGGCACGGCACGGTTTTCCAGGCCAGGGGCCGTGCCGCCGGGCATAGCTAGTCGTGGGTACGCACGAGGTGCGCGAGGGCGGCACCCATGCCGAGCACCGCGACCGGGAGACACGCGACGGCGGTGGTGATCCACCACGGGGCCGAGGTGACCCCGGCCGCTTCCAAGAGGTGGTAGGCGATCTGGCCGAGCGCGCCGACGGCGAGGGAGCCGAGGGCGGACCACTTGGCGAACCGGCGGGCCGGGGCAGGCACCCGGCCGGACAGCCACACGTAGAGGGCGTACGCGCCGTACGTCTCCACGCCGATCGGCAGGGTGATCGCGGAGTTGATGGAAAAGCTGTCCCAGATGCCCGGCAGCGGGTGCACCACCCCGAACCCGGTGAGTCCGCCGAGCCCGACCCACCCGGACCAGATCGCCACGAACGCGGGCAGCGCCAGCAGCACCACCGGCCACACCACCGCCGGCCGGATCGGCGCGGGCGGGGTGGGCGTGTCCGGGTGACCGACCGCCGTGACCTGCTCGATCTGCTCGGCGCGCGTGATCTTCGCCGGGGTGGTCGGCACGGGGTTGGACGGCGGGGTGTGCTCGGGTGCGGCCGGGGCGAGGGCCGGGTGCGGGCCGGTCGGCTCGGCGTAGTCCAGCGGCACCGTGGTCGGCTCGGTGAGGTCGGTCAGGGCGTTATCGAGGGGCAGCAGGGCACCCCGGGCGATCATCGCCGCACGGATCTGTTCGGTGCGGGTGCGCTTCTCGTGTTCGGCCTTGAGTCGAGCGAGCAGGTCGTCTGCCTTCGGCGCACCGATGCGGAACTCCCGCATCAGCCGGTTACGCGACGGCAGCGCCTGCCCGTCGGGCAGGTCCAGGGCGCGGGCGGCCGGCAGGAGGGCGTCTACCGGCTGCGGGTAGCGGGTGCCGTTGAGGGTGGGGGCGGTCATCGGGTCACCTCGTCCAGGTTGTCGGCGAGCAGGTCACGGTGGGCGGGGAACACTTGGCCGTCGTAGGCGTCGGCCAGGTAGTCGGCGAGCACGTCGTAGTCGTCGGCGGGCAGCCACAACGCCCGGCGGGCGTCATCGGCGCCGGTCACCGGCGGGAAGTCGTCGCGGCGGTGGTGGCCGATCCAGGTGCGGGCAAGGACGGTGACCATCCAGGCCTCATCGCTGGCGCGGGGGTCGGGCACGTAGCGCGGCGGCGACAGGTGCCACTCCTGGTTGCGCAGGATCAGGCCGGTTTCCTCGGCCAGCTCCCGCACGGCGGCGTCGGCCGGCGTCTCGCCGGGGTCGACGTAGCCGCCGGGCAGCGCCCAGCCGTGGCCGTCACCGCGCTCCACCATCACGATCCAGCGGTGCCGGTTGTCGTCCCAGAGCGACACCAGAGCGTCGGCGCAGACCTGCTCGCCCCAGTGGCCGAGCTGGTTGCGGCCGTAGCGGATGCCAGTCGGGGCGTACGGGTTGACCGGGCGCCCGTCGACCAGCGGGAACGGCAGAGCGGCCGTGGCTCGGCGGGCGGTCCAGTCAATGGCGGTGGGGTCCATGGTCGGGTCGGCCCACGCGGCGCCGGCGGCGATGCCGTCCAGAACGCTCGGGTGGGTGTAGGTACGGCAGGTCATGCGGCGGCCTCCATCGGGTTAGCGCATTCAAGGCACTCGCCGAGCGAGCGCGGGATGTAGTAGCTGCGGACCTGCCGGCAGATGCGGCAGGTGCGGCGGGCGGTCAGCGCGGCGCGGACCGCCCGGAGCTGGGCGGGGGATGCGGTGCGCTTGGGTCGGGCCAGGTCGACCCGGTACAGGTAGGCGGCGCGGGTACCGCCGACCCCTTGCCAGAGCACCTGAGCGGCGATCGGCTGACCGGCGGGGCGTAGGCCGGCGGCGGTCAATTGGCGGCGGGTGGCGTAGCCGGGCGGGGCACCGCGCCACCAGTAGGTGGGGATGCCGTACCGCGTGCCGTCTGGGTCGTGGTAGGCGGCGCGGATGCGCGACATCAGGCCGCGCGGTGCGGGCCGGCAAGGGTGCCGGCGGCCAGCTCGACGGCAGCACGGGTGACGCGGGCCTCGGCCCGGCGCAGCCGCCGCCAGTCCAGCGCAGTCGGCCCGCCGTGGTCCTCGGCGTAGAGCAGGGTGATTTCGGCGTCGAGCACGTCCAGTTCGGCCGCGATCAGCGGCCACTCCGACTCGATCGCAGCCAGGTCTTCCGCGGCCGGCACGGCGATGACGGGGGCAAGGTGGTTCTTCACGGAAACCTCCGGGACAGGTCGATGAAGCGGGGCGCCTCGGGCGAAGGCCGAAGCCAAGACCGGGGCCAGGTGTTGCAGTGCGCGTGACCCGCTCCGCTCGCCCCGCTCGCCCGGGACCTACCGGGGTCGACCACCAGGTGGCTCAATGCAGAGATGCCGCTCGGCGGCCCACGCGCACTCGTTCCTGTCGCTATGGAGTTCTCAATGACCGTGTGGCTTTCGGCGGTCCCTGGGCATACGGCAACGACGTGCCGCAGTTCCCCGGACCATCCGGCCGGTACAACTTGGCGTTGTATTCGCAAGCTACAGCGCGACGTTGTATTCGCGCAAGCACCTCTACCGCGTAGGCTTGTAGTGATGACTGCTGAGGAGCTGCCCGCCGACTGGTGGACTACCGAGCACGTACGCGTCTACCTGGCGTCGGTGGGCGTGCCGATCAGTCGTGCCACCTGGGCGTCGTATGTATCCCGAGGCCAGGCGCCCGCGCCCGATCGCATGTTCGGACGGTCGCCAGCCTGGCGGCCGAAGACCATCCAGCAGTGGCAGGCCGGGAGGCCGCGCCGGGGCACTCCCGCCGACTGACTCGGATCATCTGTGCTTTCCCTTCCCGGCTTCAATCTGCGGCGGCACTTCGCTCGCCTGCCAAAGAGACTGCCGGGGAATCGGCCGAACGGGCAGGTCCTAGGCACGGACACGAAGGACACGCGGCATGTCCACTGAGGCCCCTCGGCAGTTCAAGCCCAATCTTGTGCTGGTCAACCGACGCAAGGGGGCAGGCTGGGAGTCGCGGAAGCGCGCCGCTCGGGAGCTGCATCGCCTCGGCCTACAGCAGGGTCTCCGGGAGACGCCGACCATCGAGGCCATCGAGAAGGCGATGTACCGGCACGAGACTGGGCGAGTGGCGGTCACTGATCCGATTTACCGACAGCTCTACTGCCTGGCGTACGGAGCGAAGCCGCACGATCTGTTCGGCGAGCTAACCGGCGGTGGGGAGGAACGGCCGCATTTCTCCGTCCGGTCGCACAAGTTCGTGCCGGCGTTCGTAGGTTCCGAGGCTGCAGCGTTGGTGCGAGATGACGCGGGCTGTGTGCCGGCCGAGGGCCAGTGGCACGCCTGCGACTCAGCAGCGGTTGAGCACCCCGAGGGCGATTGCACCCTCTACGTCTGGCCCTGCGGCTCGGTGGTCTTCCACTTGGTGGAGTCGTTGCAGCTGTCGTCCATTGCCGCGTTGGCGGCCTGGCGCAAGGTCTCGTACGGCGACAACATCAAGTGGGCATCGGACTACCTGGCCCGCGTCGCGCCGGGCGTTGATGACGCCGGGCTCTACGTCCTTGGAACGCATTGGCTGATCGAGCCCGCGTGGCCCGCCGAGTTGGTCGAGCCAGCGCTACGCATCATGTCGACGCCATCCGTGCTGCTCCACCGCGACCGTCCGATGGACGACGAGCACCTGGCCCACGCCGAGCTAGTCGAGCAGTCGTTGCTAGCCGAGGCATACGACCACGGGGGGATCGAGTCGTTCGGTGTACGCGGCATCTCGTCCGGCTACGCCTCATGGTCCGGTGTTGTCTACCATCCGGTTGCACCTGAGCGAGCCCTGACGGAAACCGAGCTGGTTGCCTGCGAGCTTGCGGTCCAGTCGATCTGGGCCTTCACCGATGCCATTAGCCGGCGGATCGAGCAAGGCCGAGACCCGGACGTGCCGCCAGAGCACGGGTGGCGATACCTTCGTGGAGTCCGGTCCCGGTTGACGACTTCTCGGCCACGCGAGACGGGGCAACATCAAGCAATGCGCAGGGCGATTCTGCGGACAAGTGACCTTTTACCAGCCCTTGAGCAAGCCATCGAAACCCTCCGCGATACGGATCGAGGTTAAGGCAGTGACAACGGCCAGGCGGGTTCTTGTAGTGACCGACATGCAGAACGGGTTCGTTCGAGAGCAGTCGGCACATGTAGTACCGATCGTCGCTGAACTGGTGCGACGTTGGCAGGACGCTGGGGGCGACACACTCTTTACCCGCTACTTAAACTATCCGGGCAGCCCTTTTGAACGCTTCTTTGGCTGGCGCAAGCTCCAGGCTGCGCCAGAAACCGATATAGTGCCGGCGCTACAGCCATACCTAGATCGGGGAACGGTGTTAGATAAGATTATCTACAGTCCCTTTAGCCGCGAAGCGGAGGAATTATTCGCACAGCGAGGGTGGAGCGACTTCTACTTCTGCGGCATCGCCACTGAGAGTTGCGTCCTGAAGGGGGCGGTAGATGCTTTCGAGCGCAACCTAACCCCATGGCTCATCGCAGACGCTTCGGCCAGCCATGCGGGCTTGGGGGCACATGAAGCCGGCTTGCTAGTGGCTCGGCGTTTCATTGGACCGGGACAAGTTATTTCCCAGTCCGAAATACCAACAACGTTCCTCAGTGAGGCCGAGTCGTGACGGGACTCTGCCTCAGAACAGCGTCGGCATTGCCGTTTCAGGAGCCCTACCGGGAAGCCACTCGCCAGTCCGGCTGCCGATCCCACTCAAATCACTCAGGCGCATGTTCTTTGAGATGACCAGGTATTCCCGGCCAACTCGTTGGCTGTACGCGGTATGGGAGATACCAAAGATGGCGCACGGATACGTAGGATAAAGCACATCAGGCACCCTCTGGTCGATGCCATATGTCATCACCCAGTAGGGTGGCCCTTCCTCCAGGACCTTCGCTAGTCGCACATGGTCTTCCCATTGCAGGGTGTTCATGTACAATTCGTCGCCTTGCTTAAGATATGGTGGATCAACATTCAGAAATACTGTGCGGTCCGAGGCGGAAAAGGTCTCGCAAAGACCAATACCGTCCTGCTCACGAATCTCCACACGGTGCCTGTAGCCACCGAGATCCAGGACGCGCTTTGCTAAATCTTTAGCGCCGTATCGAGCGTCAATTTTCCAGTTGCCATTCTGCTCCATGCCACCGATAGGCCTAGCCCCGAGAATACCCGACCTATTTGTTCGATTGAGAAAGAAGGTAGCAAACCCAAGCTCAATTCCAGAAGATGCGGGATCCAGGTAAATCGAGCGCTGCCGGTGCCACTCCTCCATCGTCGGCTTGGTCAGTTCAACAAGCTGCGCAAATTCCTTCGACTCGTTGAAAACCGAGCGCCAGAATTGAGCGATCCCCCTGTTCAAGTCGTTGAGCACCACACGGTCCACCACTTCACCGCGCAGGAGCGACAGCGCAGCACCCGCCCCTCCCGCAAATGGCTCTACATATACCTTGGGCCGGGGACGTTGTTCAGCAATCGCCCGCTTGAGGAAGGGTGTCATCTTACCCTTCCCGCCTGGATATCTTAGAGGACTAATCGGTTTCACTGCTGATCAGACCTTACCCATTTCAGCATCCAAGTCTTCCAGGAGTCCAACATATTTGTCGGAGATGGACCTAAGCTCCGTCGCCGACGGGAAATAGTTGGCGTTATGCAGGAAGGCGTTCATTGTGTTTGCCGAAATCAAGCTGTCGCGAGCGGCGATTTGGTTTCGAACGTCCTTGTACCTTGGGTTGTTCTCCTCTGGGTCCAGCTTACTGAGGCAAGTACGCACGCGCTCCTTGAGTTCCTGGCGCTCAGGATTCCTCCAACCCTTCTTCTGGATCGCTTCAACCACGACAAGCTCTACCAGCATGCGCGTGAGAGCCGCCGCGCTGTTTCGGAACTTGTCGATGTCGATCTGCTGAATCTCGCGCAAAACGTCCTTAGTTCGCTTCGAGCAGTTTTGCAGCTTCAGGCCGCCAAAAAGCTTTGTGGGTCGGGCCGGTTGACCTCGCCTACCCTTAGCTGCGCCGTTCCCGGCAGCTGAGCCTCCAGGTTTAGACGGTCCGGCAGTTTTCGACTCAGGCCCTTGCCCGCCTGACCCCGGCTTCTGTTTCGCGCCAGCCGGTGGCCTAGTGCCGGTCGGCGAAGGCGTCTGATCATCCTCGGGATCGTTTGAGTCCTCACCCTCGGAGTCGCCACCATCAATGTCGACCCTAAAAATTCTGATCAGACCATCGATGTAACTGTTTCGCTGATCCTTGCTCTTTAGGTCGCTGACAGAAAGGCCGCGCTCTTGAAAGTCGCGCAATACGTGACTCAGCCGTTGGACCACAACCTCAGGCCGCTCCGAGAGGGTGATGTCTCGATCGCTGAGGCTGAAACCACAGAAGCTGCGGAACCGGGGGCCACCCACGAGACGCCCGAAGGTTGTCAGCTTCTCGTCGAATACGAATTCGATAGCCGAGCCCAACTCCTGGTTCGCACCCGCCTCGGCCTTTTCTGTCAGCCAATCAAGAACCGCTACTGCTTTGTAGTCCTGACTACCCGGCTTGGCCTCGAAACGGACGCGCATTCCCGCACTCCAGCGCACGATTCCGGCGCCGTCCAACTCTCCGCCGTGGCGCACCAGCAGCCACGGCGCTGCCTCCTCACGGCTCTGCACCTGTGCGCAGAGGACTGTCTCCGGCGCGCGTCCATCGGCGGCAATTTGAGCAAACGCCTTCCGCGTCTTAGCATCGGGGCAGAGGTCCGGGTTGTGCATCAGTTTAAGGGCAGCTGTCCTGCGGTTGCCCTCCAGGACGATAAAGCCGCCGCCAGCGTTCCCAAGGACGAGCATGCGGTCCATCGGGTTCATCCCATGGCTAGCGATGTGTTCCGCAAGAGCCAGCAGCTTGGACGGATGGCGCGCAAGGATGGCGGCAATGGCCTCGTCCTGACTGTGCACTTCCCTGTGCCTAGGGTTGAATGTGTCCAGCAGTAGGCTGGCAACGGGAAGCTCAATGTCAGGCATCCCGGCATTTTTTCACCTTACAGCAGCGGTGCGCCACACCGAGCAGCGCCCAATATGAGGCAAATGTGTCGTAGATCCGCCACTTCTAACAGTTGACGCCGCGTCGGTGAAGTGGTAATCGGCCACGTGTTCGATCGGCGCCCACTGGTCTCAGTTGTCGTCTCGTTCGGCCACGTCCACGAACGTCCATCGGCGGTGGAATCCTGACCGCTGCGCTGCGTCGGGACGGCAACGGCAGTGGTTGAACCCGCGACAGCAGACTTGGAAAGCGTGTTGGGTTAACACCCTCACGAGTTCGAATCTCGTATCCTCCGCTCGCTGAGCAGCACGAACGCGAGGGCCGACCCCATCGGGGCGGCCCTCGTACCGTTTCTGCCGGGCGCCACGACGGCCCACTGGTTACGCTCCTCCGACATGTGTCGATGCCTCGTCGACGATCGGTCGGTGGCGGTTGCGCCTCTCGACGGGTGACGCCGGAAGGGGCGATCCGCTTGGGCAGGAATCCGCGCTGGCTGCTCTGGACGCAACTGGTCGCGATGTCCTGCGTCCTTCTCTCCCAGGTGGGGTCCGGGTTCGACCGACCGCTGGAGATCATCGTGGGCTGCGGGGCGGCCGGAATGGCGCTGTACTGTGTCGCCGCGCTGATCATCGGCCGCGACAGCGGCAACGCCGAAGAAAGGTAGAAGATCCCGGGTGAGCGAGCAGGCGACCGCCCCGGAGTACGCCGCGTGCGACTGCCCGGAGAAGGTCGACGCGGCCCTGGAGCGTACGGAGGCCGGGGCCGGACCGGCACTTCTCTGGCTGGTGCTGGACGAGTTCCACCCGCCTGCCGTCGTCCTTCCCCGGATCAAGCGCGGGCTCCGGTCGCGGGACGCGCAGACCAGGGCGAACGCATTGCAGTCGCTGGGTCACTTCGGGCGCCTGCACCGCTACGTCGACGTCGAGTCGCTGGCGCTGCTCCGGGGCGCGCTGCGCGATCGCACCACGCTCGGCGGCTGCCAACTGCGCGGCTACGCCGACGACGCGGCGGACGACATCGGCGTGTTCGTGCCCCGGCACCGCCTGCCCCGCTGGCTGCGCCGCCGCCACGCCGGGCCCTGGCGACCGCGCCGGCTGCGGAGGTGAACGCCGCCGACGAAACTACCGGTCACGGCGTGATCCCTGCCGCACGTCGATCAAAGGGCACGACTCCCGTTCTACGCTGACAGCCGCATTCGACAGCGACAACCGGGCGGTGGCGACCTGCGGGCGACGACTGGCCCGGGGAGAGCGCGGACACAGGTGGACGCAACACTGAACGTCGCCGAAGGGCTGGCGGTGCTGGCCGCCGGGGTCGCGGCGGGCGCCATCAACGCGGTGGTGGGCTCGGGCACGCTGGTGACCTTCCCGGTCCTGCTCTCCCTCGGCTTTCCGCCCGTGGTGGCGAACGTGTCCAACACCGTCGGGCTGGTGCCGGGGTCGTTCACCGCGGCGTACGCCTATCGCCGGGAGTTGGCCGGGCACGGCGGCCTGCTGGCCCGCCTGGGGGTCGCCGCCGTGCTCGGCGGGGTCACCGGCGGCATACTGCTGCTGCTCCTGCCGCCCGGTGCCTTCCGGGCCATCGTGCCGGTGCTGATCGTCCTGGCGTTGGTGCTCGTGGTGGTGCAGCCGCGACTGGCGCGGGCGTTGGACCGCCGGCGGCCGGTCGCGGACGACGCGGGCGCGTCGTCGGCGGGCGGTCGGACGGTACGGCGAGCGGGGCCGCTGCTGCTGCTCGGCGTCTTCGCCACCGGGGTGTACGGCGGCTACTTCGGTGCCGCCCAGGGAGTGCTGCTGCTGGGGCTGCTCGGGGTGCTGCTCTCCACCGACCTGCGCTGGGTCAACGGGGTGAAGAACGTGCTCGCCGGCCTGGTCAACGCGGTCGCGGCGGTCCTGTTCGTGGTCGTGGGAAACGTGGCGTGGCAGCCGGCGCTGCTGATCGCGGTCGGCTCTGTGGCGGGCGGCCTGATCGGCGGCCGGTGGGGACGCCGGCTCCCGCCGGTGGCGCTGCGCGCCATCATCGTGCTGGTCGGGCTCGCCGCCCTGGCCAACCTGCTGCTCTGACCAATATGCGCTCAGCCGCGCGGGCGGGCCCAGGAGAGAAAGCGGTCGGCGAGCCGGGCCGGGCTCACGTCGGCGTCGAGCGTGGCGAGTTGCGTGGCGGCCTCGGCCTGGAGGGTCGCCAGGTAGACGGTGAGCGCGGCGCGGTCGTGGCGGTACTCGCCGAGCAGCCGCAGCTTCGCCGCCGAGCAGGGCCAGGCGATGCCGCACGCCCGGCACCGCCACGTGGGCCGGGTCGGAACGTGCTCCCGGCGGCGCCTCACCGCGCCGCCGACCCGGCCGAGCCGACCCGGCCCGCCCCGGCCCGCGAAGCCCCGGACGCATCAGCCCGGGAAGCCCCGGACGCATCGGCGCGGGAAGCCCCGGGTGCCCCGGCCCGCGAACCTCCGGGCGCATCGGCGGGGGAAGCACCAGCACCGGGAGCGTCGGTGGCGAGCACCCGGGCGCGGTCGACACGGATCGAGGCGAACCGCTCCCGGGGGCGGACGGTGCCGTCGGAGTCCACCTGGTGGCCGCGTACCTCGGCCCAGAGCCGGTCCTCGAACGGGCCGACGCTCAGCACCTCGGTGATCCGCAGCGTCAGCGGACCCTCTCCGAAGCGGTAGGCGTCGTCGGGGACGCGGATGGTCGTACCGGCGGGCCAGGGCGTCGGCCGGCCCCGGGCGGGAGCGGCGGGCGGGGGCGGATCGTGGCGATCGACCGGGAAGCGGGGATTGCCCCGACGCTCAGAGGTGGGGGCGCGGCGGGCTGGCACGGGCAGGACCTCCTTGGTGGAGTCAAGCGGGACTCGCCCCAGGCGTTCCAGGAAAGGGGCGGGCCGTAGGGCTGGAGCGGGGCCGCCCCGCCCTCCCCGCCGGGGCGGCCCCACGACTGACGCCGACCGCCGGGCTCGCTCGCCTCCACCGGCCGCGCCGTCTTCGTCACCCCAACTTGCCGCGCGTGTGCAGACAGATACACCCCGTAGCGCTATGGTCGCCGGATATTTGGGACATCCGATGGGAGGAGCCCGTGAACGATGCGCTCCGGGTGGCGCTCAGCGACACCGGGCACACGATCGAATCCCTCGCCGAGACCGTCGGCGTCGATCCGAAGACGGTCGGGCGATGGCTGACCGAGGATCGCATCCCGCATGCCAGGCACCGGTTGACGGCGGCGGAGGCCCTCCGCAGGGACGTGTCGGACATCTGGCCGGACACTTCGAGACGTCGCGACCCGATCTGGTTTCGTCCGTGGCAGGAGATCGAGCGCGAGGCGGTGTCGCTGCGGTCGTACCAATCGATGGTGTTGCCGGGCCTGCTCCAGACCGAGGCGTACGCGCGGGCCGTGCTGACCGGCGGCGGCCTGTTCCCCCGGGGCGACGTCGAGCGGCACCTGGCCGCCCGGCTCGCCCGCCAGGGCATCCTGCGGCAGGACGAACCGCCGCAGTTCACGGCCGTGATCGACGAGGCGGTGCTGCGCCGCCCGGTCGGCGGGCGGGCCACCATGCGTGAGCAGCTCCGGGCCGTCGTCACCGCCTGCGCCGAGCCGCACGTGCGGGTGCACGTCGTGCCGTCGTCGGTCGGCGCCTACGCGGGCCTGAACGGGCCGTTCGTGATCGCCAGCAGCCACGACCACCGGGTCGCCGGCTACCTCGACAACCAACTCCAGGGCCAACTGGTTAGCGATCCCGCGGACATCGCGGCCATGATGGCTGCGTGGGAGAACGTGCGCGGCGAGGCGCTGTCCCACTGGCAGTCGGTCGATCTCATCACGGAAGTGGCGGAGACATGGAGCTGAACGGCGCGCGGTGGCGCAAGAGCAGCCGCAGCAGCGGCAACGGCGGCGACTGCGTCGAGGTCGCCGACAACCTGCCCGGCGTCGTCGCGGTGCGGGACTCGAAGGACCCGGCCGGCCCGGCGCTCGTCTTCGCACCGGCGGCGTGGCGCGCGTTCGTCGCCACCATGGCCGAGCGCCCCTGACCCGAGCCCGTCCACGGCAGACGCCCCCCGGCACGGGTCCGCTGCACGACCCGGTCGCGGCCCGTTACCTCTCCGCCCTGCCCGACTGACCCTCGCCGAAGGCCGCGTCGCGCCCCGACGGAGGACCGGAAGCGCGAGATCACGGGGCGGTGCCGGCAGGGGGCGATTGGGTACGGTGCGAAAGCGGCGGAGGAGGAATTCGTCGTACACATGTTCCATCCACAGGCTGTGGACGGCGGAGGGCTCCGATGGCTTACCAGCTCAGCGCGGTCGTCGCGGACGCCGAGCTGCTCCGCGAGCACACCGCCGACCTCGACCACGCGGTCCTCGGCGAGTTGCGGCAGGACTTCGCGCTGCTGCCGGTCACCCCGCAACTGGTCGAGGAGCTGACCGGCGCGCTGCCCGACTTCTCCGTGGCGGCACGCTCGCCCGAGGAGCCCTTCCACCTGACGCTCTCCGCTCCCCTCGCCGAGGTTCTCGCGCGGTGGTCACGGTCGGGACCGATGGCGTACGCGGAGGCGGAGTTCGCCGGCGGCGCCGGCTACCAGTCGACGGTGGTGTGGCTCGGCGGCCGGGTGAGCTGGGGCCCGGCGTTCGACCACGTCTTCGACAGGCCCCGCGCCGAGTGGCCGCTGAACGCGGCGCTCACCAGGATCGGGGTGGAGCCCGGCGCGTGGATCGACCCGTTCGCCGAGCTGGGCCTGCACGTCGAGCGGAGCACCGCCGGCTGGCTGGCGCACGGACGCCGACGACTGAGCGCCGACTACTGGGACGAGCTGGCCGAGGAGTGGGAAAACCGGCAATCTGCGGGCGGGCAGCAACCTGAACGCCCCGGTCCCGTTGGGGACTGGGGGATTCCATGAAATTGCGACAATTTGGCTTTATCGCCGCACTGATGACGGCTGCCTGGGTTTCGGGCAGTGGCGCGCACCCGCCGTTGCGCGAGTTGGACGGCCGGCCCGTCGGGGCCGTCGAGGTGGTCGACCTCAACGGCCTGCGCGACATCGAGTTCGGCGACACCGAGGACGAGCTGACCCGGCGGGGCATCCTGCGCTCCGACGTCGACGCCTGCGGCCCGGCGCTGGCCGGGTACGACACGACCAGCCCCATCTTCGTCGACGACCGGCTGGTGCTGCTCTGGCTCGGTGAGGCGACCCGCACCCCGCAGGGAGTCACCGCCGGCATGCCGGTCGAGGAGGTCCGCACCCGCTACCCGTCCGCCCGGGAGCTGGACGCTCCACAGGGGACGTATCGGCTCGACGGGCTGCTCGCCCGGCAGGGCGACCGGGCGTACCTCTTCCTGCACGACGGGCGGGCGGTGAAGAAGATCATCGCCGGGTACGCCGACTGGGCCCAGCGCCTCTTCGACGAGGGCCACAGCCCCTGCTGAGCCCTCCGCGCAGGCCTGACGCATGGGGGCCGTGAGGTGGGGTAACCGCCGGCATGGCGCGGTACACGAAGCCCGAACTCCGGGAGCAGGTCAAGGAAGAGATCAAGGCCTCCGACAAGGGCGGCCGGCCGGGGCAGTGGTCGGCGCGCAAGTCGCAGCTGGTCACCCAGGAGTACAAGAGGCGCGGCGGGGGCTTCGTCGGCCCGAAGGACGAGCGGCAGAAGTCCCTACAGCGCTGGGGCGGCGAGCACTGGCAGACCAAGGAAGGCGACACCCGGGCGCGGCACGGCGACGAGACCAGTCGCTACCTGCCCGAACAGGCCTGGAAGGAGCTCTCCGAGAAGGAGGGGCGGGCGGCCGACGCCAAGAAGCGGAAGGAGTCGAAGTCCGGCAGGCAGTACGTCGCCAACACCGGACCGGCCAAACGCGCGCGACGCAACGCCACGTCGGCCGAGCAGTTGTCGGAGCTGCCGGTCGCCGAGGCGGCCAAGCTCGTCCGGGACCTCGACAAGGGCCAACTGAAGTCGGCACTGCGCCGCGAACGCGACGGCAAGTCCCGCAAGACCCTCATCACCCGCCTGGAAAAGGAACTGACCCGCCGCTGACCGCCCCCCCACCCTGGTAAGACCTGCCTGGCGCACGGCCACAGCTCGCGACGCAGCGTCAGGCCAAGGGACTGGCTTCGATCAACCGGCCAGGCGTACGCGCCACCGAACCGTCGGCGACTGTAACCCGCGCGCCCTCAGCGGTGTGTGTACCTGTGACGGCCACGGAGAGGGACGGCGCGGATGGATACGACCGACAACTTCGACGCCTTCTACACGGCGACTTCAGCGCGCGTCGTGCACCAGGTGTATGCCGTCTGCGGGGATCTCGGCGAAGCTCAGGACGCCGTGCAGGAGGCGTACGCCCGCGCCTGGATCCGGTGGTCGCGGCTGTCGGGCTACGACGACCCTGAGGCGTGGGTACGGACCGTCGCGTGGCGGTTGGCGGCCAACCGATGGCGCAGCGCCCGGCGCTGGCTGGCCGCGCGGGCCAGGCTCGGCCCGCCCCTGACGGCCGCCGGACCGACGCCGGACCGGGTCGCGGTGATGACGGCGCTACACCGTCTGCCGGAAGCGCAACGGCGGGTCGTGGTTCTGCACTACCTCTGTGACCTTCCGGTCGCCGAGATCGCCGAGGCCACCCGCATGCCCGCCGGCACAGTCAAGGTCTACCTCGCCCGCGCGCGGACGGCGCTCGCCTGTCTGCTCGGCACCGACGACGAACGGAAGGAATCCGATGTCAGCGCGCATCCGTGAGGCCATCGCGGCCCTCGATCACGACACCGCCGCCCTGAGGCTGGCGCCACCAGCGCAGGTGCGTGCCCGCGGAGAGACTCTGCGCCGGCGGCGTGCGGCCGGCGGCGTGGCGGCGGCCACCGTCCTGGCCGTCGCCGGGGTGTTCGCTGCCGTCTCGCCCACAGCCGAGCGCGGGACGAACCCGCCCCCGCCAGCCATCGGTGCGAGCGCGGCGGTGACGGCGGCAGTCGAGGTGGACTGCGGCAGCCACGTGCTGCGCCAGTCCGAACGCCTGCCGGACACGGCGATCGCCTGCTTTCTCGACGCGGTGGGGGCACGCCGGCCCGCCCGCCTCGCCGAGACCTGGCCGACGATTGAGGGCGACCCGATCCACACCGTCTACGTTGCCGAGGCCGACGGTGCCGTACAGGTCACGATCGATAGCCGACAGGACAGGTTCGGCGTCCCGCACATCACCCGGCAGACGTGCACCGGACCGGTCGTCGAACACCGGCGCATCGGCTTCACGCAATGTTCTTCGCCGGAAGCCGCCTGACCCGACCTGCCGTGCCGCCGTATCACTTCCTGCTGGGCCCGGTACCTCAGCATCAAGTACAGAGAGCGGTCCCGACGGGGCAAGTGCCACCGACCTTCGGAGCCAACCGAGAGCACAAGCGAAAACGCCCGGCCGATCCTTGCGGACCTGCCGGGCGTTTTCGCTGTTCACGAGCGGTGGCGGCGGGATTTGAACCCGCGGAGGGCGTAAACCCTCACACGCTTTCGAGGCGTGCTCCTTAGGCCACTCGGACACGCCACCGCCGAGAAGGGTACATGACCCCAGGTTCGGACGCCGAACCGGTATGCCACGGGGCGGCCTGGCAGGATCCTTGCCATGAGTACGCACATCGGCGCGAAGCCGGGAGAGATCGCCGAGCGGGTCCTGATGCCGGGCGACCCGCTGCGGGCCAAGTGGATCGCGGAGACCTACCTCGAGGGCGCGCAGTGCTACTCGACGGTCCGGGGCATGCTGGGCTTCACCGGCCGCTGGAACGGCGTCGAGGTCTCCGTCCAGGGCTCCGGCATGGGCATGCCCTCCGCCTCGATCTACGCCCACGAGTTGGTCAACGAGTACGGCGTGAAGAGCCTGATCCGGGTCGGCTCCTGTGGGGCCCTGACCGAGGACCTGCGGCTGCGCGACGTGATCGCAGCCATCGGCTCGTCCACCGACTCGAACATGAACCGGATGCGCTTCGACGGGCTGATCGACTACGCCCCGGTGGCCGACTTCGGGCTGCTGCGTACGTCGGTGGAGGTGGCCGAGCGGCGCGGCATCGCGATGCGGGTCGGGCCGATCCTGGCGGCGGACGCCTTCTACACCGACCGCCCGGACCTCTACGACAGCCTCGCCGACTACGGCGTGCTGGCGGTGGAGATGGAGTCGGCGGCGCTCTACACGATCGCCGCGCGGTTCAAGGCCCGCGCGCTGACCCTGCTGACGGTCAGCGACCACATCAAGACCGGCGAGAAGACCACCTCCGAGGAGCGTGAGCAGACCTTCAGCCAGATGGTCGAGATCGCCCTGGACACGATCGTCGCCTGAGTTTCGTCCGGCCGCCGCCCCGTCGTCCTCCCGGACGGCGGGGCGGTTTCGTGACCACGCTCACTTCCGGAAACTATACGAACGGTCGTGCTTATTCATTAGCCTCTGCCCATGACAGCTCACCGGCCGGGCCGACCGACGCCCGCACCCGACGGACGCGTCGCGCGGGGCGACCGGACCCGCACCGCCGCGCTGGACGCCGCCGTGGTCCTCGCCACCGAGGTCGGCCTGCACGGGCTCTCCCTCGCCCAGCTCGCCGACGCGCTCGGCGTCAGCAAGTCCGGCCTCTTCGCGCACTGGGGCTCCAAGGAGGCGCTCCAGCTCGCCACGATCGACCGGGCCGTCGAGCAGCAGCGGGAACGGGTCATCGAGCCGGCTCTGCGCGCGCCCCGGGGCGTACGGCGGCTCTGGGCGCTGCACCAGGCCCGGATCGACTTCTTCGCCGCCCGGGTGCTCCCCGGCGGCTGCTTCTTCGCCAGCGCCGACTTCGAGTACAACGCGCGTCCCGGGCCCGTCCGGGACCGGCTCGCCGAGGCCTTCGGCCGCTGGACCGCGTTCCTCGAACAGCTCGTCCGCGAGGCGGTCGCCGCCGGCGAGCTTGGCGCCGACGTGGACGTCGCGCAGCTGGCGTACGAGATCGACGCGCTCGGGATCACCGCCGCGATGCGCTCCCGCCTGCTGGACCCCGACACCGCCTACCGGCACGCCCGCCAGGGCCTGCTGAACCGACTACGGGCGCTGTGCCCCGATCCGACCCTGCTACCGGAAGGCATCTCATGAGCCACGCCATCGTCGACCAGCCCGCCGTCGAGTTCGGCCACGTCGCGCACGTCGCGGTGCACTTCGACGACCTCGACGCGTTCGGCCTGCTGCACAACGCCCGGTACGCGGTGCTGCTCGAACGGGCCCTGACCGGCTACTGGGCGGAGCACGGCGTCTCGTTCCAGGGCGGGCGGCACAGCGCGCCGGACGTGTTCCACGCCGTACGCGAGTTCACCATCAGCTACCGGACGCCGGTCACCGGGACCGGCCCCGTGGCGGTGCACTTCTGGCTCGACCACTTCGGCACCAGCAGCGCCCGGTACGCGTACCGGTTCCAGGCGCTGGACGGCGGCACGGTGCACGCGGAGGGCGCGCGGGCGATCGTCCGGCTCGACCCGGCGACCCTGCGCCCCACCCCGTGGACCGACACCGCCCGCGCGGTGGCCGCGACCCTGCTCCGGCCCGCCCCCACCAGCGCCTGAAGGTCAGCGGAAGAAGGCGCGCAGGACGGCGGCGCTCTCCGCCTCCAGGACGCCGCCGTACACCTCCGGCCGGTGGTTGAGCCGGCGGTCGCGCAGCACGTCCCACAGCGATCCGGCCGCCCCGGTCTTCGGCTCCCAGGCGCCGAAGACCACCGTGGACACCCGGGCCAGCACCAGCGCGCCCGCGCACATCGTGCAGGGCTCCAGGGTGACGACCAGGGTGCAGCCGTCGAGCCGCCAGCGGCCCAGCCGCTCGGCGGCCCGACGCAACGCCAGCACCTCGGCGTGTGCGGTCGGGTCGCCGGTCAGTTCCCGCTCGTTGCGTCCGATCGCCAGCTCGGTGCCGTCCGGCCCGTAGAGCACGGCGCCGACCGGGATGTCGTCGGCGGCGTCGCCGTCCGGGCCGGTCACCGCCACTTCCAGGGCGCGGCGCATCCACAGCTCGTGCCGCTGCCGGCGGCCGGCGCCGTCGGGATCGGCCAGCCCCTCGTGGGCACCGGGTCCGACCCGGCCCGCCGCGCCCGGGGTCGGCTGCCCGGGGCGTACGGTGCCCAGCGCCGGGTCGGTGGCGTCGGCCGGCTCGGCGCCGCCCGCCCCGGCCCGGCCCGGACCGGCCGGCTCAGACCTCACGCAGTTCCTCGACCTCGTCGGCGCAGCCGAGCACCTGGCACACCTCGGCGGTGACGTCGGCGGGCATCGTGCCCTCCTGCGCGCAGAGGTTGAGCAGCTTCTGCGCGGAGACGCCCAGGTCGGCCAGGAGATCGGCCTCGCCGACCGGGTCGGCCTCGGGGTCGACGGCGGGCTGCTCGGTGTCCTCGTCGCCGCCGGACGGGCGCGGTTCCTCGGTGTCGTCGAGCCCGGTCACCGAGGTCTTCAGGTCCCCGACCAGCAGGGCGCCCAGCCGGGACTCCTCCGCGTAGGCCGAGTCGGAGCCGAAGACCCGCAGGTCCTCGCCCTCGTCCAGGCGCATGATCACCAGGTACGCGTCGTCGGCCTCGACGAAGAGCAGCGACAGGTCGGCGTCCTGGTCGACGTCGCGCAGCCGGTCGGCGACGTCCTCGATGTCGGTGGCCCCCCGCAGGTTCACCTCGGCGGCCGTCCAACCGCTGTCGTCACGCACGACGGCCGCAGCGAAGTACGACACGGTTCCCCCAAAAGAGCCTCGACAGGCCGACCCGTTACGCGTGCACGTTAGCCGGTCGGGTCGGCAGGCGACCGGTCAACGCCCCGAAGGGCCGGTCGATCCTGGGGAAAGTCTGCCGGTCGTCAGCCGGCGACCCGGCGGCGGGTGGCGATCAGCTCCCGCAGGCGATCGGTGCGCACCCGTTGCGGCCGTACGCGCTGGCGTACCGCCCGGGCGCCCGCCAACTCGGCGAGGAGCTGCTGGCGACGGCGGCTGCGCTCGGGATCGAGCCGCGGAGTGGTCCAGGCCATACCGCCGAGGGTGCCGAGTTCCGGCGGCCACGTCAAGACGGGATTCGCTGCGCAGCCGGCCCGCGACGCAGCGCAGCCGCGGGCCTGCCGGAGCGGGCCCGGGGAGGGGCGGGAGCCGGTCGCGGAGGGGCCGGCCCCGGTTCACCAGAGCGGCCAGTCCCCGCTCGACGCCCACCGCGCCACCACGATGGCGGCGGCGATGCTCCATCCGCCGGCGGTGACGATCGCGACCCCGGTGGCCACCCCACGGTCACCCGCGCGGACCAGCAGCAGCGCGACGAGCCAGGCCAGCCCGCCGGCCAGCAGCGTCCACCAGGCGTAGCCGGAGACGCCGCGACCGAGCAGGCCGAACAGGAGCAGCCACACGGTCGTCACGGCGGCACCGGACGCGACGCCGGCGCCGGTGACCGGGTGCGGTTCGCGGTAGGTGGGCTGCGTCGGCGGCCCGGACGGGAAGAGCCCCGAGGGCACCCGTGGCGCCGGCCGGAACCCGGCGCCCGGCTCGGGCGGGAAGGCGTACCCTCCGGTCGTCACCGACCCCTCCCCTCTGCCGTGGACCTCGTCCCACCGTACCGACTCTGCCAGGATGACCGGATGCCCTCGCCGACGATCGGACGCCGCGTGCGCCCGGCGTACCCGGTCCTGCTGGTGCTCGTGCCGGTCCTGGCCGCCGGCTGCGCGACGACCCGGCCCGGGACGACGCCCGGCGCACCGCGCCCGAACCTGCCGGCGACGGCCGGGCAGCCGCCGGCCCCGGCCGCGACCCCGACTCCGGCCGGCACCCCGACGGCCGCCGCCCCGACCGGCCCGTCGGCCGCGCCGAGTCGCGCCGGGCTGCCGCACGTCTTTCCGGTACGCGCGGCGAACGTCGCCTACCACCCGACCCACTCGGCCTACCCGGGGACGGACATCTTCGCCGACTGCGGCGAGCCGGTCGTGGCGGTGACCGACGGCGTGCTGCTGGAGGTCAGCCGGGTCGACCGGTTCGACCGGCGCGGGCCACGGGGGCCGCACAACGGTGGGCTGTCGGTGTCGCTGCTCGGCGACGACGGGGTGCGCTACTACGGCTCGCACCTGCGCCGCATCGCCGACGGGATCGACGCCGGGGTGCGGGTGCGCGCCGGGCAGCGGCTCGGCGAGGTGGGCCGGACTGGGAACGCGAACAACGTCTGCCACCTGCACTTCGGCATCTCCCCGCCGTGCACCGGGCGGGACGGCTGGTGGATCCGACGGGGCGTGGTCTGGCCGGCGCCCTACCTGAACTCGTGGCGGCGCAAGGGCAACAAGGAACCGGCCGCCGAGGTGGCCGCCTGGCACCGCCGCAACGGCTGCCCGAAGGCGCCGCCCGCCGGCTGACGGAGCACTCCGTTTGTCGTCATCAGCGCTTCATCGGGCGGAAACATTGACGGGAGTCTCGGCGCTGAGCTAGCGTCCCGCTTCAAGAGAGCGCTCTCTCAAGTAGCTTTCCGCACAATTCGCCCGCAGAACGCGCCCGTCCCCGACCGGCGCCACCCGACCGGAGGCACTGTGACACCTCCTGCGACACGCCGTACCTGGGCCGTGGCGGCCACCTCCGCCCTCGCCCTCGTCCTCGGCGGCCTCGCCGTCGTGACCACCACCCCCGCCCAGGCCGCCACCGTCGGCGCCGGCAGCTACACCACCGACCGGGTGGGCCCCCTGCCCACCGGCTGCGGAGACATGACCACCAACCCCCGGCAGTTCGCCACCGCCGACGCGCCCGGCGGGCCGATCCCCACCAACGACTGGTGGTCGTCGCTGCTGTGGAAGCGGACGAACTGCTCCTACAGCGAGCCGCTGCACGCGCACCCCGTCTCCTACCAGCCCTTCGGCGACGGCCTCGGCCTCTCGGCCACCTCCACCCCCACGATCACCGGCACCGCCACCGGGGTCGGCGAGTTCAAGTACACGTACTCCGAGGACATCCGCGTCGGCCTCGCCGCGCTCGGCGCCCCCGTCGTCAAGGTCGACGGCTGGACCGACTGGACGGTCACCCCGTACTGGAACGACGGCGCCCGGACCATGCGCGCCACCATCGGCCACGGCCTGCCGTTCGCGTACTTCCGCGCCAGCGGCGGCGACGCGCTGATCAACGCCACCGGGGGCGCCGCCACGGTCTGGTCGAACAGCGGCGCCACCATCGGCTTCACCGTCCGGGGGCACGACTACGTCGCGTACGCGCCCACCGGCGCCACCTGGTCCGTCAACGGCGGCCGGATCACCTCCAACCTGGCCGGGAAGGGCTACTTCTCGGTCGCCCTGCTGCCCACCACGCCGAGCACCGACGCCGCGTCCCGCGCCGAACTGGCCACCACCTACGGCCGGTACGCCCACGCCCACGTCACCGGCACCCGCGTCTCGTACGCGTACGACCAGGCGACCAGCACCGTCAACACCACGTACGCGTTCACCACGACCGCCCGCGAGGGCACCGCCAACCGGACGGTCGTCAGCCTCTACCCGCACCAGTGGCGGTCGCTGACCGGTGCCACCCCGCTGGCGCTCACCTACCCGTCGGCGCGCGGCCGGATGAAGGTGCTCACCGGCGTGGACGCGTTCCGCACCTCGATGAAGTTCAACGGGGTGCTGCCGGAGGTGCCGGCCGTCGCGACCGGCAACGGCGCGGACCTGAGCACGCTGCGCAGCCACCTGGCGGCGGTCCGGGGCAACCCGATGGACCAGCGCGGCGGCGACACCTACTGGACGGGCAAGGGCCTGGGCCGGGCCGCCCGCATCGCCGAGATCGCCGACCAGGTCGGCGACGCCGAGACCCGTACCGCCGCGCTGAACGCCATCCGGAGCACGCTCACCGACTGGCTCACCGCGACGCCCGGGGAGACCGCGAAGCTCTTCCACTACGACCGCAACTGGGGAACCCTGATCGGCTACCCGGCGTCGTACGGCTCCGACCAGGAACTCAACGACCACCACTTCCACTACGGCTACTACATCGCCGCCGCCGCCACGCTGGCCAAGTTCGACCCGGCCTGGGCCCGGCAGGACCAGTATGGCGGCATGATCGACCTGCTGATCCGGGACGCGAACAACTACGACCGCAGCGACAACCGCTTCCCGTACCTGCGCGACTTCGACATCTACGCCGGGCACGACTGGGCGGCCGGGCACGGCTCGTTCCACGCCGGCAACAACCAGGAGTCCTCGTCCGAGGGGATGAACTTCGCCAACGCCCTCATCCAGTGGGGACAGGCCACCGGCAACACCGCCGTACGCGACGCCGGCATCTTCATCCACACCACGCAGGCCGCGGCGATCCACGAGTACTGGTTCGACGTGACGAACGAGAACTACCCGGCGGCGTTCGGGCACTCCACGGTCGGCATGGTCTGGGGTGACGGCGGCGCGTACGCCACCTGGTTCAGCGCCGACCCGGAGATGATCCAGGGCATCAACATGCTCCCGGTCACCGGCGGGCACCTCTACCTCGGCCAGTACCCGGCGTCCAACCGGACGAACTACCAGGAGCTGGTGCGCAACAACGGTGGCGAACCGACGGTGTGGCAGGACATCCTCTGGCAGTTCCTGGCGCTCGGCGACCCGGACGCGGCGCTGGCGAAGCTCCGCGCGAACCCCGGCTACACGCCGGAGGAGGGCGAGAGCCGGGCGCACACCTTCCACTGGATCCGCAACCTCGCCGCCCTCGGGACGGTGCACACCCCGGTCACGGCCAACCACCCGCTGGCGGCGGTGTTCCAGCGCAACGGCGCGCGCACCTACGTGGCGAGCAACATCACCGCCGCACCGCTGACGGTCACGTTCTCCGACGGCACCCGGCTCGACGTGCCCGCCGGAAAGACGGCGACCAGCGGGGCGTACACCTGGAGCGGTGGCACCGCGACCGGCGGGGTCAGCGGCACGACGCCGCCCACGACCACCCCGCCCACCACGGCCCCGCCGACGACGGCCCCGCCCACCACGGCTCCGCCGACGACCCCGCCGCCCACCACCCCGCCGCCGGCGGACTTCCCCACCCGGTACCTGCTGCCGAACGGCGGACTGGCCGCGGCCGGCGGCCCGGCGACCGCCACGGTGGCCGGCGCGGGCGGCGCGAACCGCGACGGCACGCCCACCAACCCGCAGGTCTTCACCGCGACGGGCCTGGACCTGGCGTACGCCGGCGGCCAGACCACGTTCGACCTCTTCCTCGACGCCGGCACCGCCGTCGGCAACGGGGTGCAGGTACGCGTCTCCTACGACCTGACCGGCAACGGCAGCTGGGAGCGGGTGGAGACCTACCGGTACTTCGCCACCGACCCGGTACCCGGCTACGAGCGCTACACCCAGCAGAGCGGCCTGCACTCCGCCACCGGCACCCTCGGCAACCTGTCGAACGGCACCGTACGGGTGGAGGTCTGGTCGGCGATCGGCAACAACCCGACCACCGTCGGCATCGGCGACAGGTCGCTGGTGAAGCTCCCGCACTCCTGATCCCGAGACCCTCCGCGCCGCCGGTCGTCCGACGACCGGCGGCGCGGAGGCGTATTTTCCATGCATGAGCGCCCGGGACCCCATCGCCGACCTGCGCCGCATCGCCTTCCTCCTCGAACGCGCCAACGAGGCGACCTACCGGGTCCGGGCGTTCCGGTCGGCGGCCACGGCCCTCGCCGCGCTGCCGGGCAGCGAGGTGGCCGAGCGGGCCCGCACCGGCAAGCTCACGGAGCTGTCCGGCGTCGGCGACGTCACCGCCCGCTGCGTGGCCGAGTCGCTCGCCGGCGAGGAGCCGGTCTACCTGCGCCGGCTGCTCGCCACGGAGGGCACCGACCTGGACGCGGCGGCCACCGCGCTGCGCGGCGCGCTGCGCGGCGACTGCCACACCCACTCGGACTGGTCCGACGGAGGCTCACCCATCGAGGAGATGGCGCTCGCGGCGGTCGAACTCGGCCACGAGTACGTGGTGCTGACCGACCACTCCCCCCGGCTGAAGGTGGCGCGGGGCCTGACCGCCGACCGGCTGCGCCGGCAGCTCGACCACGTGGCGAAGGTCAACGAGGCGCTGCCGGAAGGCTTCCGCATCCTGACCGGCATCGAGGTGGACATCCTCGCGGACGGGTCGCTCGACCAGGACGAGGAGCTGCTGGCCCGCCTCGACGTGGTGGTCGGCTCGGTGCACAGCGGCCTGAACGACGAGCGGGCGAAGATGACGCGGCGGATGCTGACCGCCATCGCCAACCCGCACCTGGACATCCTCGGCCACTGCACCGGGCGGATGGTGTCGTCCCGGCCCGCCGGGGTGAAGGGGCCCGGCGACCGGGCGCACCGGCCGCGTACCCGGGCGGAGAGCGACTTCGACGCCGACGCCGTCTTCGCCGCCTGCGCCGAGCACGGTGTGGCCGTCGAGATCAACTCTCGGCCGGAGCGGCAGGACCCGCCGAAGCGGCTGATCCGCCGGGCGCTGGAGGCGGGCTGCGACTTCGCCATCGACACCGACGCGCACGCCCCCGGGCAGCTCGACTGGCAGCGGTTCGGCTGCGAGCGCGCCGCCCTGTGCGGGGTGCCCGCCGACCGGGTCGTCAACACGTGGGACGCCGACCGGCTGGTGGACTGGGCCCGCGCTCACGCCACCGGCTGACCCGCCTGCCGCCGCACCTTCTGGACGGTGCTCTCGCGGCGGCCCGCCGGCCCGGCGACGTCGGCGGGTGCGGGCCGGCGGCCGATCAGGCCCTGGGAGACGGCGACGCCGAACAGCACGACGAGCGCGCCCACCGGCTGGTGCCAGGTCAGCCGCTCGTCGAGGGCCAGGGCGCCGATCAGCACCGCGAACACCGGCACCAGGTAGGTCACGGTGGAGGCGGTGCTCGCCCCGGCGAGCCGGATGTTGCGCAGGTTGATGACGAAGGCCAGGCCGGTGCCGAGCGCCCCGAGCGCGAGCACGCTGGCGAGCACCTCGGCCGAGAGGCCGGTCGGCGCCGGGGGCGCCCCCGCCACCAGCGGCGCGACGACCGCGAGCTGGGCGGTCGCGACCAGCAGTTGCGCCGCCGAGAGCGAGAGCCCGGAGTGCGCGCTGCCCGCGACGTACTTCTTCTGGTACGGGATGGCGACCCCGTAGCAGGCGGCCGCGCCCAGGCACATGAGCTGCCCGGTGAAGTGCGCCCCGCCCACCCCCTGCCAGACCCCGAGCACCACCAGCACCCCCGCGAAGCCCAGCGTCATCCCGACCGCCCGGCGTGCGGTCAGCCGCTCGGTGCGGAACACCAGCACGGCGAGCGGCAGCACGATGAGCGGGGTGGTGGCGTTCCAGATGCCCGCGAGCAACGACTCGACGCGCTGCTCGCCGTAGCCGAAGAGGGTGAACGGCACGGCGACGCCGAACGCGGCGACCACGGTCAGGTGCGCCCAGACGCGGGGCTCGGCGGGCAGCCGGTCGCGGAGCACGACGAGCACCACCAGCAGGGTCACCGCGCCGGCGCCGACCCGGTAGAGGGTGAGGTGCAGCGGGTGCAGCTCGCCGATGCCGATCTTGATGAACAGGAAGCTGGAGCCCCAGATGGCGGCCAGTGCGAGAAACCCGGGCAGCCAGCTCCGCAGCGCCGCCCGGTCAGGAGTGGAATCCACTGTCACCCCTGACACTCTGCCGCAGCCGTACGACGAAGTCCTGCGACTTTCGGACGCCGTGTCGACCACCACAGAAACCGCCTACGCTGGTGACGCGTTGACCACCCCGAGGAGGGTGCACGCCGGGGCGATGCCGATGCGTTTCGACCCGCTCGTCGACCTCGACGGCAGGTGGACGACCCAGTTCGCCGACCGGTACCTCCCGTTGCCGGAGCTGCCCGATGCGCGCTACGAGTGCGTCGACGGGAGGTTGGTCATGACGCCCGCCGAGGTCGGCACGAACAGCTACGGCGAGATAAAGCTCGCCCGTCTGCTGTCACCCGCCGCGGAGACCCACGGGTTCTACGTGTTCGGGCAGGTGAACCTGACCTTCTCGCCGCGGCGCTGGATCCAGCCCGACGTCACCGTCCTGCACGCGCTGCCGAAGACCGACGAGGAGGACCGGTGGATCCCGGCCCACCTCTGCACGATGGCGGCGGAGTTCTTCACCCTCGGCAAGTTCGGCGGTTACGACACCGTCGCCAGGGCGGTCGGCGGCTCTCGGCCGACCTGCCGTTCCCGATCGACTTCGACCCCGCCGACCTGCTGCCCTGAACACGCAGAACGCGTTCGACAACCCGGCGGTGCCCTCACGTAGGGTCGCAGCGTGGGACGAATCGATGACCTCGCGAACCGCTACGTGGCCGACTGGGCGCCGCTGAGCCCGATCGGCGCCACCTACGTCGGCATCGCCGGCTACGACGACCAGCTCGACGACCTGTCACCCGACGGCTACACGGCCCGGGCGGAGCTGATCCGGCAGACGCTGGCCGACCTGGACGTGACCGAGCCGGAGTCGGAGGCGGAGCGCACCGCCAAGGAGGCCATGCAGGAACGCCTCGGCCTCGACCTCGCCCGCTACGACGCCGGAGAGGCGAGCAGCGAGGTCAACGTGATCTCCAGTGGTCTGCACGAGGTCCGCATGGTCTTCGACCTGATGCCGACCGAGGGCGACGACGCGAAGGCCAACGTGGCGGCCCGACTCAACCGCTTCGCCAGCACCCTGGAGGGCTACAAGACGACGCTGCGCGAGGCGGCCGCCGCCGGCCACGTCAGCGCCCGGGTGCAGCTCGTCGAGGTCGCCAAGCAGTGCGACGTGTGGGTCGACCCGGACGGCGACAACTTCTTCCACGGTCTGGTCGAGCGGCTGGGCGCGGACGGCACCCTCGGCGCCGAGCTGCGTCGGGGCGCGGCGGCGGCGACCGCGGCGACGGCCGAGTTCGGCCAGTTCCTCCGCACCGAGCTGGCCCCGCTCGGCCGGGAGAAGCAGGCCGCGGGCCGCGAGCGCTACGAGCTGGCCTCGCAGTACTTCCTCGGCGCCAGGGTCGACCTCGACGAGACGTACGCCTGGGGCTTCGAGGAGCTGGCCCGGCTCGAGGCCGACATGCGGACGGTGTCCGGCCGGATCGTCGGCCCCGGTGCCACCATCGACGAGGCGGTCGCGGCGCTGGACGCCGACCCGGCCCGGACGATCCGGGGCAAGGAGGCCTTCCGGGACTGGATGCAGGCCCTCGCCGACAAGGCCATCGACGAGCTGAACGGCACCCACTTCGACATCCCCGAGCAGGTCCGCCGCATCGAGTGCTGCCTGGCCCCGACGAGCGACGGCGCGATCTACTACACCGGCCCGAGCGAGGACTTCTCCCGCCCCGGCCGGATGTGGTGGGCGGTGCCGCAGGGCATCACCGACTTCTCCACCTGGCGCGAGGTGACCACCGTCTTCCACGAGGGCGTACCGGGTCACCACCTCCAGGTCGCCCAGACCGCCGTACGGGCCGAGCTGCTCAACCGCTGGCAGCGGCTGCTCTGCTGGGTCTCCGGGCACGGCGAGGGCTGGGCGCTCTACGCGGAGCGGCTGATGGACGAGCTGGGCTACCTGGAGGACCCGGGCGACAAGCTCGGCATGCTCGACGGCCAGGCGTTCCGGGCCGCCCGGGTCATCGTCGACATCGGCATGCACCTGGAGCTGGAGATCCCGAAGGACAACCCGTTCGACTTCCACCCGGGCGAGCGCTGGACGCCGGAGCTGGGCTGGGAGTTCATGCGGGCGCACTGCCGGGTGCCGGACGAGAACCTGCGCTTCGAGCTGAACCGCTACCTCGGCTGGCCGGGGCAGGCTCCCTCCTACAAGGTGGGCGAGCGGATCTGGCTCCAGGCCCGCGACGAGGCGAAGGCCCGCAAGGGCGCCGACTTCGACCTCAGGGAGTTCCACCGCCAGGCGCTCGACCTCGGCTCGCTGGGGCTCGACCCGTTGCGCAAGGCGCTCGCCCGCCTCTGAGGTGGGCGGTGCGGGGCCGGAGGGACACCGGCCCCGCACCGGGTGGTGGGGAGTGGGGTCAGGGAAGGGTCAGCTTCAACGCCGGCTGGGCGGTCAGCGTGTCGCTGCTGACGTACGCCAGGTCCATGGCCGGGTCGGTGAAGGTGATCGGCACCGGTGACGTGACCGGCAGGCCGTCGGGGAGCGGCAGGTCCGGCGTCAGGGTGATCTCGACGCCGAGCAGCCGCCCGGCGAAGCGGGTGGCGTAGAAGGCGACGTCGCCCCGCACCGTCAGCTCGTCCGTGGCGAAGCGCATCGTCCGGCCGGCCGGCCCGGGCGCGCGGAGCAGGAAGTCGTCGGTGACCGCCCGGTCCATGGTGAACTTCAAGGCCCGCAGGCTGCCGTCGGCCGTGGGCAGGTCGACGATGCCCTCGAACCGCAGCCCGTACATCGTCACCTTCGAGCCGGTGAGCTTCGACGGAACCGCCGCCACCACCGGCTGCCCGGGATCGGGGGCGATCCGCGGCAGGGGCTCGCCCGGCGGCGTCTCCCCGATCGGGCTCGGCTTCGGACCGGCCGGGACGCACCCATGGTCGGGGTCGGTCGGGTGCTCGCCGGGCTGTCCGGTCGGGGTGGGGCGGACGCTCGGGCCGGCGGTCGGGGTGGGGCCGGCGGTCGGCGTGGGGCGGACGCTCGGCGTGGGGCCGAGGCTCGGCGTGGCCCACGGCGTCGCCCCTGCGGCTGCCTTCTCGTCGTCGTCCCGACCGCCGTCGAAGAGCTGCCCGACGCCGTCCAGAAGGTGGACGACGATGCCGCCTCGCGAGGGCGACGGGCTGGGACCGACCGGGGCGGCGGCCGACGCGCTCAACGTGCCGGTCGGGGCCGGCGGCGTCCCGCCCGGACCGGGAGTCGTGGTCGGGCAGGCGGGAGCCAACAGCGCGGCCGCACCCACCGGCGTCGGGCCGGGGGCGGTGAGGGCCACGGCGGCCGCCAGGCCGAGCAACACCGGAAGCACCGCGTACGAGCTGTGGCCGCGCCGCCCGCCGCCCGACCGGGAGGGCCCGTCGACCGGTGCCGGCTCGGCGGGTGGAGCGTCGGACCGGGGAGACGGGACGGGACCGGCGTCCGGCATCCTGGCGGAACCGGCTGGGAGCATCGCCGCGAAGCGCTGCCACCGGGTACGGCCCTGGTTGTCGAACCGATCCTGCACGGGTCTCCTCCTCGGCGATGTCGCGCAGACGGCCGGTCGGCGACGTGGCGGCCCCGCACCTGCCCTCGCCCCTGTTACCAGCGGGTAACGAGTGTGCCGATGATGCTGCTCCTGCGCGCCACGGCCCACAAGACCCCGGCCACCCGCGGGCGGCTCCCGCTCCACACGAGGAGGCGCCCCGGTGACCCAAAGTGGAGGACGTCGACCCGCTGACGCCCAGACGAAGCGACCATGCCAGACATATGCCGCATGGGACGATCACCATGAGTGGTGATCAATCGATGCATCACGATTTAGTAACGAGGCCGTCGCGCACCGCAGACGGCGAAGGGGCGGACCGCCCCGGTCCACCCCTCCGCACGACGCTCAGCGCATGGTCAGCGCTGGTCAACCTCATCCTCACCCGCTGCTGGCGTCAGACCCGGCACCACCGGATCACGCCACTTCGTCGACACCGGGGATCCTCAGTCGCTCAGGGACTCGGGATGGCGGGCTGCTCGGCGGTCACGTCCGCCCGGTGACGCGGCTCCGCGGCCGGCTGGGCCGCGCCCCGCCGGACCACCAGCACACCGGCGACCGCCAGGATCAGGCCCAGCAGCACCAGGCCGATCGGCGCCCACACGCCGAGAAGGGTGAGCTTCTGCCGGCTGTCCTCCGCCCGCTTGACCGAGGCGGCGACGGTCTCCTCGTTGTACGAGAAGTCGGCGTCCAGCAGCGTGGCCGGCGCGCCGATGTCCGGTACCAGGGTCTTGCGCTGCACCTCGCGCACCTTGAGGAACGAGCCGGTCACCGGGTCGATCCAGACGCTACGGGTGTTGCTGTAGACGACCTTGCCGCTGGTCGCACCCGGCGCGAGCGTGCCGAGCAGCAGCTTGACCCGCTCGGCCGCCAGGTTCAGCTGCTCGTCGGTGATCACCTGCTCGTAGCGGTAGGACTCGATACCCTTGATGTCCTCGGTGCCCTTGAACTCCGCCGGCCGCACGTCCCGCAGGTCACGGTCGTAGATCTGGTAGGTCTTCTTCTCCGCGCCAAACGGGAACTTGTACATCTGGCCGGAGAACTGCACCTTCTCCCGCGTACCGGTGTCGTCCAGGTACTGGTTGTTCCAGTCGAGCGCGGAACCGGAGACCCGGTCCAGGGCCAGCGCCAGGCCGTACGCGCTGACCAGCTCCTTAGAATCCGTCCGCTCCACGGTCTGCCCGACCTGCCAGACGACGGCCTTGCCGTCGAGGTCACCGGAGAGTTCGCCGGTCGTCTTCGCGTCGGGCGAGACGCGGACGGTGGACTTGAGGTCGGCGCGGTTGATCGCGATCTTGCCGTTGGTGATCTGGAGGAAGGTGGCACTCCTCGCCTCGGCGACCGAAGTCGACGCCTCCAGATCGTAGGGCAGCTTGGACATCGCCGGCTTGACCACGAACACAAGCCCGGCGGCAAGCGCCAGGAGCAGTATGCCGCTGCCGAACAGCACGGCACCTATGGCGCGGTGCTTCATGTTTCCTCCCCGGAGGACCTAATTTTCGCCGCTGTCGATGAGAGTTGGCCGCGAGGTTACTACCAAGTCACATAGCGACGCGACCCCCGGCCAGCTCAGTTTTTTCCGCCGCGTCGCCCGGTTCCGCACCGGTCCGACGCAGGACGAGCAGGAGGTTCCACGCGGCGACCTCCCGGACGCCGGGAATCCGGATGACCCACCGCCCCCACCACGGGTGGTAGCGCGGCAGTGCGTCGAGCAGCTCCACCTCGGCGTTGCCCCGTGCCCAGCGCAGCGTCTGGGCGATCGAGGTCGGGTGGAGCGTCTCCCGGAACCGGTTCTTCGGAGGGCGGCCGTTGCGGCGCTCGTAGCGCCGCCGTGCCCGGTCGCCGCCGAGATAGTGCCAGGGCGCCGTCTCGTGCCCGCCCCACGGCGACAACCAGGGGGTGAACGACACGAAGAGCACCCCGCCCGGCCGGGTCACCCGGACCATCTCGTCGAGCATCCGGGTCGGCTCCGCGACGTGCTCCAGCACGTTCGACGAGAACGTCACGTCCACGCCGCCGGAGCGCACCGGCAGGGCCGTACCGCTGCCCCGCAGCATGCCGGCGACCGAGTCCCCGGCCGCCGAGAAGTCGCCCACGTCGGGGTCGAGCCCCACGTAGCGGGCACCGGCGGCCCGGAAGGCCGCCGCGAAGTAGCCGGGGCCGCCGCCGACGTCGAGCACCGTCCGGCCGGCGAGCGGAACGTAGCCGGACACCTGGCGTACGGAGTCCTGAGCGAGCAGGCCGTAGAAGTGGTCCGGGTCGCTCTGCTCGACCAGGAAGGCCCGGAACAGGGCCACCGACCTGCCCAGCGTGGCGAACCGGCGACGCGCCGCCCGCCCCGTTCCGTCATGCGCTGCGCTCATCACGCCACCGTCCCGTCCTCGTCCCGATCCGTGGCTCCGGCCGGCCGTCCGTCCCTGGCGCCCGGCGTCACATCATCCGCATCGGCCGTACCCGTCCTCGCGCGGGGGACCTCCGCCGGCCGAGCCGCGCCCTCCGGCGCGACGCCGGGCACGGGAAGCACCGCGGCGACCACCGCCCCGACGGCGACGAGCATCGCCCCCTGCACCCACGGGCCGTACGCCCACTCCTGCCCGTGGCCCTGCAACCGGCCGGCCACCGTGGTCACCGTGGCGAAGCTCAGCGCGCCGAACACCACCACCGGAAGAGCCCGGCGGGTGAGCTGCCGCAGCAGCATCGCGGCCAGCACGATGGCCACCGGCAGTACGCCGCCCAGCGCGGCGAGCAGCACCACCAGCAGGACGGCGGTCACCCAGGCGGGCCCCTCCGCCGGAACCGTCACCGACGGGGGTGGCAGGGCGTCGGCCACCGCACGTCGCCGCACCGGGAGCAGCGCCAGCAGCAGCACCCCGAACGCCGTCACCGCCCCCGCCACCAGCCCACCCCGGTACGTCCGGTCCGGGGCGAACGTCAGGTGGACCTCCCCGGCTTCACCGGCTGGCAGCACCCACGCCTGCTGCCAGCCGTCGACCCGGGTGGCGGTCAGCGGCCGACCGTCCACGGTGGCCGTCCAGCCTGCGTTCGCGTTCTCCGGCACCACCAGCAGCGCCGTGTCGCCGGCCGCCACCCGCACCCGCCGGTCCGTCGGGTTCCAGTCGAGCACGGTCACCTCGCGGTGCCGGGGCGCGGCCTGCGCCGCCTCCGGACGCAGCGCGGCGTCCTGCACGATGAACCCGTTCGACGGGGAGGTCGCCAGGCGGTGCCCGCCCGCCCGGAGGTCCACCACCGCGCCGGTGGCGCCGCAGACGGTGACCGGCAGCGGCCGGCCGTCGAGCACGTCGGCGAGGGTTCCGGCGACTGACGTGTCGTAGCGGAGTCCGTCCAGCTCGACTGCGGGCCCCGACCCGCACCGCTCGACGACGCGCGTCGCCCCGGCGATCGGGCGGAGCAGGTCTTCCAGTCCGGGGATCTGCACCTCGGCGATCCCCACGGTCGCCGTCCAGCCGTTGCCCCGCCGGTCGGCCACCCGCTCGGCGGAATCCCGCACCACGATCTCGATCCGGTCCGTCCGTACCGCCGGGAAGCGCACCACGCCGTCCGCGCCGGCCCGCAGCACCCGGTTGGCACCCGGGGTGCGCACCTCGACCGATTCCGGCAGTGAGCCGACCGGCAGCTCCGCCGGACGCAGCCGCACCTCGGCGATCCGGCGCGGCTCCGACCAGCTCAGCCGCAGGGTGGGACGCAGGTCGTCGCTGTCGGCCAGCCAGGCCGTGCCCGGGTCGCCGTCGATCGCCGCGTACGCGACCACGGCCGCGTCGCCGGCCAGGTGGGAGGAGGCGGTGGCCCGCACCGGCACCCCGGACAGCGTCCACTGCCCGCCGGGCCGGGGCACGGCGGTCATGTCCAGCCGGAACGTCCCGGGGACCGCGCTCTGGAACACCCGGTCCACCCCGAGCGGCTCCTCGCCGGCCCGGGCCAGGAACCGGTCGCACCGGATCACCGTCCCGGCGGGCCGGAGGCCGGAACCGGTCGACGGCGCGGCGTCCGAGCCTGCGGCGGCGACCGGGAAGCAGGCGGGGCGGTCGGCCGGCCCCCGGCTGAACGACCAGGCGACCGGTCCGACGAAGCCGGTCGGGATGTCGGCCGGGGTGCGCAGCGCCCGTCGCGGGGCGGTGCCGGGGATGACGAGGTCGCGGATGCCGACCCCGCCGTCGAGCCGCCCACCGGCGACCGCCAGCACCGTGACGCGTACGCGGCTCGTGGAGCCGGGAAGCGTGTAGTACGAGTGCGCCCCCAGCGCGCGGGCGACCTCGTGGTCCACCGAGCCCCGGTCCGTGGTGAGCCGGAACCGGGTTACCGGCCACCCCACCCCGAGGTCGTCGACGAAGTTGAGCGTGACGCGGTCGACCTCGCGCGGCGTGTCCAGGTCCACCTCCAGCCACTGGCCGACGGGCCCGGCCAGGGGCGCCGAGTGCCAGGCGGTGCGCTCGTCGCCGTCGACGGCCGCGAAGGGCAGGTGAGACGGGTCGGCGGGGGCGAAGCTGTCCACGAAGCTGATCGCGCTGGAGGCGTTGACCTCGCGTACGCCCTGGTAGGTGGCGACCGTCTGGTGCTGGTCGCCCGGGAACGGCAGCAGGTCCAGGGCGACGCGGCCCTGCCGGCTCGCCTCGGCCGCGGTCAACGTCTGGCTGAGGTTGTCGCGGACCCGGCCGATGTCACGCTCGCGGCGGCGCAGCCCGTCGGTCACGATCCACGACTCGTCACCGCCGTCGCGGAAGCCGGCCCGGTCCCCGGCCAGCACCACCGGTCTGTCCCGCTCCACCAGCCCCTGCTCGAGCAGCGGCAGCAGCGACTCCGGCCCGCCGCTGACCGTCGGCACGTCGGCGGCGAGCACCGCCGAGGCGGCCGGCACCGGGCGTCGCACCTCGTACACCTCGACGGCCGGCAGCGGGCCGGCGGCCTCGTCGACCGGGCTGCCCGGCGTACGGCCGAAGGTGGTGGTACTGCCGAAGGTCGCCACCCGCGTGATCCCCGGCGACCCGGCGAGCGCCTGGCGCAGCGCCGCCACCGGCGGCGCGTCCACCTGCGTGCGGTCGATGTCGTTGCGCAGCAGCAGATGCCGGAACCCCGAGCGGGCCAGGAAGTCGGCCAGGCCGCCCGAACCACGGCCGTGGGCCAGGACGGACTCGACGGTGTCCATCATCCGGGTGTTGCCCGCCGAGCCGAGCGGGATCTGGTGGCGCACCGCCCAGGGTGCCCCGGCCAGGGCCTGGAGTGGCTCGTCGACGGAACGTCCCCACTCGTACTGGCCGAAGCCGGAGCCCGGCACCATCAGGGTGCGGGCCAACGCGTCGCGCTCGGCCAGCCAGGTCGCCGCCGCCCGCCAGTGCGGCGGCAGGTCCGACCAGCCCGGCCCGGGCCGCAACTGCCCAAGCCAGGCCGGCGCGGCGGCCCCCAGCACCAGCAGCAGCACCGGTACGAACAGCAGCGAGCGCAGCCGGGGGGAGAGGCGGCCGGAGGGGCGGCGTCGGCCGGCGGCCCGGTGCAGCCGGGTGACCCACGCGTCGACGCCGTGCGCGAAGCCGAGCATCAGCGGCAGCCGCAGCACCGGGTCCAGCTTGTGCACGTTGCGGAACGGCGCCAGCGGACCGTCCAGCAGATCCCGCACCGGCGCCGAGAGCGGGCTGTCCAGGCTACCGACGTAGCCCATGGTGAGCAGGGTCAGCCCGGTGAGGAAGCCCAGCACCAGGAACCGGCGCTCGGGCAGCAGGTTGCCGGCCAGCCCGGCCAGGCCGACCAGCGCCACCACGGCGGTGAGCGTCATCAGCGTCGGGTTGTCGATCAGTAGCCAGCCCGCCGGCCACCACGGGTCGCCCTGCACGATGTACGCGACCCACTGGTTGGTGCCGCGCACCGCCTGGAACAGCGAGGCGACGGCGGTCGTCGTGGTGGACGACTCGATGTAGTCGAGGAACGGCAGGCTGTACTCGCCGAGCAGCAGCAGCGGCACGATCCACCAGAGGCAGACCCCGACGACGCAGAGGCACCACCAGCCCACCAGCCGCAGGTGCTCGCGGTCCCAGCGGCGGGTGAGCAGCCAGACCCCGGGCAGCAGCAGGGCGAGCAGCACCACCGCCGCGTTGATCCCGCCCATGCCGAGCACGGCCAGCGCGGAGAGCGCGGCGGCCCGTCGCGGAGACCCGATCCGCCGTACCAGGACCAGCGGCAGCAGCACCCAGGGCAGCATCGCGGCGGAGAGTGTCTCGGAGGAGAGCGCGCCGATCTCGGTGAGGATTCGGGGCGCCAGCGCGTAGCCGAGGGCGGCCGCGTACCGGGTCGGTTCGGTGCCGACCCCCAGCGCCCGGGCCAGCCACAGCAGGCCGTAGAACGCGGCGGCGAGGAGCAGCGCCGTCCACAGCCGCTGGGTGATCCACGGCGGTACGCCCAGCAACTGCCCCCCGGCGAAGAACGGCCCCATCGGGAACAGGTAGCCGTACGCCTGGTTCTGCAGCTCCCCCGAGGTGGCCTCCGGGTTCCACATGTGCAGCGCCCGGGCCATGAAGTGCACCGGGTTCGCGGCGAGGTCGAGCTTGGTGTCGAAGGTGACCTGACCGGGTCGCTGCACGAACGCGAGCACGGTGAGCAGCAGCAGCGACAGGGCCGTGCCCGGCGCCCCGCGGACGGATCGGACGACCCGGCGCACCGGGCCGCCGGGGTGCCGGGGCCGGGGAGGGTGCGGGTTCACCGTCGGCACTCCGGGGGAAGGCAGCTCAGGTCCGCGAGCGCGGAGAAGAAGATCTGGCGGATGCCGCTGGGCTCGTCGGTGCTGAAGACCTGCCCGCCGGTGACCTTGACGATCGACTTGAGGTCATCGGCGTCGATGTCCTTACCCAGCCCGATGAAGACGATCGGCAGCGGCTGGCGCGGATCCTGCAACTCGGCAAGCTCGGTGAGGAACCGGGCCCGGCCGATGCTCTCCCCGTCCTCGTCGCGCCCGTCGGTCATGATCAGCACGAGGTTGATCCGCCCGGGTGTCCAGTGCCGCCGTGCGTCCCGGTACGCGGCCAGCGTCGTGTCGTACAGCCCGGTGCCGCCCCGGGGCTTCACGCGGACGGCGCCCAGCCGTTCGACCAGCCGCTCCCGCTGCGTCGGGTCCAACGGCGCGACCGGCAGGATCTCCTGGTGGTCCCGGTCGCCGTCGACCTTCGTGGAGAAGACCCACACGCCGAGTTCGCTGTTGTCGAGCAGCAGGCCGGAGCCCTCCCGGGCCGCCTTGAGCGTGGCCTCGAGCCGGGTCTCGTCCGAGCCGGGCACCTGGGCGGCCATCGAGCCGGAGATGTCCAGCACGGTGAGGATGCGGGCACTGCGCTGCACGCCGCTCCACCCGGTCAGCGCCTCGGTGACGACCTCGTCGGCGGGCAGCGGCACCGGTTGGCGTACCTCCGGCGACAGCCGGCCGTCGCGGGGGATCGCCGGCGGGAAACCGGCTGCGGTGCGGAAGCCGTACCCGCTGAGCAGGTCCCGCGCCTCGACGGTGTGCAGGTTGGTCAGGAAGCGCGCGGCGGCGTCCCGGACCGGACCGAGGGCGGCGGGCAGCACCACGTACGGCAGGTCCAGCGCGGGGACTGCCACCTCCGGGTACGCCGCGACCAGCTTGTCGTCGCCGGCCAGCGCGTTGTGCACGAGCATGGCCTGCTCGCTGGTGGCCACGGCGTCGGCCTTGCCCGGCAGGGCCGACCCGACCGGCAGCGTCCCGCCCGCGGGGGGAGTGAACGTCCGGTCGGCGAGCCGGCGCAGCACCGCAGCGACCGTCCCGGCCGGGTCGTCCTCCCCGGCGGCCAGGCCGCGCACCCCGAGCACGACCCCGACCCCGACCGGGTCGACGGCCGGGTCGGGCAGCCCCACCTTGACGGCGGGGGCCTTCGGACCGACGGTGGAGCGCCAGGTCAGCTGCCTCGCCGGCCACCCCAGCCGGCGCGCGGCCGAATCGGCTACCGCGAGCACGACCGGCGTGCTCGCCACCGACGTGCCCTGCGCCGGCACCTCGAAGGCGCCGGCCGCGCGGGCCCGGAGCAGCCAGAACGTCGACTCCGGCACCCACGCGTCGGCGACGTCCACGCCCTCGGCCACCTGCGCGGCGACGGCGCCGGACTCCTGGGCCTGCACGGAGATCGTGACGCAGGGCTGCGTGCCGACGCTGGCCCGGACGATCCGGTCCAGGGCTGGCGCGATCACCGGGGCCGCGGCGACGCGGAGCTGGACCCGCTCCACGCACTCCGGGACGCTGCGGTCGGACCGCACGTACGCCACCGTCGCCCAGCCGGCCAGCAGCAGCGCGAGCGCGGCGCTGAGCAGCACCACCGGCGACCGCTGGAAGAGGCCCCGTACCGCTACCGGACCGTCGCGCACGCCCGGTCACCTCCTCGTCGTCGCCGGAACGAAAGGCACGTCCGCCCGCAGGTCGCGCCGCGTGGCGCGGAGCGACGCCCGCCACCGTACGCAGTCGCGCTGCACACCCTGCCAAGGTTTCCCGTCGCCGGCAAACCCCTGGCGACCGGCCGTGACCGAACCGTCGCCGTCGCGCCGACCCCATTGCGGATGTGACCCAGGTCGCCCTAGTGTGGCGCGAATCGAGCTTCATTACCCGCCGGTAGGAGTAGCGTGGACAACTCCGACACCCCCGTGCGCCACGTGCTGTTCCTCAACTGGCGCGACACCGCCAACCCCGAGGGCGGCGGCTCTGAGGTCTACGTCGAGCGCATCGCCGCCGAACTCGTCGCCGCCGGGCACCGGGTCACCCTGCTCTGCGCCGCGCACGACAACGCCGGCCCGGCCACCACCACGCCCGAGGGCGTACGCGTGCTGCGGCGCGGCTCCCGGATGACGGTCTACACCCGGGCGGCGCTGACCTGCCTGGCGGGCCGGTTCGGCTTCGGCCCCCTGAGCCGGCGTGGTCTCGGCCGGCCGGACTTGGTCGTCGACGTCTGCAACGGGGTGCCGTTCTTCGCCCCGCTCTACGCCGGTCGGCCGGTGCTCGCCCTGGTGCACCACGTGCACCGGGAGCAGTGGCCGGTGGTCTTCGGTCCGGTGATGGCCCGGCTGGGCTGGTGGATCGAGTCGCGGCTGGCGGTCCGGCTCTACCGCCGCTGCCGGTACGTGACGGTGTCGGAGGCGAGCCGCGCGGAGCTGGCGGCCCTCGGGGTGGACGCGGACCGGATCGACGTCGTGCCCAACGGGACGCCTCCGGTGACCGGCCCGCCGCTGCCCCGCACGCCGCACCCGTCGCTGCTGGTGCTCGGCCGGCTGGTGCCCCACAAGCGGGTGGAGATCGCCCTGCGTACGGTGGCCGAACTGGTCACCGAACTGCCCGACCTGGAGCTGGTGGTGGCCGGCCAGGGCTGGTGGACGCAGCCGCTGCGGGAGCTGTCCGAGTCGCTCGGCATCGCGAGTCATGTCCGGTTCACCGGTTTCATCAGCGAGGACGAAAAGCACGCGGTGCTCTCGTCGGCCTGGCTCGCGCTGACCCCCTCGCTCAAGGAGGGCTGGGGCCTGACCATCGTGGAGGCCGCCGCCCGGAGCACCCCCACCGTCGCGTTCCGCTACGCGGGCGGCGTCGCCGAGGCGATGGTCGACACCGAGACCGGGCTCCTCGTCGACGACGAGCCGGAGTTCACCGCCGTCGTGCGCGAACTGCTCGCCGACGACGTGCGGCGCAAGGCGATGGGTGAGGCCGCGCTGCTGCACGCGTCCCGCTTCAACTGGACGGCCACCGGGGCGCGGTTCGCCCACCTGGTGACGCAGGTGACCGCCCGCCCCTGAGCGCGCTCCCCGGCCGACGCCGGAGACGACGAAGGGCGCCCGCGTCAGCGGGCGCCCTTCGTGCGTTGGTTCAGCGCGTGCCGTACAGCGGAGCCTCGGTTCCCTGCTCACTCACCTTGGTGTTGGCGGCCTCCTTGGCGGACGGGCTGAGCGCATTCGCCAGTCCGACGCTCCCGAGCAGGCCGAGCACGACCCCGAGTACCCCGACGGCGACGAACGCGGGCAGGTTCCTCATCCACCTTCTCCTTCCGCGGGACTCGCGTGCCGGGACGCTACCACGCGGTAGCCTGCCCGCGCAGCGCCCGAAAAAACGATCCCCACCACCACCGTTCCAGTCAAGAGGTGCGCCCACCCCACCGGGCCGGGCCGGGCCGGGGCTGGCGGCGGCGTCCAGTCCGGGTTCTCGTAGAGGGTCAGCTCCGGTCCCGTGTGGACGGTCCGCAGCCCGACCAGCGCCGCCGGGGCCGGGGGCGGGCCGGCCGCCCGCTGCACCAGCACCCACCGGGAGCCGGTGCTCGACAGGGGCGCACCGGCGGCGAGCACCTCGCGTACCCGGGCGGCACGGCGGTCCTCGCCGGCCACCGCCAGGTCGCCGACCCGCAGCGTGTCGTCGATGAGCACCGGCACGGCGAGGTACCGAGGCGCCGGATCGATCACCACCTGCCCGTGGTTCCACGGATGGCTCTGGTACTCCTGGAACGGCAGCGAGATCACCTCGCCCGGCCGCTGCGCGGTCAGCCGCGCCACCGTCGCCCAGTCCGCCGGCCAGGCCACCGGGTGGAGCCGGCCGACGCCGCCGAAGGCCAGGTCGGGCAGGAGCGCCACCGGCAGCAGCGCCGCGCCGACCAGCGTCACCGCGGCGGTCGTCGCGTCGAAGCGGGCCGCCAGCCGGTCCGCGATCCGTTCCGCGCCGAGCGCGCCGGACACCGCCAGCGCCAGCGCGTACGGCACCAGCAGCTTCTGACCGTCGCGGAACAGGCCGGCGCCGGGCACGTTGGCGACCAGCCAGCCGAGCAGGTCCGCGCCGCCGGGCAGCACCCCGAGCGCCGCCGCCAGCCACGAACCGGCTGCGAGCAGGCCGAACCGGCCGACGGCCGACGGCGGCCAGCGCCGGCACAGCAGCGCGACGCCGTACCCGACGACGGCCAGCAGCAGCACCGTGGCCAGCGGCACCAGCACGACCGCCCGGGAGGCGGGGGTGCTCTGCCCGTTCCAGATGCCGCCGGTGCCCGCCAGGGCCGCCAGCGGGCCGGCCCAGTTCTCCGCGCGCGCGGCGAACGCCACCACCCCGGCGGGATCGGACCGACCGGCGTCGGCGGTGACGAACCCGGCGACCAGCCACGGCGCGTTGAGCAGCATCGTCAACCCCACGCCAAGCGCCGTCGACCGGGCGGCCGCCGGGTAGCGCCCGGGCAGCAGCACCGCGACCGCGGCCAGGGCGAGCACCCCGCCGGTGGGCGTGATCGCCGACGCCGACGCCGCGAGCAGCAGCCGGCGCAGCCCGCCGCGGCCCGCCCGCACGTCGAGCGCCGCCCGCACCAGCCAGGGCAGCGCGGCGTACGCGACCAGCAGCCCCCACTGCCCGATGAGCAGCCGCTCGGCGAGGTACGGCGTCCAGGCGTACCCGACGGCGGCCACGACCCGTACCGCGACCCGGCCGGTCGGCACCAGCCGGGCGGCGCCCAGCGCGGCCAGGTACACGATCGCGCACAGCACCAGCCGTTGCAGCAGCCAGCCGGGCACCACCTGGCTGGCCAGCGCGACCACCGCGTCCTGTGGGACGGCCCGGGGCAGCGCGGTGGCCGGGGCGATCGCCTCCCAGCTCAGCGCCTGCCGGGGCACGAAGACCATGTCGTAGCGGAGCACGTAGCCGGGCAGGGCCAGCGGAGCGAGCACCACCACCGTCACGGCGGCGGCCACGCCGTGCGGCACCAGCCGTTCGCGCATCCCTGACCTCACCACTGCCCGGGCGCGACGACCGCCGCGCTGGTGGCGGCCACTGTACGCGGATCTGCGCGCGGGGACCGAACCATCCGTTGGCCTGATGGGAACAGCGGTCGGCGGTGTGGCAGTCTTCCCGCCATGGCATCGACCGGGTCCGAAAGGGCCGCCCAGCCTGACGAGAGCGGACTGATCGGCGGCTGGGTACGCGCCGACCCGGTACGGGCCATCGGCGTCGCCATGATCGTGGCCAGTCTGGTGTGGCGGGCGCAGCTCGCCTCCCGGGGCCACCTCGCGGTCGACGACTGGGTGTTGGTCTCCCGGGCGGCGGAGGCCGACCTCACGCCGGGCTTCCTGCTCACCCTCTACAACAACCACTTCATGCCGGCCGCCCTGCTGCTCACCTGGGTGGTGACCCGGGTGGTCGGCCTCGCCTACTGGCCGTACGTGCTGCTGATGACCGCCGGCCAGGCGGTACTGGCGGTGGCTTTCTTCCGGCTGCTCCGCACGCTCGTCCGGCCCGGCCTGGCACTGCTGGTGCCGCTCGCGATCTTCCTGTTCAGTCCGCTCACCCTGGAGGCCGGCACCTGGTGGGCGGTGGGCGTGAACATGGTTCCCATGCAGCTCGCCATGGTGCTGGCGATCGGCGCCCAGCTGCGCTATGTCCGCACCGGTCGCCGCCGGCACCTGGTCGGTCTGGCCCTGGCGGTGGTGTTCGGGCTGCTCTTCTTCGAGAAGGCCCTGCTGGTGGTGCCGCTGGTCTTCCTGTTCACCGCGTGCCTGCTCGTCGACGGCCCGCCGGTACGGGCGGTGTGGGACACGGTGCGCCGCTACTGGCCGTCGTGGGCGGTGCTCACCGCCGTCTCGCTGAGCTTCGCCGGGCTCTACCTGACCCGCTCGGAATCTTCGCTGCGCCAGCCGGACTCGCTGAACGAGGTGTTCTCGTTTCTGTGGCAGATGCTCGGCTCGACCGTCGTCCCGGGCCTGCTCGGCGGGCCGTGGGCATGGATGGCGGCGGGCGACGGCGCCCCGGTGACCGCGCCACCGGAGCTGGGCCGATGGCTGTCCTGGGCCGTCTTCCTGGCCCTGGTCGTGCTGACCGTACGCCTGCGGCGCACCGCCGGGCGCGCCTGGGTGCTGCTCGGGGCGTACCTGGCCCTCGTGGTGGCCCTGCTGGGCGCGACCCGGCTCGGCTCGGTCTACAGCGACGTGGCCGGTTCCGTGCCCCGGTACGTCACCGACGTGGTCGTGGTGGCCGCGCTCTGCGTCGGCGTCGCGCTGCTCGGCCTGGCTGCCCCGGTCACGGGGCCGGCGGACGGTACGACGGGGCACCCCGCGGACGGGGAGCGAGAGGCGGGCGACCGGCGGCCGGAGTGGCTGACCCGGTACCGCGAGACGGCCAGCACCCTGATCGTCGTCGTGCTGCTCGCCGGGGGTCTGGGCACGGCCTGGAGCACCGCACGGTACGGCGACGAGTGGGCCGTGAAGCGGGGCCTGGCCTACCTGAAGACCGCGCGTGCCGAGCTGGCCGCGGCCCCGCCCGGCACGGTCTTCCTCGACCGGCCCGTCCCCGAAGGCGTGGTGCCCAACCTGTCCGCGCCGTACAACCGGCAGTCGAAGTTCTTCCAGGCGCTGGAGGACGGCCCGGTCTTCGTCACCGGGGCGGAGGAGCCGGCGATCTTCGACGACCAGGGACGCATCACCCCGGTCCGGGTCGACGGTCCCGCCGTCCCGCCCGGCCCCGACGAGGGCTGCGGTTACAAGATCCTCGGGGGGCAGACGATACGGCTGCCGCTCAGCGCACCGCGCGACGACTGGTTCTGGGTGGTCCGGGTCGGCTACCTCAGCTCCGCCGACTCCACCGCCGTCTTCCGGCTCGGCAGCAGCGCCCGGGAGTTCCCCGTCAAGCAGGGCCTGCACCAGTACTTCTTCGAGTTCACCGGCGGCGGCGACACCGTCGAGCTGACCGTCCCGCGCCACGGCGTGACGATCTGCACCAACGAGGTCGTCGTCGGCACTGCGGTGCCGCAGCAGTGAGCCTGCCGGGCACGGTCACTCGGGACGGAACAGCACCGAGTTGACGTAGCGGGGGCGGGGCCAGAGCACCCGGCGGGCGAAGCTCTGCCCGACCCGGGCGATCGCCGCGCGCTGGTGCCCGCCGAGGTCGAAGTCGGCCAGGGGCACCCAGTCCCGCCCCGGCAGCACGTACCCCCGGTAGCCCCAGCCGGCGAGCAGTTCCAGCAGCGGGCCGACCGGCTGGATGCGCTCTTCCACCTCGATGAGCAGCACCGGCCGGTCCCGGCGGACCGTCTCCGCGGCGCCCCGCAGCGCCGGCAGCTCGTGTCCCTCGATGTCCAGCTTCACGAAGCGCACGTCGGTCAGGCCGAGCGAGTCGAGCGTGATCCGCCGGACCTGCACCGGGTCGCCCTGCCGCGGGTCCTCCAGCGAGGAGGTGCCGACGATCGCCCCGCCCTCGGGCAGGTAGAGCGACGCGGTGCCCTCGTGGTCCGACACGGCCGCCTCGACCACCTCGACGGCCGGGAACGCCGCCCGCAACTGTCGGGCCAGCGGCGGGGTGGGCTCCACCGCGACCACCCGGTCGGCGCGCCTGAGCAGTCGCGCCGTCCACGGGCCGTACCAGGCACCGACGTCCACGGCCGTGCCACCGCGCGGGACGAAATCGGCCAACCGGGCCAGCTCCGGCTCCACCCGGGGGTAGACCCGCCGGATCGCGGCCGCGACGAACCGTTCGGGAAGGACCGAGGCCAAACCGGAGGTGGCTGCGGAGGCCACGTGCGTCGACGCCATGGGCCAGCACACTAGACGCCTCCCGGCCCGTTGGGCAGGGGGCTGACGCAAGACCCTACTGACCGGTACCGTCACCCGGGGTCGGGCCCGTTCCGGCCGCTCCGCCGGCCGCGACGCGTACCGCCCGCGCCGGACAGCAGCGCGACATGGGGTGACATGACCCGGACGACGGGCAGCGAGGCCGGAGCCGTCCGGCTCGGCGCGGCGGGCACCGCCGTCATCGTCGCCACCATGCTGACCAACGCGCTGGCCTACCTGGTCCCGGTCCTCGGGGCCCGCCGGCTGGCCGCCGCCGAGCTGGGCGCGCTGGCCACCGCGCTCGCCCTCGCCGCCATCGCGGCCGTGCCCGGCTTCGGGCTCCAGATCGCGGTGGCCGCGCACCGCGCCCGGTGGGGCGCCACCAGCGTCGCCCGCCTCGCGCTGCGCACCGCCGCGCTCACCGCCGGCGTCACCGCGCTGGCCGCCCCGGTGCTCAGCGCGGCACTGCGCCTGCCGGTGGCGCTGACCCTGCTGCTCGCGGCGACCACGTTCGCCACCGTGCTGGCCGGCCGGTGGCTCGGTGAACTCCAGGGCGACCAGCGGTTCCTGCACCTTGCCGCCGCGATGACCGTACTCGCCGCCGGCCGCTACGGCGGGCTCGTGCTCGGGCTGGCCCTCGGCCGGGGGCCGGTCGCCTGCCTGCTGCTCGCCACGCTCACCGGGCTGGCCGTCCTGCCCCTGCTGGCCCGTCTCGCCCGCCCGGTGCGGCCGGCCCCGCGCACGGGCGCCCCGGCCGCCGTGGTGGACCGCCGGCTGACCGCCAGGCACGTCATGACGGCGTGCGGCGCGTCGTTGGCGATGCTCACCATCTCGTACGCCGACCTGATCCTCGCCCGCCAGCTGCTGCCCGACGACGCCTCCGGCGGGTACGCGGTCGGGTCGGTGCTCACCAAGGGCGCGCTCTGGGCGCCGCAGGTGGTCACCGTGCTGGTGCTGCCCCGCCTCGCCCGGGGCGACCGACGGGCCCGGGTCGCCGCGCTGGGGCTGATCCTGGCCTGCGGCGCGGTCCTGGTCGGCGCCGCCGCGTTCGCCGGCGAGCTGGCGTTCCGCCTCGCCGGTGGGGCGGACTACCTGCACCTGGCCGGCGCGGCACCGCTCTTCGCCGCCGTTGGCGCCCTCTACGCGGTGGTCTTCATGCTTGTCAACGACCAGGTGGCGACGGGTGCCCGGTGGCCCGCCGCGCCGCTCTGGGCGGCCACCGCCGTCCTCGCCGGGACGGCCCTGCTTGTCGCGCCGCGCACGGTCGAGGGCGTCCTGGTCTGCGCGCTCGCCACCGCCGTCGCCACGGCCACGGTGATGGCCTGGCTGGCCTTCCGCCGCCCCTCGGCCGGCCCTGCCCGACCCGGCGGCTCCTGAGATGCCGGCCGCGGCGGTCAGGTTCCGGCGGCGAGCCAGGAGTGCAGCAGGTGGTGGTCGATCGAGTCGACGCGGCCCAGGGGCCGTCCGGCGGCCGCCCGCTCGCGCAGCTCGTCCCGGGTGAACCAGCGCGCCTCCAGCAGTTCCTCGCCGTCGACCCGCACCTGCTCGGAGGCGGCGGTGGCGCGGAAGCCGACCATCAGGCCGGCCGGGAACGGCCACGCCTGAGATCCCACGTACGTCACGTCGGTCACCGTCACGCCGGCCTCCTCGGCCATCTCCCGCCGGACGGCGTCCTCCAGGCTCTCGCCCACCTCGACGAAGCCGGCGAGCGTCGAGTACGACCCCTCGGGTGCGCCCGCGTGCCGGGCCAGCAGGCAGCGGTCGGGGGCGCCGGGCGCCTCGATCAGCACGATGACCGCCGGTTCGATCCGGGGAAAGAGGAGCCGGCCGCAGTCCGCCCGCGCGCACGAGCGCACGTGTCCACCGCCCCGGGCCACGGTCGACGCCCCGCACGTGCCGCAGAAGCGCTGCTGCCGGTGCCAGTGCAGCAGGCCCCGCGCGTACGCCTGGACTGCTGCCCCGGCCGGGTCGAGCCGGCCGACGAGCGCCCGGACGTCCACGGCCGCCTCCGCCCCCGCCACCTCGACGGCGGCGGCCTCGGGCAGCCCGGAGAGGTCCACGGCGAAGACGGCCGAGCCCTCGTCCATGCCGAGGAAGACCGTCTCGTCGGCGACGGCGAGCGCCCCGGCCGCCCGTTCCCCGTTCAGCCGCACCGGCGCGTCCCCCGCGACCAGGCAGCGGTCCCGCCAGAGCGGCAGCAGGGTGCTCGCCGGGTCCGCCAGCAGTGCGGCGAGCCGTTGCTGGTCGGTACGCAGTTCCCCCGCCCGGTCCAGCCAACCGCCCCCGTACGCGAGGACCGCCTCGTCCGCTTTCATGCCCCTACCGTGCCATGCCCGCCGGCCCGGCCGGCGGCCGGCCGGTGTTCCCCGACACGCCGGACGACACGCCGTACGCGACGGTACGGGCGGAGGCTGCCGCCCCGCCGGGGCGCCGGTTACCGTAGGTGTCTTCCGGGCGGAGGTGTGCTCCCCCGTTGTGGTACGTCCGATCGAGGTGACCGTGACGCTGTACGGCGAGAAGCCCCCACCCGCCGACGACCGGCCCACCGTGCAGGTGACAGCCGTGACCTGGCCCGGTGACGAGCCGGAGCCGGTCGCGCCGGCAGCCGGGCCGGGCGGCTCACGGTCCCGCCGGTTCCGGCTGCTGCTGGCCGCCGGGGTCGCCACGGCGGTGCTGGGTTCCCTGGCCGGGGCGGGCGCCTACGCGTACGCCGGTGACGTGCCGCGCGGGACGACGGTGCTCGGCGCGGAGCTCGGCGGCCGGAGCCGCGCGGACGCCGCCCGGGAGTTGCGGGCGGAGCTCGAACGCCGCGCCGCCGCCCTGAACGCCCCGCTGTCGGTACGCGTCGGCGAGCGGACCGCCACGATCGACCCGGCCGCCGTCGGCCTGGCGATCGACGTCGACGCCACGGTGGCGGCGGCGGCAGAGGCCGAGGCGCACGCGGTCGACCGGCTCGTGGGGTCCCGGGCGGTGCAGCCCGTGGTGGCCGTGGACACGGCCCGCCTCGACGCCGCCCTCGAGAAGGTCGTCGGCGACCAGGGCCGGAAGATGACCATGCCGGCGATCACCTGGAAGGGCACGACGCCGAAGGCGGTGCACCCGAAGCCGAGCCTCGCGCTCGATCCGGAACGCTCCGCGCAGGTGGTGCGGGAGGGCTGGCTCGCCGGGCAGCCGGTGACCGTGCCGCTGGTCGAGACGCACCCGGCGACCAGCGCCGAGGAGGTGGACCGGCTCGTGGCCGAGCTGGCGAAGCCGGCCGTGGCCGCCCCCGTCACGCTGACCACCGGCAAGGGCTCGGTGCAGGTCCCGCCGAAGGCGATCGCGAAGAGCCTGCGGTTCACGGCCGACAAGGCCGGCAAGCTGACCCCGCAGGTCGACGTGAAGCGGCTGCGCGCCGCGCTCGGCGGCGAGCTGGCCGCCATCGAGGTGCCGCCGAAGGACGCGCGGATGACCATCTCCGGCGGCAAGCCGAAGGTCGTCGAGGGCAAGCCCGGTCAGCAGCTCGACAGCGAGGCGCTCGGCCGCGACCTGCTCGCCGTCCTGCCGAAGGCGGACGACCGGAAGGTCACCGGCGAGCTGAAGCCGGCGGAGCCGGAGCTGACCGCGGCGAAGCTGGCCGGGCTGGGCATCAAGGAGCGGGTTTCCACCTTCACCACGCGGTTCACCGGTGGGCTCTCCTCGCCGCGCAGCCAGAACATCGTCACGATCGCGAAGGACGTGGACGGCACGGTGGTGCTGCCCGGCGAGACGTTCTCCCTCAACGGGCACACCGGCGAGCGCGGCTACGCCCAGGGCTACCGGGACGCCCCGGTCATCCTCGACGGCAAGCTGGTCCCCGGGGTGGGCGGCGGCACCTCGCAGTTCACCACCACGCTGTTCAACGCGACGTACTACGCCGGGCTGGAGGACGTCGAGCACAAGCCGCACTCGTACTGGTTCAGCCGGTACCCGGCGGTCATCGAGTCGACCATCTTCTGGCCGGACCTGGACTTCAAGTTCCGCAACAACACCGAGCACGGCGTACTGATCGACACCTCCTACACGTCGAATTCGATCACCGTGTCGATCTGGAGCACCAAGATCTGGGACAGCGTGAAGACCGAGTACACCCCGCGCCGCAACATCACCCAGCCGAAGACGGTCTACCTGGAACCCGGCCCCACCTGCATCCCGGCGAGCGGCAGCCAGGGCTTCACCCAGGACGCCTTCCGGGTGTTCAAGAAGGACGGCAAGGTCGTGAAGCGGGAGAAGTTCACCTGGCGCTACTCCGCCGAGCCGCGCTTCATCTGCGGTCCCGAGCCGTCCTGACGGCCGCCCGACTCACGCTCGGAGAAGCCCCGCCGGCCAGTCGCCGGCGGGGCTTCCTCCTGTCGTACGCGCACCGCGTCGCGGCCCCGGTGGTGTGACCGCCGGTCCCTACGCCTGCCCACTCGGCGACGGTCCCGGTCGTGGCTGCCGAAAGCGTGCCGCAGCGAGTCGGTGTATCCCTCGGGCAGATGCGCCGGGTCGCCGTCCCAGCGGATCGGCACACCCACCCCGCGGCCACCAGCTCGTCGTCGTCGAGCAGCACCAGCTCCAGGTCGGCGAACACCTCCCGTACGCGACCGAGATGACGACTCGCCTGCCGGTCGGCGCCGATGAAGGCCGGCCAGCCACCGGAGAACAGCCGCTGCATCTGGTCGTCGGGCCGGGGCAGGGCCTTCATGGGTTCCACGACGGTCCGCACAGCGTCCTCCCCGAGACGGCCACGCGTCCTTGTCGCTGGTCGACAGGTCTACGCGTTCCGTTTCTTGGCGGTGGTCGGTTTCCTCGTGGTGGTCGGTTTCCTCTTCTCTCGGCTTGCCCGTGAGCCGCGAAAAGGCCCGTAACGCAGTTCAGGGTCACCCCGAAGGGTGACCCTGAACCGAAATATTGTCCGGCGGTGTCCTACTCTCCCACACCCTCCCGAGTGCAGTACCATCGGCGCTGGAGGGCTTAGCTTCCGGGTT